>CAYQTO010000041.1:0-21061 GCA_964420455.1 uncultured Candidatus Sumerlaeota bacterium | reverse complement strand
CCGAAGGACGCAGCAGCCGCGAGTGCGATGAAGCCGGAGACAATGGCGGCATTGCGCGCCAGCGAAGGCGCCTGCGTCGCTTGCCGCGTCCATAGGGCCAGGCCGGGAATCCACTCGTCGAACAACCGGTCCGAAAGCCGTAGAAACGGTGTCGGCTGATGGAGGCGTTCGTTCAGCCGCATCAGCGACCCCGAGGCGAGGAACACCAACGGACCACCCACCGCATAAATGCCGAGGCTGACCCAGAAGAGGAAGTCCGCGGACTTGAACATGGCCACGCTGTATTTCGTGCCCGTATAGAAATATTGCGTGTCCACCAGACGCGACAGCGGTGTTTCGAGGATTGGGACGTACAGCCCGCCAAGCAGGCAGAGGAGGATCAGGAAGGCGGGAGCGGAGAGGAAAAGCCAGCTCCCCTCGTGGGCCTTTTTGTACACGGCCTCGTCGCGGGGTTTTCCAAAGAAGGGTGACCAGGACAGGCGAATGCTGTAGGCCATGGTGAGGACGCTCGCAAGGATGGCGAGGAGCAGAAGCCCGTCTTCGAGATAGAGCTCCGGCGTGGCGAGCTTCACGCCGGCGTCGAGGAAAAGCTTCTTCGCAACAAAGCCGAGGGTAAACGGCATGCCCGCCATGGAAAGACAGCCGACCACAGTGAGGAAGGCCGTCGCGGGCATCTTGCGCACGAGGCCGCCAAGGCGCGTCCAATCGCGTGTCCCCGCCTCGTGGTCGATCACCCCGCAAAGCATGAAAAGCCCCGCCTTGAAGAGCGCGTGGCTCGCGACGAGCAGCAGGTCGAGCGCGAGCAGGTCATCCCCGCCGACCCTGTTGTAGCCAAATCCGTAATAGGCGGTCAGCAGGCCGAGCTGGCTGACGGTGGAGAAGGCGAGGATCTGCTTGAGGTCCTTCGCGAGAAGGGCCAGATACCCGCCCACCATCATCGTGACCACGCCGATCCCGCCCACCAGCAGGAGCCACAGGAACTCGTCGTGGAACATGGGATAGATGCGGCCGAGGAGGTAGATGCCGGCCTTCACCATGGTCGCCGCGTGGAGCAGCGCCGAGACCGGCGTTGGCGCCTCCATGGCTGCCGGCAGCCAGAAGTGAAACGGAAACTGGGCGCTCTTTGTAAAGACCCCTCCGAGCATCAAAAGCAAGGCGACCGGAGTGGCGGGATGTCCCTTCAGGGCCGCCAGCGCCTCCGGACTGCGGAGTACATCCCACTCTAAGTAATTGGGAATCCCCGCCGCCGCCAGCACCACGCCGACAACCGCGATGCCCGCCATCAGCGACAAGCCCCCAAGCCCGGTCACGAGCAGGGCCCGCTTTGCGCCCGCCACCGCCGACTTCTTGTGGTGCCAGTGGCTGATGAGCAGGAACGAGGAGACCGAGGTAAGCTCCCAAAAGACGAACATCAGCAGCACGTTGCGGGAAAGGACGAGGCCGAGCATGGCGCCCAGGAACAGCATCAGCGAGGCGTAGAAGCGCCGCGGTGCGTCGTTGGGCTTCATATAATAGCCCGCGTACCAGATGACGAGGAAGCCGATGCCGAGGACGAGCCAGGCCCAGAAGAGGGCCGGCCCGTCGAGCCAGACGGAGAAGTGCAATCCGACCGCCGGCATCCAGGGGAGACTGAAGACGATGGGCTCGTCCTGCGACCAGCCGGCGGACATGGTCGCCAGCAACCCGAGCGCCACCGCCGTGAAGACCAGAGCCACCCAGCGATAGGCCGTCAGCGCTGGGAGGCGAATGCCCGCGATCAGCGCCGCTGCCACAAAGGGGAGGAAGACAAGGACGGGAAGCATCGAGGGGCCGTGTTGGGGAAGTTCGCGTCGGGGTGCAAGCGCGAGTGGCAGCCGGCCGGCATTCGCCGGAGATCCGGAAGCCGAGGAGCAAGGGACGCGCCGCCCCGGGGGCGTCGACCAGAACCCGCCGGGCCTTAGGGATTCTTAAGGAACGCCGGCGTCGGCGCCACCCTCCAAGACTCCAACGGAAAGCGGAAAATGCCATTGAAGCGCTTGAGACCGCCCCAAACGATTCCGCGCCATGATTCCCGCGGCCCCCGATCCCCCCGCTCCCAACGCTGACTTGGCGCCCTTCCCCCCGCGCCGGCCGGGGCCCGCCTGGCTCCCGCTGACACTTCTGCCCCTCCTTGTGTGCCTTCTTTGCCTGGTGGCATTCGGATTCTCCGCCGGCGTCGACCTGATGGGGTCCCCCAACAACGCCTTTTACGACATGGACACGACGCGGGTGATCTCGGACTGGACCAGCTGGTCCGCCTCCGGCAGGCCCCGGACCCACCCCATCTATAAATATATCGCGTTTCTCGGGATGCCGGTGAATGCAGTTGCGTTTGACGGCGCGCACCCCGCCTCGGCGGCGCGTCTCCTCTCGATTGGGTTTTTGGCGCTCCAAATCGCGTTGGCGGGGCATCTCGCCTGGCGCTTGACCAACAATCCCTGGGCCGCCGCCATCGTCATGGCCCTGCTTGGCGCCAGCTTCAGCACCTTTCTCCACGCCGCCATCCCCGACACGGCGAGCGCCTCCGGCATCTTCACGCTGCTCCCGTTCGTTCTTTGGGCCGAGTGCCGGGGGCGCCCCTTTACTCCGGCGGAGGCCGCCCTTTGGGTCCTCGTCGCCCTCGGGGGCTACGGCGTCACCATCTCCCAGGTTCTGCCCGTTGCGGTCGCCTTCTGGTTCCGCTTCGGAGAGATCCGTTCCGCCATGCCGCGGGTCCTTTGGGGGCGATACCTGGCGGCGATGGGGGTGGGGTTTGTTGCGCTCGTCGTGGGGCTCAAGGAACTTCAGGAGGAGATCTTTCCCGGCACCGAGTCCCACTACAAGATCAACGAGGTCGTGAAGAAGGAGTTCAAGTTCTTCGAGAGCGAGCAGGTCTTCGGCAACCCGCTGGGGAGGCTGGCGGACCAGGCCGCCCAATCGCTCGTCTATACGTTTGTTTCCCCGGAGCCGGTGATCGCCGAATGGTCGCCGCCCCGGGAAACCCGCCGGTTCTTGTCGATCACGCTGGTGGACGAGGACTTCCGGAGCTGGCGATGGTGGCACGCCCCGGCGGTTGCGGGGACGCTGGCGCTCCTCGGGGCGGGGTTGTGGCACCTGCGCCGCCGTCCCTGGGCCCTCGCCCTCGGAATTCCCCTGCTTGCCCAGGCCCTGCTGCACTTTGTCTACGGTCGCGAGTTCCTCATCTATGCGCCCAACTGGCACGGGATGCTGGTGGTGATGCTCATTTGTGCGTTGCCGGCGGGATGGTGGCGGGGGCCCTGGTTGCGGACACTCCTGGTTGTCTATACGCTGTTGCTGGTGGGGATGAACCTCCACGCGGTCCAGCGCACGTTCGAGATTTACCGGGAGGACTTCGACGTGCCGTATGCCTTCTCGATCATCGAGCCGCCGGGCTAGGATCCGGCCGGAGCCGCCTCCACGCCAATCTGGTCGTGGATCGCCCGCAGCAAGGCATCCCTCAGCGTCTGGAGCTTGTGTGCCTCGGTGATCTTGTTCGCCTCGAGATCGGTCACGTAGAACACGTCAACCACCTGGTAGCTTTCCGTGGCGATGAAGGCGAGGTCGATATTGATGCTGAAGCGGCCCAGGATGCGGGTGATGGTCCCAAGGATTCCCGGCTGGTCCGGGGCGCGGACCTCGAGGACCGTGTGCGTGGGCGAGAGGTCGTTGTTGATGTCGACGCGTGGGGGCCGGATGCGAAGCCGGTCCGGTGTCAGCACCGGCGTGCTGACACCCGGGCCCGCGGGCGTCCAGTCCGGCTCCTCGCCCTTTGCCATGATGCGGGACACCTGGCTGGCCATGCGCTCCAAGACCTGGTCGATATCATCCATCATGTTTGGCGGCACGCGGAGCTGGAACACGTCGATCGCCTCGCCGGAGGTGGCCGTATAGACCTGGGCGGAAAGGATGTAGAGCCGACGCGAGGCGAGCGCCCCACAGAGGTGGCTGAAGAGGCCCGGGGCGTCCGTGGCGGCGAAGGTGACCTCCACGTAGTCGGATCCCTCGTAGGTGTCTATACGATGAATGATCTTCCGGCTGGCATCGAGTTCAAGCGTCATGAGGAAGTGGCGGGCCATGTCGCGGGTGGGGACGGCGCGGAGGTAGCGGTCGGGCATGTTGGCGAGGAAATGATCGAGGTCGGCGCGGTTGAAGGGGGGGGGATCGGGCGACTCGTCGATGGCGAGGAGGACCCGTTCGTGGAGGTTGATGGTGGTGGTGCGGCGGGGGCGGTCGAGCTCGGTGCCGCGGAGCGCCGCCATGGTACGCTCGTAGAGCTGGGTAAGGAGCTGGCCGCGCCAGTCGTTCCAGGACTCGCTGGAGACCGCGGCGAGGTCGCAGGCGCTGTGGACGTAGAGCATGCGGACGACTTCGGGGCGGCCGATGGCCTCGGCGAGTTCCCTCGCGAGCGAGGCGTCGTCCGGGTCGCGGCGAAGGGCCATGTGGGTCATGCGCTGGTGATTCGCGACGAGAACGCGGACGATTTCCTGCTCGACGGGGCGGAGCTCGAGCCGCTCGGCCACGCGCTGGGCGATGTGCATGCCGCGAATCACGTGGCCGCGCCCCTCGCCCTTGCCCATGTCGTGGAGGAGGAGGGCGAGGTGAAGGAGGTCGAGGCGAAGGATCTCGCGCGCGACGGTGGCGGGGGCCTCCATACCCGGCGGGGGAGGGGACTGCTGGAGGCTTTCGGCCACGTCGATGCTTCGAATCAGGTGCTCGTCAACGGTGAAGGCGTGGTAGTGATCCAGGCGGGGGAGGTTGCGCACCATGGACCATTCGGGCAGGAAGTGGTGGAGGAAGCCGCAACGATTCATGGAGCGGAGGGTGGGGGCGATGAAGCCGCTGGTGGTGCGGAGGATGCCGAGGAAGAGGTCGCGGGCGATGGGCGAGCGGCAGAAGTCCTCGTCTATACGCGAATGGCGCTCCTCGATGTGGCGGAGGGTTTCGTCGCTGGGCTCGAGGCGCTCGCGGGCGGCGGCGTGGAAGAGGCGCAGGGGCCAGTAGGGATCGATGTCGATGGCGGGAATATCGCGTTCCTCGATCCAGATGCGCGATCCGCGCGCCCAGAAGTCGCGAAAGACCCGGCGGGCGGGAGAGACGCTGCCGAGGGCCTCGGCGGTTCCCGGCGTGTGGCGCAAGGCGGATTCGAGCATGCGGCTCGCCAGCCGGTCGATCATGCCGGCGTGCTCGTAGTAGGTCCGCATGAGGTTTTCCTCGGCGAGGGTCGCGCCGGCGGAGGTGATGTTCATGACCTCGGCAACGCGGATCTGGCGCTCCAGGCTGAGCTTGTCGACGCGGCGTCCCTCCGCCAGGTGCAGGCTGTTGCGCATGTCCAGCAGGAAGGACCAGGCGGCCTGGAGGCGAATCAGCTCCGAGTCGGAGATGAGGCCGTTTTCCGCGAGGCGTTCGAGCCGGGTTTCTCCGAAGGTGGCGAAGGTTAACCAGAAAAGGATATGGAGGTCACGGAGGCCGCCTCGGGAATTCTTGAGATCCGGTTCGAGCAGGTTGACGGTGTCGCCGTGGCGCTCGTGGCGCTGGCGGCGGTCGTCGCGCATCTCCTCAACAAACCAGAGGAGGTGGGACTTGCGCAGGCGGGCGTGGAGCCGGTCCGACAGGTCCTCGCAGAGGGTCTCGTCGCCCCAGATGGGGCGCTGGTGGAGGAGGGAGGTGGTCTTGTGGAGGTCGCTGCCAAGGGCGGCGAAAATCTCGCGCACGGGGAGCACCGCATACCCAAGGTCGAGCCCGAGATCCCAGAGCGGATAGAGGACGGCGCGGATGAATTCCTGGGCCTCGTCGGTGGGCTCGGAAGCGAGGAGGAAGACGAAGTCGATATCGGAAAAGAGCGAGAGTTCCCGGCGGCCGAAGCCCCCCACGGCGGCCACGCAGAGCTGGGAGCGGAGTGACTGCTTGCGGAGTTCTCGGGCCGTATTCTCCACGTGATCGCGGAGGATGGCGAGGAGATCGTCGGAGTAATGGTGGGTGGCCTCGAGCCCGGGGAGGGTGCGGTGGCGGGTGCGGGCACCCTTGCGGGCAGCCTCCAAGCGGTCGCGAAGCGACGAGGAAAGATCAGAAAGATCGGTCTGGTCGGGTGAGCTCATGGGTATCTCCAGACACAGGATGACCAACAGGACAGCCGATTGCCAACCGGGAATTCGGCTGGACACAGAGCGGCAAACGGTCCAAATCCCCGCGAAATCAAAAGGAGTTCCCCCATGGATGATACGCCTCCGGACCGGCAGGAGAAGGCCCGCGAAATCGCCAGATCGTATTGGCGCGCCAACCTGCGTCTGATCGTGACCCTGCTCACCATCTGGTTTCTGGTCTCCATCGGTGCAGGCATTCTCTTTGTCGAACCCCTCAACGCCATTCCCTTCGGCGGGGTGCCCCTTGGGTTCTGGATGGCCCAGCAGGGCGCCATCCTCGTCTTCATTGTCCTGATCGCCGTCTATGCAGTCGGGATGGACCGCATCGACCATGCGCATCGGTATGACCGGGAGGAGGACGAGACAGAGAACGGGGAGGAGGCCCCATGACCGTCGAGGCTTGGACCTTCCTTTTTGTTACCATCACGTTCATGTTGTATCTGGGCATCGGATGGTGGGCCCGGGTGAAGGAAAGTGCGGGATTCTTTGTTGCGGGGCGCGGAGTTCCCGCGGTGGCGAACGGCATGGCGACGGCCGCCGACTGGATGTCCGCCGCGAGCTTTATCTCGATGGCCGGGCTCGTGTCCTTCCTTGGATACGATGGCTCGATCTACCTGATGGGATGGACGGGGGGCTACGTGTTGCTGGCGCTCCTGCTCGCCCCCTACCTGCGCAAGTTCGGCAAGTACACGGTGCCCGATTTCGTGGGGGATCGCTACTACAGCAGCACGGCGCGGATCGTCGCGGTGATCGCCGCGATCTTTGTCTCGGTCACCTACGTCGCGGGCCAGATGCAGGGTGTCGGGATCGTGTTTGGGCGCTTCCTCGGCGTCCAGGTCGAGGTCGGCGTTGTCATCGGCATGGTCATTGTCGCCTTCTTCAGCGTCCTCGGCGGGATGAAGGGGATCACCTGGACCCAGGTGGTCCAATACGTGGTCCTGATCATGGCCTTCCTGATTCCGGCGTTCGCGCTCGCGTTCACGCTCACGGGAAACCCGGTGCCCCAGTTGGCCCTGCCTGCCAGCGATATCGCCTCGCGGCTCAACGGGCTCCATGAGGAACTCGGCTTCGCCCCATATACACAGCCCTTCGTCTACAAGTCGCAGCTTGATGTGCTGTGTATCACCATCGCGCTGATGGTGGGCACGGCGGGGCTTCCCCACGTGATTGTCCGGTTCTACACCGTTCGCAACGTGCGTGCGGCGCGCCACTCGGCCTTCTGGGCGCTCCTCTTCATCGCCTTGCTTTACACGACGGCGGGATCGCTTGCCATGTTCGCCCGATACAACATCATTCAATCCCTCCATGATCAGCCCCTCAGCGAGGTGCGGGCGCTTTCCTGGGTGCAGAAATGGGAGGTAACCGGGCTCCTTGCCTTCGACGACAAGGACGGCGACGGCCGGGTGATTCTCTCGCCGGACGAGGCCCTCAATGAGATTACGGTAAATCGCGACATCATCGTTCTGGCCACGCCGGAGATCGCCAATCTCTCGCCGTGGGTGATCGCGCTGGTGGCCGCCGGGGGGCTCGCCGCCGCGCTGTCGACCGCGTCCGGGCTGCTTCTTGTGCTTTCCAGTTCCATCGCCCACGACATTTACTTTCGCATGATCAATCCTCAGGCATCGGAGACTCGCCGCGTGGGGGTGGGGCGGGTCATGGTGGTGGTCTCTGTTCTGGTCGCTGGATATTTTGGGATCAATCCGCCGGGCTTCGTGGCCCAGGTGGTCGCGCTCGCCTTCGGGTTGGCGGCGGCCAGTTTCTTCCCGGTGATTCTGCTTGGGATTTTCGATCGGCGGATGAATCGCGAAGGGGCCATCGCCGGCATGGTTGCAGGGCTCGGGATCACCCTGGCCTACATCGTCCTGGTCAAATCGGGGACCACCGGGCCGTTCTTCCTCGGCGTCTCGGCGGAGGGCTTCGGCACGATCGGCATGCTGACGAATTTCGCCGTGGCGATGGTTGTTTCGCGGTTAACGGCGGAGCCTCCCGCGGAGATTCAGGCGGTCGTGGCGA
The DNA here is from genome assembly GCA_964420455.1 of uncultured Candidatus Sumerlaeota bacterium. Lineage (GTDB taxonomy): Bacteria > Sumerlaeota > Sumerlaeia > SLMS01 > SLMS01 > CAYQTO01. Next base: position 12,890 of record CAYQTO010000041.1, on the reverse strand, counting down.
ACCTTCGCGACCCGAGCCACGTGGGCCAGGCGTTCATCCTCGACGAAGGAACCGAGTAGGCAGAAACAGGGAACCGCCCGGCGGGGGGCCGGGCGGTTCGCAAGGTTCGCAGGGGGCTGGACCGTCAGTCCTTGGTTTCTTCGGTCGCCTCGGTTGCTTCGGGGGCATCTGCCACGGCGGTTTCGGCGGCGGCCTGCGCCTCGGCACCGTTCGCCGCATTCAGGGTAGCCTGGTTGGTCTCGGCGTTTTCCACCTGGGCGAGGAGGGACTTCTGGTCCGCGGCGGCCTCGCGGGCGAGCTTGCCCTCGCCAACGCGGCGCTCCGTAAGGCGGGCCTTCTTGCCGCGCAGGTTGCGGAGGTAATAGAGCTTGGCGCGGCGCACACGCCCGCGGCGGACCACCTTGATGGCCTCGATGCGGGGGCTGTGGAGCTGGAAGATGCGCTCCATGCCGACGCCAAAGGACATGCGACGGACGGTGAAGGTCTCGCGCAGGCCCGAGCCACAGCGCGCGATCACGACCCCCTCATAGTCCTGAATGCGTTCCTTGTCTCCCTCAACAATGCGGACGGAGACACGGACGGTATCGCCCGGGCGGAAATAGGGAAGGTCCGTCTTGAGGCTGGGAGCTTCCAGGTCTCGGATAATCTCATTCATGGCGACGCGCCCGTGGTCCTGATTCCGTGCAAAGGTGTGCCGCACGGGGACTTCCCGCGCGGCGAGCGGGGAAGCAAAAGCAATCGCAGCCCCCGACGCAACGGAAAAACGCCGTTTCTTCCCTTAGCCCAGCCAGTAGCGGTTTGCCCCGATGGTGTCCAGCAGCCGGGCGATGTCCGCCTCGTGCACATCCCCGATGGTGCCGATCCGAAAGGTGGCCGCCCGGCTGACCTTGCCCGGATAGAGGACAAACCCGGCGGATTTCATCCGCTGATAGAACTCCTCGAAACCGAAGCCGGTCCCCTCCGGATAGTGGAAGGACGTGATGATCGGCGATTGGTGCTCGCGGGCGAGGAGGGGCCGGAACCCGAGGTCCTCCATACCCGTCACGAGCATCGCCTGGTTGCGGCGATAGCGGGCCTCGCGCGCCGGAATGCCCCCCTCCTCGTCGAGCTCGATGAGCGCCTGATCAAACGCGCGCACCGTGTGGGTGGGCGAGGTGAAGCGCCACTTGCCACGATTGGCCTCCATGCAGGCCCATTGATCGTGGAGGTCGAGAGCGAGGGAGCGGGCCCGGCCCCGGCATTCCTCGAGGATTTCCCGCCGCGCCACCACGAAGCCAAACCCCGGCACCCCCTGGATGCACTTGTTGGCGCTCGAGACAAGTACGTCGATGTTCCATGCGGCCATGTCGAAGGCGATACCGCCAAAGCTGCTCATGGCGTCGACGATGAACCTCCTCCTGTGGCGGGCGACGACCGCACCGATCTCCTGCACGGGATTCAGCATGCCGGTGGTCGTCTCGCAGTGGACGACGGCGACGTGGGTGATGGAGGTGTCGGAGGCGAGGCGGCGGTCGAGTTGGGCCGGGTCGGGAGGAGCGACCTCGCCGCTGTCGATGGCCTCGACGGGGATTCTCAGGCGGCGGGCGATCTCCACAATGCGGTCGCCATAGGCACCATTGGTGAGAACCAGCAGCTTCCCATCCTCGGGCACCAGGCTCCCGATGGTCGCCTCGACGGAGAAGGTGCCGCTTCCCTGCATGAGGACCGCGCTATGGTCCGCATCGAGGTGGGTGGCGAGGCGGACGAGGCGGTGGCGGATTTCCTCGACCAGACGGTTGTAGTCCGCGTCCCAGGTGCACCAGTCGCGGAGCATGGCGGCCTTGACGGTGGGCGTGGTTGTGAGGGGCCCGGGGGTCAGGAGCAGGTAGGGGTTCGGGGGTACACCCGCGGCAGCGGGCTGTGAACGGTCGCGGGCAGCAGTGGCCGCGGGGGCATTTGGCGCGGGAGGAGTCATGACAGGCGGTCTTGGGAGGGTATCGCTGTCTATAATCGACAATTCCTATATCTATTAAACAGAGGCCGGGATGGCAAGGTCTTTCCTGTTCCCGGGCGATCCCGGATCCCCGCCCCGGCCATGGCGACCGGCGCCCTTTCCGGCATCTGCCGGGCCCCATCCCGGCGCCTTGCGCGATGGCTGCAATCGGTTGACACCTTTCGTCCGCAGATCATCATCAGCCAAAGAGATCGACAGCCGAAACCGGGTTGCTTCGTTCGTCTCCTCGAACCTGGAACCAAGGGGGCCCGTCCATGGGCACAAACCATGGCGTCTTCAGCAGGGAGCAGGCTTGGACCGCGTTGCTGGTGTGCATGATCGTGGGGTTGGGGGTGTTTTCTGTCCCCGCCCAAATGGCGACTTGGAGCCCCGGCGCCGAGTTGGGCTCGGGAGGCCAGACGGCCACCACGGGGACTCTCGTGCTCGAAAACCTCGCGTCCGAGCGGGATTACAGCCTCCAGCGTCTTTCCGCCCGGATCAGCCTGCGCTTCCTCCGCCTTTCGGGAGAGCGCGAGGTGCGTCTGCAGATGGCCGAGTCGACGCCCAGTCGCCAGGTGTTCCTAACGGATAGTCACCGGCTTGAAATCCGTGCGGTGGGGCCGAGGACCATCGTCGCAGACTTCTCGACAACCTCCGAAGGCACGGGCCTCGCCCTGCTCGGCTTTTCCTCCGACGACCGCACCACGACGACGCTGCTTCCGGATTTCTCCGGGATCGTCTACAATTCGCCAGAGGGTCCGGTGACCTTTCGCGTGGACGCGGTGCGGTCCTTCCGGTCGCTCGAGCGGGACGAAACCCAGATCCTTGCTCCTCTCGACCGCAACGCCTCCGTCCGATTCGTAATCACCACGGAGGACCTGACGATGCGCGAGATCCGCGAGCTGGGCGCTGTGGCGCCTCCGGCCGGCGATCCCAACGCCCGCGCCTCCCTGCTTGCGCCCCTTCCCCCCGCTCCCAAGCATCGCCCTTCCATTACCTCGTTCACCGGAGATTCAGGATGATTCGCCGCCTTCCGCCGACGGTTCTTGCTGCCACGGTGGTTCTTGCCGTCGGTCTCGTGGCCGGGTGCGCCAAGCCGCCGATGGCCGGTTCCCAGGACTTTGACACCTACCAGGTCGTCGCCATTGGCCCCATCGGGTACGTTACCCCTCGGGGGATCAGGGTGGTCGAGGAAGGCCCCGGCTACGCCGTTCACGAAGTCGCCTCGCTCCCGGGAACGCGGGTACGGGTCGACCTGAAGGTTGATCCCCCGCGGAGCCTTCGCATCGATTCCGACGCGGAGATGCGGCGCTTTCTCCGGGAATTGCCAGCCGCCAGCTGGTCGAGCGTCCTTTACGATCAGATATCCGACCGCGAGTTGGTGCGCGTCGCTGCGAAGGGAAGAACCGAGACCGGCGAGCCGCTTTTTGCCTCCCTCAGCGTTGTGCGCGAGGAGGGCCAGACCGCGGTCATCCGGATCGTTGGACCCGGAGACCAGAGCGCCCAGATCCTCGACCTCGCCGAGGACCTCGGGCGCCGGCTTGAGTTTGGGGCATCCTCCTGACCGCACCCATCGGAAGCCCCCGCCATGCGTGACTTCAAGGCCCCACCCCTTGCCGGGTGGGGCCTTCTGGTTGTTGCCCTCGCGCTCTACGGCTGGCTCCAGGTCCTGCCACTGCTGGGGACGCTGGGGACCGGGCGTCCCGGCCTCGCCTCGCATCAGAACGACTACAAGCATGTCTACCTCGGGACGGTGCTGCTGAACGAGGGACTGTCGCCCTACGAGGCCTCGGGCATGCTTGCCCTGGCGGGGCAATACAGCCAGGAGGTCGATCCCCGGTTCCGGACCATCCTGCCCTACGTCTATCTGCCGTTTACCGGTCTGGTGATGACCCCCCTGGCGTGGCTGGACTTTCCCGCGAGCGTGGTCGCTTTCCAGCTGCTGAACCACGTACTGCTGTTGGGCGGGATGGCGCTGCTCGCCTGGGATCGGGGGTGGTGGCGCCGGGGCGAGGTGCTCGCTTTGCTGGTCGCGACTCTGGCCCTGAACGCCACAGTGTATAGACAGAACAATGCGGGCCAGCTCAATGCCGTGCTGTTTGGCGGCTTCGCGTTCCTTGCGGTTGGCCTCCGGCGGGGATGGGCCCCGTGGGTGATCGGCCCGGCGGCGGGATTCCTTGCGCTGTACAAGCTCACGCCCGGGCTGCTGCTGGTCCTGTTCCTGGCACGCCGGGAATGGGCGAGGACCGGATGGATGGCCGTCTCCGGCGTGGTGGGAATGGGATTGGCCGTTGGAGTCTATGGCTGGGAGCCGCACGCGGAGTTTCTCGGCGTGTTGGGTGACATGGGCTTCGGCCGGTCGACCTGGCCCGAGTATGGACACCAATTCCACCGTGACCCGTTCAACCAATCGTTCAACGCCTTGTTCCACCGGGCGCTGGCGGAGGACCCACGGAGCGTCTTCCAACCCTGGATCGCGTTGCCCACTGGGGTCGCCAACGCGGCCACGTGGGTGCTGGCGTTGGGGGTTCTGGGTGCACTGGTGGCCGGATTGTGGCGTGGCCGCCGGGATTCCCCAGGCGTGGACGCCGCTCTCTCCGCCACCATCGCCGCATCCCTCCTGATCCCGAGCCTTCTTTGGGATCACTACCTCGTCCAGTTGCTGGTGCCGGTCGTGCTCCTTGGTGCCCGGGGGGTGGCCGAGGGCAACCGTCTGTTGCTGGTGGTTGTTGCCGGGTCGCTCGCCGTCGCTGCGGTGCCGTTTCCCTTCGGCAACGGAGCCTTCACCTCCGGGCCGCTGTTGCTCCTCGAGAACTTCAAGCTTCTTCCCGTCGTCGTCGTCTTCGTGGTCGGGTTAATGTGTCTTCGCGGCGGCGACGGCGGCATCTCCTCCCATCGTGATTGACCGTTTTCGGGGGAGGACAAGGATCGGAGTCCATGGACAACGACGCGAAAAGGACGGAGCATTTGGCCCGGTTGGCTCCCAACCCGGAGATCTACGGGCACCTGCTCGAGCGGATCGATTCGACGAGTGGGGAACCCGCCTGGCTTGTCTTCCTCGGGCTCCAGACGGAGATGCCCCCGGAGCGTCGCCTTGAGGCGCTCGCGAAGGCTGTCGGCCAGGACGTCTATACAGTGCGCCAATGGATGGGCGGCCCGGTCCCGAGGCTGCTGCTCAGGGAGCAATCGGAGGCGCGGGCGGCGGAATGGGGCGTCTGGCTGGACCGCGTCGGCGTCCGGCATTTCAGCGTCGAGACCCGCATCCTTGCGGCCACCCCCCCGGTCCACGTTTCGGCTGTCTATACGGAGCCCGGGCGGATCCTGTTCGAGCGCAGTGACGGTGTCTATACACCGGTGGAGCGCGATGGCGTCCGGTCCATCGCCTTCGCCGAGGTGCAGGAACGGATCCTCGCCGAGGAGGTGGTAAAGGGACTCGCCGGTGAGATGCACAGGCCGGGAGCGGTGGAGCGTGTCGAGCGCGAGGTGGTCATCGACGTCCATCCTGCGGGAGCCGAAGTCATCCTGCGCCTGCACCAGCATGGCGTGCGCTACTCCGCCATGTATCCTTCGGAGACAGGGGGGTCGAGCGTCCTGATTCGCCGGCTCCTGGGCACGCTCGAGAAGGCTTTCCCGGCGGCCCGGCTTTACCGCGATTTCCCCCTTGCCGAGGGCATTCTGGGCGTGAACCGCGGGGTGCTACGGGATGTGATCGAGTTGCGTCACCGGCTCCTGGCGGTTCTGTCGCGGCACCAGGCCGTACGCGAGCGCACCCTTCGCGAGTCGAGCTACGAGACCTTTGATCTTTACTCGCGGTTGGTGCGGCTGGATGCGTTGGCGGACGGGGCACCGCGATAGCCTGCGAGGAAGGCCCGGGATACCGCCCGTTGCCAGCGCGCCGCCGGGTCGCCGAACCCCAGCCGTTCCATGAGCGACGGCCTTCCCACGTCAAAGCCGCCCAGAATGCGCTTCTCCAGCTCGGGATAGAGGGAGCAGAACCGCCGCGCGCTTGCTCCCCGCTGGACGCTCTTGGCGATATACGCCTCCCGCGTGTAGGGATGCACGTGATACAGTACCGCCTCCGCGGCGAAGCCAAGACGCAGTCCTTCCTTCCAAAGCCGATACCCGAGTTCCGTATCTTCGAAGGCGGGATCGGGGAAGGATTCGTCGAACCGGTGGCCTGCAGCGAACCAGCGTCGGTCGACCGAAAGGTTCATCGTGTGGAAGTACTCCCAAGTTGCGGACAGCTCGTCCGGGATCAGGTAGTAGAAGGAATCGGCATGGGCGACCCAGTGCATGAATTCGGAGTCGATGACCTCCGGAGCCCAGCGCGTGTTGCCCATGACGGCATGGCCGGGTCGGCTGGCATGGGCGGCATGGTGGGCGTGGAGGAGATCCGGCCCAAAGCGGACGTCGTCGTTGAGAAAAAGGACGAGTTCGCCGTTGGCATAGTCGAGCGCCGCATTGCGGGCGGCGGCAGGACCGCGGGGCGGCAACTGGAGCCAGCGGACTTCCCAGCCGGTCCGCCCCTCGAGCAGGGCGACAGCTTCACGCATGCCCTGCGGCCCGCCATCGCAGGCGACAATCAATTCCGCTGGGAAAGGGCCGTGGAGAGCGGCCAGGCAATCGACGCACCGCGCGAGCGGGGCGGCCCGGTCGCGTACGGCAATCAGGATCGTGAAACGCGGAGTCATGGTGAAAGACTAGCCTGTGCAATCAGGAGGAAACAACCCCGTAGAAGGTGGCGCCGGCCAAAGGCCCCCGCTTTCCCTTGCCGCATGATCGTGCGCGGGTGAAACGTCTCCGTTTCATCCCCCCTACGGATGCCTGCCCTGAAGAACGCCTCCTCGCAGACCGCTGCCTCCCTGGAACCCGTCCTTCGCGAACCCGCTTCGGAGGAGGAACGGGCCCTTTTTGGCGCCCTGGATCTCGAGCGCCTGCCCCGCCACGTTGCCATCATCATGGACGGAAACGGTCGCTGGGCCAAGCGACGGGGATTCGCAGCCCGCATCTTTGGCCATCGGGCGGGAATCGATTCCGTCCGCGAGGCCACGCGCACGGCGGCCGCATTGCGCCTTCGGGCACTTACCCTCTATTCCTTCAGCAAGGAGAACTGGGCCCGGCCGAGGAGCGAGGTCGACGCCCTCATGGACTTGCTGGACCAGTTTCTCCGCGACGAAATCCCCGAGATGAACGAAAACGGGGTGCGGCTGGTGGCGAGTGGGGACCTGGATGACCTGCGCGAAAAGACCCGTCGGCGACTGGAGAAGACCATCGCCGAGACAGCCGGTAATGCAGGGCTCGTGCTGAACCTCGCGCTGAGCTATGGCGGCCGGGCGGAGATCCTGCGCGCGGCGCGCCGCGCCATGGAGATGGCCCGCGCGGGCGAGCTCGATCCTGACGAGTTGACCGCCGAACGCTTCTCCTCCCTCCTCGACCATCCCGAACTCGGCGACCCGGACCTCCTCATCCGCAGCTCGGGCGAAATGCGGGTCTCCAACTTTCTCCTTTGGCAGATCGCCTACACGGAATTCGTTGTCACCGACGTCTTGTGGCCGGAGTTCCGCCGCCCCGATTTCCTTCGCGCGATTCTCGCTTACCAGAAACGCGACCGGCGCTTTGGCGGGGTGACTTCGTCGCCATGACGCGGCGCATCACCACGGCAACCATCCTCCTGAGCGTCATCCTCCTGGGCTTCACCTTCCCCCAGCTGTGGTGGCTGATTGTCGCGCTGATCGCCTGCATCGGGCTCATGTGCACCTTCGAGATGGCCGCGATGCTCCGCCTCAAGGGAATCCGTATCTTTCGCCGCATCGCTGCCTTTGGCGTGTTGGCCCTCATGGCCGAGGCCGTCGTCACCCAGATGAATCATTCCATGCATGTGTTCGGCATCCTGGTGGTGCTTGCGTGGATCGTGCGTCTGAGCGGCCGGGTGCAGGGCGCATGGAACGACGTCGCAGGGACGTGTTTCGTCCTGGCCTACGTGGGCATCCCGATGGCCGCGCTGACGCGTATTTACCTCGCGGGGCCGGCGGCCGAGGCCTGGCTGATGCTCGCCCTGTCGATCATCTGGACGACCGACAGCGTGGCGCTGTTCTCCGGTCGGATCTTTGGCCACCTGCGCCTGTCGCCGCGCATCAGCCCCGGCAAGACGTGGGAGGGATCCTTCGGCGGCCTGACCGGCGCCGTGATCGTCACCTTCCTCGGCGTGGCTCTCTTCCCCAACCATTTCGTCCATGTCTCGGAGGTGGAACTGGTGCTCTTCGCCCTTGGCCTCTCGATCGTCGCCCAGTACGGCGACCTCGCCGAATCGCTCATCAAGCGTGACGTCGGTGTGAAAGACAGTGGTTCCCGGTTGACGGGGCACGGAGGGTTCCTCGACCTCATGGACGCCGTGCTCTTTTGCGCCATGCCGCTGCTCGCGTATCTTTACGTGTTTCAGCCGCAAGTCCTCTTCGAAAGCTGACCGCCCGCCTCCTTCATGAATCGCAAGCACCTGCAACTGGCCGCCGGCATCGCCCTCAGCGGGTTCTTCATCTGGCTGGCCTTCTACCTCGGCGGCGTGTCATGGCGCGAACTGGGCAACGCCATTCTGCAGACCAACTGGCTGATCGCCCTCGCCATGGTGGCGATCACCATGGCGTCCTTCTATTGGCGGACGTTCCGCTGGCGCATCATCATGATGCCGGTAAAGGACGTGCCCGCCCACCGGCTCTTCAATCCGCTGATGATCGGGTTCGGATTCAACAACGTGCTGCCGGCGCGGGCGGGCGAGGTGGCGCGGCCCTTCGCACTGATGAAGCAGGAGAAGATTCCCTTTACCGCCGGCCTCTCGACCATCGTCGCCGAGCGCCTCGTCGATATCCTTTCCCTCCTCGTCCTCATGATCCTTATGCCCTACTATGTCACGCTGGACCCAACGGTCTCCCGCACCATCTCCCTGGCAGGATCCAGCTATACGATCGATGCCGCCTGGATCGAGGGCAAGATGCCGGTGATGTCGGTCCTCGCGCTTGTCCTCAGCGGTGGGATCATCTCCTTCCTTGTCCGGCCGGTTCGCGAATTGTATATACGCATCATCCGTGCGCTGCCCCTGGTGCCCCACTGGCTGCGGGAGAAGCTCGTCTCCATCATCGAGACGATCGCCCACGGCTTCAAGGCCCTCGGCAGCCTCCAGGCCGTCGCCATGATCGTCCTCCATTCCCTGGTGATTTGGTTGTCGGTGGCCTGGTCCTTCCAGGTGATGAGTTGGGGCTTCCCCGGGCTCGAGCTCACCTTCGGCGAGGCGTGCGCCTTTCTCGTGATCACCTGCGTGGTGATTTCCCTGCCGAGCTCGCCCGGGTTCTTCGGCGTGTACGAGTTCGGCGGGATGGTGGGGCTGATTATGATGGGGGTGGTGCCGGACACGCCGGAGGGCGCCACGGCGGCCTTCGCCTTTACCCTGGTTGTGCACTTCCTCCAATGGCTCCCGATTACGGTTTGGGGGTTGTGGGCGGCTTCGACCCTGCATATCTCGGCGGCGGAAGCGGAGCACGCGGTGGAGGAAGCAACCGAACAGTCCCCCGCGCCCATCCCCTCCTCCGGCTGATGACCCACTCGCCAGGCGGCCACCAATGAAGCGACAGGCGCTGCTCCAGCTTGGGGCGGAACTCATGCACCAGTTCCGCCACGGCAACGGCCCGGCCGATGCCATCATGGGCGGGTACCTGCGCACCCGCGGCTTCCTCGGGGCCAAGGACCGGCGCTTCCTCGCCGACGTCTACTACGCCGCGTTTCGTCACCTGCGCCGCTACGACGAGGCGATCCACTCGGCATTTGCCAACACCCCGCTCGGGTCCGCAGCCACGACCGCCGGGTTTCCCGTTTCCGACTCGGAGGCCGCCGCAATTTGGCACCGAAAGGCCAGGACGCCCGAGCGCCGCCAGACCTTCCTTGACCGCACGGTCGACACGGCACGCCTCGGGCTCGCCGCGGTCGAGCTCGACATCCTTGAAACCGAGGCCGTGGCGGCGGAGTTGATCCGTTGCTGGCCGCGGACCAAGACGCGCAAGGACCCCCCCCGCGAGGAGACGGTCCTCCGGATGATGACCACGGCGGTGGAAGCCGCCCGGGGTTTTGCCCATCCCCGGAGGTCGCCCGATGCGGAGCGGGCCTTCTCCTTTCCATCCTGGCTCTGGACGCAGCTGGTTGACGGGCTCGGGCCGGGGGAATGGCGCGAATTCGGCGAATCTCTCAATGGCCAGTCGCCCGTGGCCCTCCGCGTCAATACGCTGCGGGGATCCGTGGCGGAGGTGGAGGCACTCCTGAGCGAGGCAGGAATCGAGTTCACCCGGGGCACCCTTGCGCCGGAGGCGATTCTGCTGCGGGCGCGGCTGCCCCGCAACCGCCTGGTCGGCGTTAGGGAAGGCCTCGTCGAGGTCCAGGACGAGGGGAGTCAGCTCGTGTCTGTCTATACGTCGCCGGAGCAGGGGACCACGGTCGTGGACGCGTGTGCGGGGGCTGGGGGCAAGGCCCTTCACCTCGCTGCGCTCATGGGAAACCAGGGCGTTGTCTATACGCTCGATGCGGACGTGGAACGGCTGGAGCGGACGGGACCGCGGGCCGAGCGCGCCGGCGTCACCATCGTCGACACGGGCATCCGCCTCGGTCCCGACGGGGCGATCCCCGACGACGACCGCCTCCGGAATGTCGACGCGGTTCTGATCGACGCACCCTGCAGCGGCACCGGCACGCTCCGCCGCAATCCCGAGCTGCGCTGGCGCCTCGATGCCTCCTACCTCGCGGAATTGCTCCCCATTCAGGAGCAACTCCTCGAGACATGGGCACCCCGTGTGCGCCCCGGCGGCGTCCTCGTCTATGCGACCTGCAGCCTGCTGCGGCTGGAGAACGAGGACCGGGTCGAGGCGTTCCTCGCCCGCCATCCGGACTATGCGCCGGAGACTCCTCCCGGCCCCTTCCCGGTCGAACTTTCCTCTCGCGGGGAGATGCGGCTCTTTCCGCACCGCCACGGGACCGACGGCTTCTACGCCGCCCGTTTGCGGCGCCGGGCGGACTGATCAACCGGCCGCCGGCGTCCCCTCCACGAGCCGCTCCTGCGCCACGCGCCGGAGCGCCTGCAGGTCCAGCTTGCCCGAGCCAAGCACCGGAATCTCCTCCACAGGGATGAAGTCCGCCCAACGGGGAAGCCACAGCGCCGGCAGGCCCGCGGCCTCCAGCGCCTCCGCGGCCGCACGTGCCTCCTCCTCCTTCACTGCGTAGAGCACCGCCAGCCGCTCGCCCTTCCTCTCGTCCGGTACCCCGACGACCGCAAACCCCAGCGCATCGATCCCGGCCGCCTTGTGCAGCTCCTCCTCCACGCGCAGGTGCGGCACCATCTCCCCGCCGATCTTCGAGAAGCGCGACAATCGGTCGCGTATATAAAGAAAGCCCTCCTCGTCCACATCCGCCAGGTCGCCGGTCGTGTACCACCCGTCCCTGAGCACCTCAGCGGTCTTGTCGGGCATCTTGTAGTAACCCGCCATGATCTGTGGCCCGCGCACGTGGAGCATTCCCCGGCGACCCACCGGAAGTTCCTCGCCAGTCTCGAGGTCGGTGATGCGCAGTGCGGTCCCGAAGAGCGGTTGTCCCACGGAACCGCGCTTGTCGCCCCGCTGGAACAGGTGTGGACCCCGGCACGTGATTCCGCTCATCGCGACGACGGGAGAACACTCGGTGCAGCCGTAGCCCTCCACGGGGCGGATGCCGAAGCGTTCCTCGAACGCGTCGGCGACGGACGGCCGGAGCTTCTCCGCCCCCGCCACCACCATCTCCACCGAGCCGAAGGCCTCCGGTGCGATCCGCCGCGCATATGTTAACAGGAAGGTCGGCGTGCCAAACAGCAACGTGACATGATAGCGTGCGACCATTGTTCCGATGGCCCCCGCATCGAGCGGGTTTGGGTACAACACGATCCGGACCCGGCTCATCAGTGGCAGCCACATCGCCACCGTATATCCAAAGGAGTGAAAGAACGGCAGCACGCCGAGGAGGGTCTTCTCGGGGCTGAGGTCCACGTAGTTGAGCACCGCCCGGCAATTCGCCCAGATGTTCCAGTGGCTGAGCATTACGCCCTTGGGCACGCCGGTGCTGCCGCTGCTGAAAACAAGCGTCACCGTGTCGTCCATGCTCGCGGGCTTGCGGCGGCCAAGCAGCCGCTCGAGCCGAGGCAACGGAAGAAAGAGCCCCTGGAGCAGCGCCGTCCGTCGCTCCCTTGACGTAAGGGATTCGCGGATATCCTCGAGATAGACGACCTTCAGGCTCTCCGGCAGGCGTGGGTTGATTTTTTCGACGAAGGCTCGCGACGTCACTACGAGGCGAATGCCTGCCGTCTCGACGATCGAGCGCATGACCGACTCGCCCACGGTATAGTTGAGGTTTACCGCCGTGCGCCCGCCGAGCGAGGCGGCCAGGTTCACCGCAACCGCGCCGACCGAGGGGGGCAGCAGGATGCCCACCGCCTCATCCTGTTTCCACAGGGGGGCCAGCCGGCGCCCGAGCGCCACCGTCGCCGCGAGGAGCTTTGCATTCGGAATCATCCCGTCCGTCGCGTGGTCCGCCGTCCGTTTCTGAAACGGAGCCAACCGGAGCGTGCGGACCGCCATCCGGTGAAGGGGCTCCGCCTCGGCGCGACGGCACTCGAAGGCTTCCGCCGTCAGGTTGAAGGTTGCGCGCCGGAGTTCCGCCGGCGGGGTGTCCGCCGCCAGGGGGTGCCCTACCGCCAGGCTGATCGGCAGCCGGTGGGTCCTCAGGATCAGCCGCGTCTGCGACTTGCCCCACCGCAGCGCCCACGGGGTCTCGAAGGCGCCATCGATTGCCACCGGGATGATCGGCGCCTCAAGACCCTTCATGATGCGGTCGACCCCGCGTCGGTAGGGCTGGATCT
>CAYQTO010000040.1:0-22804 GCA_964420455.1 uncultured Candidatus Sumerlaeota bacterium | reverse complement strand
GGGCGGAATTCGTGGTGGGGGGGGCGTCCGGAGTCAGATTCTCGAGCGTGACGCGGACGCTGCCAGGAATCGCCTCGGCGGAAAGGATCTCGTTCGCCAGGGCCGGATCCTCGATGCGGGCCTTCACGGCGACCTCGCGGGTCGCGCCCGCCCGCTCGACCATGTCAATCAGCGTGAACCGGATGTCCGCCGGACGCACCCGCTCCAGCACGCTTCGCGGCGCCTCCAACCGGACGTCCAGCAGCGGCGGTTCCACCGTGGACTTCAGGTTCCCGCGCGTCGGCCGGTACTCGATGGGGATGTCCTTGACGATCCGTTCTTGGATCTCCTCGGAAATCCGGAGCGCCACCGTCCGCCGCAGCGTGTCCTCCGGATCAAGCATCGACATGCCTTCCTCCAGACGCACGGATACCTCCTCGCGAACGCTCCCGGCTCGTCCGCCAATGTCGACCGGTTCCGTCGGGAGTTCCAGCCGGTCGATCCCCGCCATGCTCAACTCCTGTTCCTTCGCTGCCGTCAGCAAAACCATCGGCTCCGCATCCGATTCCACCACCGCGCTTCCCTGCTCGTAGGTATAGCCGCTCGCCGGCTCGCCAATCACCCGGGGAACAATCAGGGCGGGCATGGCCCGCAACCGCGCCGTCCACGTGACCTGCGATGGCTCGATGGCGGTCGGCGTGATGTTGGCCCGCTCCAGGTCCATCGCCTCGCCCCGCCCTTCCACCATGCCAAGGGACAACGGCAAGGTCCCCTCACCTCTCAACGAGGCGCTCAGGCGTGAAATCAGGTTTGGTGGCTCCTCCGCCCGGACAAAGAAATTCTCGGAATTCATCAACTCGGACTGAACCCGGAGGTACGAGAAGCGCACGCGCACCTGAGACGGGAGCACGTTCAATTCAACCCGCGGATCGACCCCTGTCACCCGCACATTCACCTCGAGTTCGAGGTCCGCCCGCTCGTTGAGCTGCACAAGGAGCCACACCACCATCCCGCAGGCAACCGCCGCCAGCATCACCAGAAGCTGCGAGCCGGCCGTCCTTGTTGCCGTGGGATTAGCCACTCCCCGCTTCCTCCTCGAAGTCCACCAGCTGGCGCAGCTTGGACCTCAGGCTGTCCTGCGTCTCGTTGCGGTCGAGCCGCCCTCCGTGGGCGATGGAGATAATTCCGGTTTCCTCGGAGCAGATGATCGCCACCGCATCGGTCTGCTCGGTCAGGCCAATACCGGCGCGGTGGCGCGTGCCGATGTCCTTGGGGAGGCGGGGATTGTCGGAGTTGGGCAGCAGCGCGCCGGCGGCCGCGAGCCGGTTGTTGCTGATGATCACCGCCCCGTCGTGCAACGGCGTGCCAAGGGCGAAGATCGTTCGGATCAGGTCCGCAGAGATCATCGCGTCGAGGGGCGTCCCCGCATCGATGTAATACTTCAGACTGTTGCGCCGTTCGATGGCGATCAGCGCGCCGATCTTTTTCTCCGACATGCGCGTCACAGCCCGGATGATTTCCTCGACCTCCACGCGGCTTGTGGCCAGGAAGGGGCGAAAGATCGATGCCTGCCCGAAGTCCGTCAGCGCCTTCTTCAACTCGTTCTGAAACAGCACGACGAAGGTGAGCACGACGAGCACCAGCGAGATTTCCAGCAGGCGGGTCGTCGCCGTGAGGTTGAACAACTGGGCAAAGCCCCAGATGGCTCCCCCCGCGAGGATGATCGCCACCAGCCCCCGCAGGGCCGTGAAGGATCGCGATTCCCGCAGCAGGCTGAAGATCGAGTAGAAAATCGCCGAAATGATAAAGATGTCGAGCAGGTCGGCGCTGTCTGCGGACCGCAGGATGTTGAGAATACGGTCCATAAACCGCTGGTTCCTTATCCTCCCCGGACAGACCGGGCAACGTCGCCAAGGCGTCGGATCGCCTCGCGCATGGGCTGGATGTCTATATAGCTATAACACAACCGCATCGTGTCCGTCGGCTTCGGGTCCTGCGTTTCCCCGCAGTAGCAGTAGTAGCCGGGCACGTACAGGACCTTTGCCGCGAGGGCCGCCTCGAAGAACGGGCTGCCGGGATCGGTATCAATGCCGGGCATCCGCGCCCAGATATACAGGCCACCCATGGGGCTGACGAGTTCCGTGTCTTCCGGCCAGTACTCGGCAATCGCCTCGAGCGCGGCGTCGCGCTTCAGCCGGTAGCGGCCCCGGAACCGTTCCGCCGCTCGGTCGTATGCTCCGGAACGCAGCCGCTCCGCCATGATCCGCTGGTTCATGTTCGACGAGCCGAAATCCTGTGCCCCCTTCTGCCGGCAGAACGCCTGGTGCAACGCCGGGGGCATGTAGGACCAGCCCAGACGCAGGCCGGGCGCAAACGCCTTGCTGAAGGTCCCCGAGGTAAACACGGTCTCGTTCTCCCCGTCCCAGGCCTTGAGATAGGGCTCCTCGTCGCCGTCCAGGCAAAGGTCCCGGTAGCACGCATCCTCGATGAGGACGAAGGAAGGCCCGCGCTCAAGCTCGCGACGGTAGATCTCCATGAGAGCCTCGCGGCGCCCCCGCGACATGTTTGTCCCCTTCGGGTTCGTGTAGTAGCTCATGACGTAGAGAATCTTGAGGCGGTCGCGGAGCCCCTGCTCGCGCAGTTGGGCGAACCGCTCCTCGAGCGCCTCCGGGACGATCCCCTCGCCGTCGGTCGTCACCCCCATGGAACGCGCTCCCGACGCCTGCAGCACATCCATGTAGACGAAGTAGGTCGGGTCCTCGACCAGCACGATGTCGCCCGGATCCACCAGCACCTCGGTGATCGTGAAGAGGCTCTGCTGGCCACCGTTGCTGATCACGAGGCATTCGGGGTCGACGTTGGGGATGCCCTGCGACTCGAGCTTGCGGGCCAGTTCCTCGCGCAATTCCTTCAGTCCGGCGGTGCCGCCATACTGGAGCGCGGCCTTCCCCGACGCCTCGTCGCGAAAAACCTGGCTGATTCCCTCGCGCAGCAGATCCTCAGGCAACGTGGTACCATCCACAAAGCCGGCCGCCAGCGACAGCATCTCCGGATCCTCGATGGCGAGCTTCATCAGCCACGAGATCGGCGAGTCGCCCGTGCGACGGGCGCGAGCGCTAAAGGGGAAGCTGGACGAGACGGAGACGGACACGGGGACGGCTCCCGAGGGAGGGGTGATCTGCCAATTCACGATGGGGCCAACGCGGGCAGGATCGGAAGGTTTTCATCCTTCGGCCCGAGACGCCAATGAAATCTTAATTGGCCCCGGCGCCACCCGCCGTCGTCCCCCGCCGCGTATAGAGGTAGCGCGGGATCACCCGGGCCCCCGTCCGCGGCAGCAGGGGGTCCTCATCCCCCCTCGGGAGAATCTCCCCGGCCGGCTCGTAGTGGGCGGCAATGGCCGCACGCACGTCCCCCGGCAACCAATCCGCCGCCAGCGGCTGATTCAACACAACGTGCCGGAACCAGCCTTCCTCGAGCGCCGTCAACAGCGAGCGCGGCGTCCCATAGCCCGAGTGGTTCAGGTCGCGGATCGCGTCCACGGACGGGCCGTAGGGAACCCCGGCCTTCCACGCGAGGTAGTTCTGGTGCGGAAGATAGACGCCGCCGTCCGCGTGGAGTTCGCGAATGCGTTCGAGCAGGCGGTTGCCCCGTTCCCGCGAGCCCTCCGGAGGAATCTGATTCCCCCACCACGTATCGGTGGTGCCCCACGGCCCCAGGCCGTCGACCGCGAAGGGCGACGTGCCCCTGACTTCCGCCCGGGACATCGTCCGCACTTCCCCCTCGCCGATACCCACCGTCCCGAACCAGCCCACCGCAAACAGCAACGCGAAGGGCACCGCGGCGAACCAGATACCCATGGGCCCGAGCGCCCGCCGTGCCCCGCGAAAGGACCACCCCAACGCAAGCCCCAGCCCCACCGCCACCACCGCGTACATCGGCATCAGGTTGTTGACGAACCCGCCGATCTTCACCCAAGTGATCATCGCGGTGTACTGGACCAACAAGAACAAGGCGAGCCACCAAAGCCCCGGCAGCGCCGTGCGATACTGGACCCATCGTAGCGCGAGCACCGCCATCGCCCCAACCGATGCCGATACCGCCCAGAGCATCACCTCGGACCACGTGCCCACAACGAAGAGAAAGGTTCCCGGCGACAGGGTGGAAGGGGCGCGGAGCCGCTGGCCCTCGAGCCAGTCCGCCGGCGAAAGACCGGTGAGGAAGATCGCCGCCAGCAACGTCGCGAAAAGGCCCACCAACGCCGCCCCCGCGACTTCCCAGCGCGGCCTCCATCGCCTCGACAGCACCACCAGCCAGAGACCAAGAGGCACCAGTGGCAGCACAAAGGTCAGGTGTTGCCAGACCTCCTGATAGCCCCGGTCGAGGATCGTCGCATGAAAGATGGGGTGCTTGCCGCCCACGGTGTAGAGGTAGAAGGCCATCGACGATTGTTCCCCGCGGGTGAGCAGGAAGGCCGCATTGATGCCGACAAAGAGAAAGCCCAGGACGGCAAAGATCATCAGCCGCGGGTGCCGGGCGATCGGGTGGCCGGGACGCGTCAGCCGCAGGCCGGGATACCGGTCGCCGGAGAGCTGGATGATCGAGGCCGCCACCCGCACCGCCAGCGCCGCCAACGGAAAGAGCAGCGCCGTTTGTTTGGTGAAGTGTGCCAGGAAACCGACGAACAGCCCAAAGGCAACGCTCGCGACGCCGCCCCGCCGCCGCATGATCAGATGCGCCGACCACAAGCCCAACGCCAGCGCGAGCGAGTCCACCCGCACAAGGTCGAACCAGTACCCCGAGGCACGGTAGAAAAGCGTCAGGGACGCCGCGCCCACCAAGCCCGCGCCCCACGAACCGGTTGCCTCGCGCACGATGAATGCGATCGCCCCCATCGCCCCCAGCGTCGCCAGGAACGACAGCAGCCGCCCCACCAACAAAAGGTCCCAGCCCGTCCATCCATGCATCGTCGCCATGGCGATCTGGTAAAGAGGCGGGTAGAGGTGCGGGACGTAGAACGCATCGTCCGCAGGGGCATTGTATTCGGGATACAGATGGGAAAGTGCGGGCTGCTCGATCCACCGGACCGCGTACATCGCCACCTCGCCCTCGAGCCACTCGACCTCGAAGGGGTGCCCCATCCGGCCGATCGAAATCCACAGGAACGACAACACCGAGGGAAACAGCGCGAGGAGCACCAACGCCTGCGGGCCGCTCTGACGAAGGCGCCCCCAGGGGATTGCCACAAGAGTCGCGGCCAGCGCGGATCCAACCTTCGTCTTCCATCCGGGGGCGACGGCCCGTTCGCGCTCCTTGTCCCAGTCGATGTCCGGCGGCGGGTAGACGCCTTCGGGAATTTCCGGCGGCCCACTTTGGGGCTCAACCACCGGCTGCTCCTCCGCGTCCGGCGTTGTCTCTCCGGGTTCCACGGGCACCGACGGCGGTTCCGGCTCGTGGAGTTCCTCCGAGACTTCCCCCCCGTCCACGTCTGCATCATCGAGGAGCCAGGACGCCTCCCCGGGCTCCGAAGCTTCGGTTTCGGCCCCGGCGGCCGTCCCTCCAGGGGTATCCGCGAGTGCCCCGGAGGTGGGCTCCGGCTCGTCGTCCCAGGGCATTTCAAAGTCGGATTCCGCCGCCGGGTCTGCGTCCGAGGCCTGGGCCATGGCGAGGAGCCCTGCGGCATCGAGGGGGCTGGCGGTTTCGCCCATGGGGGGCGCCTCGCGAGGCGCGGCGGGCGGCTCCTCCGGTTCCGGAGTCTGGACGCGCGTTTCCTCGAGAGCGATCGCGAGGATTTCCTCGAGACTGAGGTGCTCGTCGCTTGGCGGTTGTGGCGAAGAGTCGGAGGGGGGAGAGGCGAGGAGATCGCCGAGCGCATCCGCGAGGATTTGGTCGAGCGGATCCCGGCGGTCGGCCGCGTCTGGGTAAAGCGATGGGGAGCTGTCGGAGTCGCTCATACCCGGTCCCTGAAAGTCAGCGAGGCGCTCCGATGACGGAGCGCCTCGAGAACATGCGAGGGTGTTGGGGGGTGCCGCAAGGGGGCATTCAGCCCGCGCGGTTATAGAAGGCGCTTTGGCCGGCGTAGACGGCGTTCTTCTCGAGTTCGCGCTCGATGCGCAGGAGTTGGTTGTACTTCGCGATCCGGTCGGAACGGGAGGCCGACCCGGTCTTGATCTGGCCACAGTTGGTCGCCACCGCGATGTCCGCGATGGTGGCGTCCTCGGTCTCGCCGGAGCGGTGCGACAGCACGGCGGTGTAGCGCGCCCGTTTCGCCATTTCGACCGCGTCGAGGGTTTCCGTCAGCGTGCCGATCTGGTTCACCTTCACGAGGATGGAGTTTGCCACCCCCATCTTGATGCCCTTCTCTAGGAACTTGGTGTTGGTCACGAACAGGTCGTCGCCGACGAGCTGGATGCGCCCGCCGAGGCGCTCCGTCAGCTTCTTCCACGTGTCCCAGTCGTTCTCGTCACAGCCATCCTCGATCGAGATGATGGGGTAATTGTCGACCAGCTTCTCGAGGTGGTCGATCATCTCGTCGCCGGAGAGCGCGTTGCCGCTCGACTTCTTCATGACATACTTCTTCTTTTTCGAGTCGTAGAATTCCGAGCTGGCGACATCGAGGGCGAAGAAGATGTCCTTGCCGGCCTTGTAACCGGCTTTCTTGATCGCCTCGACGAGCGTGTCCATGGCCTCCTCGGGGGTGTTGAGGTTCGGTGCGAAGCCCCCCTCGTCGCCGACCGCGGTGTTGAGTCCCTTCGACTTCAGCACGCCCTTGAGGGCGTGGAAGACTTCCGTGCCGGCGCGAATCGCCTCGCTGAAGGAGGGGAAATTCACCGGCATGATCATGAATTCCTGGAAATCGATCGTGTTGTCCGCGTGGGCGCCGCCGTTGATCACATTCATCATCGGCACCGGGAGGGTCTTGGCGTTGCAGCCGCCGATGTACTGGTAGAGGGACATGCCGGCTTCCTCCGCCGCGGCCTTGGAAACGGCGAGGGAAACACCGAGGATCGCGTTGGCGCCCAGCTGCGACTTGGTCTCGGTCCCGTCCACCGCGAGCATCTTCTGATCCACCGCCACCTGGTCCATGGCGTCCATCCCCTCGATTGCCGGGGCGATCTTGTCGATGACGTTGGTGACGGCCTTGGTGACCCCCTTGCCAAGGTAGCGCTTCTTGTCGCCGTCGCGCAGTTCGAGGGCCTCGTTTTCGCCGGTGGAGGCGCCCGAGGGGACAGCGGCACGACCGCTCGCGCCGGTCGCCAGGATCACTTCCACTTCGACGGTCGGGTTGCCGCGGGAATCAAGGATCTCCAGCGCATTGACGATCTCGATGATGCTCATAGGGTTGGGTTCCTTCTGGTCATGTGGGAGTTACCGCCGAAATCTTCCGGCCCCTTCTCGTCGACGGAGTTCAGCCCCGAATCGAATCGGACTGTCGAGCGGGGTGTCAAGAAAGGGTGGCCGGGGGAAGGGGGCAATGGGCCCGGCGCGCAAGAAACCGCTCTCGGGGGGCGGCCCGGGCATGTCCACGCTTGCTCACAGGTCCGGTCTGCCCCATGCTCGCGGACTCATCTGGCCGGCACACGCCGCCGAATCCTCGAGGGATTTCCCCCATGAGTACCATCGACGTCGTCCGCGAAAGGGCCCCCCTGGTCCACTGCATCACGAATTATGTGGTGGTGAACTTCGTGGCGAACGGACTGCTGGCCGCCGGGGCAGCCCCCGTGATGGCCCACGCCCACACCGAGGTGGGCGACATGGCGGGGATCGCCGACGCCCTCTACCTCAACATCGGCACCCTCGATCCCGCGCAGGTGGAAGCGATGCGCCTTGCCGCCGTCGCAGCCAGCGAGAAGGGCATCCCGGTGGTGCTCGATCCTGTCGGCGCGGGGGCCACCCGCTACCGCACGGAGACGGCGCTGGCGCTGCTCGAGGAGTTCCGGATCACCTGCCTGCGGGGGAACGGGGGCGAGATCGCCGCCTTGCTCGGCGAGACCGCCCAGGTCCGTGGCGTCGAGGGATCGACCACGGCGGACCCCACCACTCTCGCGGCAAAGGCCGCCCTCCACTTCGGCACTCTTGTCGCCGTTACCGGTCCCGTCGATATCGTCAGCGATGGCAGGCAGCACATCGAGATCGACCTCGGCCACCCATGGATGAGCCGGGTGTCGGGCACCGGGTGCCTGCTGTCGGCGGTGGTGGCGGCATTCCTCGCCGTCGCCCCGGAGAATCGCCTGAAGGCGACAGGCAACGCCTTGGCTTACTTCGCCGCTGCCGGCGAGGAGGCCCACCGCCGCGCCCAGGACCTCGGTCTCGGCGCCTTCGCCGGCGCCTTTCTCGATGCGCTCTCCATGATCGACCATGGTCACCTCGGCCATGTGCTGAAGGTCGACGCGTGACCGCCGACCGGATCCGTGACATCCTCCGGAGGGAAGACTTCGGCGCCCAGGTGACGATCCGCGGGTGGGTCCGCACCCGTCGCGATTCCAAGGGCGGCTTCTCCTTCATCGAGGTAAACGACGGGTCCTCCCTCGCCGGCATCCAGGTCGTTGCTCCCGACAGCCTGCCCAACTATGAATCCGAGGTCCTCCACCGGGTGTTGACGGGGGCCAGCATCGAGGTCGGCGGAAAGCTGGTGCAATCGCCCGGCGCCAAGCAGCCGGTGGAAATCCACGCCGAGGCGATCACCGTCGTCGGCGAGTCCGGAGGCGAAGCGTACCCCCTCCAGAAGAAACGCCACTCCTTCGAGTTCCTCCGCGAGATCGCTCACCTCCGCCCCCGGTCCAACACCTTTGGCGCCATCGCCCGAATCCGCAACCGCCTCGCCTTCGCCATCCACGAATTCTTCCAGCAGCGCGGCTTCCTTTATATCCACACGCCCATCATCACCGCGAGCGACTGCGAGGGCGCCGGCGAGATGTTCACCGTCACGACCCTCGACCCCTCGAACATGCCCCGCACGCCGGACGGCGCCGCGGACTTCTCCGGGGACTTCTTCGGCCGCCGCGCCTCCCTCACGGTCTCCGGCCAGCTCAACGTCGAGGCCTACTGCCTCGCCCTCAGCAACGTCTATACGTTTGGGCCGACCTTTCGCGCCGAGAACTCCAACACCTCGCGCCACCTCGCCGAATTCTGGATGATCGAGCCCGAGATGGCCTTCTGCGACCTCGACGGAGATGCCGCCGCCGCGGAGGACTTCATCCGCCACCTCTTCCGCGTCCTCCTGAACGATTGCGAGGAGGACATGGAGTTCTTTGCGAATTTCGTCGACAAGACGGTGCTCGAGACGGCCCGGCTCCTCGCCGATTCGCCGTTCGAGCGCATGACCTACACGGAGGCGGTCGACCGGCTCCGGGCCTCCGGGGAATCCTTCGAGTATCCGGTCGAGTGGGGCCGCGACCTCCAGAGCGAGCACGAGCGCTGGCTGACCGAGAAACTCGTCGGCAAGCCCCTCATCGTCACCGACTACCCGAGGGACATCAAAGCCTTCTACATGCGCCAGAACGAGGACGGGCGCACGGTGGCAGCGATGGACGTGCTGGTGCCAAAGATCGGCGAGATCATCGGTGGCAGCCAGCGCGAGGAGCGGCTCGACCGACTCGAGGCGCGGCTCGACGAGCTTGGCCTCCCCCGGGGCGACTACTGGTGGTACCTCGACCTGCGCCGCTTCGGAAGTGTGCCCCACGCCGGCTTTGGCCTTGGCTTCGAACGCCTCATCCAGTTCGCCACCGGCATGCAAAACATCCGCGACGTGATTCCCTTCCCGCGGACACCCCGGAACGCGAACTTCTAGGTTGCCGCTCCCGGCGCGCCCGGTCACTGGAGGGCGCACAACGAACGCCCAGGCCGCCACCATGTCCATCGACGCGCCCCACCGCCTTCCCGTCATCCGCCGGCCCTGGCTCCTCCTCGTCTTTCTCCTCGCCGGCTACCTCGCGACGACGGCCATCAATGGCCTCCTGCGCCATGCCCGCGACGCGGACCAGTTCCCCCTGCTCGGCGAGGCACGCACCTACACCTTCGAGCCCTGGCACAACCCCTACCGGGCCTACTGGCACTGGCACGTCATTCCCAACTACGACGGCGACTTCCTCCCGATCTTCGAGGCGGCGACGGGGCGCAAGTCCGGCCCCGACTTTCCCATATACCGGCCCGAGCAATTGAAGGAGGGCCGCGC
Organism: uncultured Candidatus Sumerlaeota bacterium; assembly: GCA_964420455.1. GTDB lineage: Bacteria > Sumerlaeota > Sumerlaeia > SLMS01 > SLMS01 > CAYQTO01. The sequence continues at coordinate 12,651 of CAYQTO010000040.1, read as the reverse complement.
TTCCTTCGTCTATACGCCCTTTGTGGCGCTGGCGGTGTCGCCCCTCGCGCCGGAGCCCGCGGAGCTTGACGCCCGCGTCCAGCGCTACCGCGAAAGGCTGCCGCCGGAGGAAGTACAGGACACCGAAGCCCTAGAAGCGCGCGCGTTCCGTTACTTCCGGGAACAAGCCGCCGACCGCGTCAGCGTTCTCAACCACGTGCTTTGGTTGCTGTCCGCGGGACTTCTCTTCGCCATCACCTTTCATCGGACGCGGATCACCCCATGGGGGGTCGGGCTCTTCCTGCTGGCTTTCCTTGCGTTCTACCCGCTGGCGAAGGCCCTCCAGCTCGTCCAGGCGAGCGTGTGGATCTATACGTTTCTGGTGGTCGCGTTGTTCGCGCTGCAACGGGGCTGGTTGACCGTTTCCGGGCTCGCCCTGGCCCTTGGCGTCTCGATCAAGCCGCACCTGGTGGTCGTGCCGGTCCTGCTTTGGTTCCTCCCCGGATTTCCTCGCCGCGTGCCCCTCGTCTGCTTCGGCGCGGTGGCGGCGGCGGCGCTCGTTTCCGTTGTCTATGCAGGATGGGAAAACTCGATCACCTACGCCTTCGAGACGTTGCCGATCCTCTCCTCCGGCTACGCGTATTACCCAAACCAAAGCTTCAACGGGCTCCTCTTGAGGATGCTGACGGACGCGGACCCGGCGGACTTCAACCTGGCGACGCCCAACACGCCGATCAAGATCGCGTCGTCCCTGCTGGGGCTGGGGCTGTTGGGAGCGGCCGCGTGGGCGGCGTGGCCTCCCGCCGGGGGGGGGACTCATCGCCAGGCGCTCCGGCTTGCGCTGCTCCTCGCCGCCGCCACCATCGCCTCGCCCGTCTGTTGGATGCATCATCTGACGGCGTTCCTCCCGGCGGTGGCATTGCTGATGAACGACCGGCTCCGGCTGACGGGGTGGTGGGGCGGTTGGCGAGAGACGGCCGCCCTCGCCGGGTTTCTCCTCATCTCGTCCTACTTCGACGGGCGGGCCCTCTCCGGCTTTCCCGCGGCGTTTCTTTCCATCCTGCCCTTCTACGGGGGCGCGTTGCTTGTGCTGGTTCTTGGCGTCCGTAACCGCGAGTTTGCCGGGGACGAGGCGCCGTGAGCAACGAGTCTCCGCCCGCCCGCCCGCACCGCTGGCGGTACTTCGCCGGGATTGCCGCCTTTCTCACCCTTGTGGTCGCCATCGATTATGCAAAGTACGGCTATACGGTTGGCATGCACAACCATGCGATGCAATTACCGTATATCCATGCGACGCATGATCCGTCCCTCTATCCGGGCGACCGATTCATGGCATCGATGACGGACTACTTCAGCTATTTCTGGGTGGCGGCGGCAGGAATCACCCGGCTGATCCCGCTCGAGACCTTCCTCCTTGGCGGCCACCTTGCCACGGACTTCCTCAAGTACGCCGCGATCTTCTCCATCGCCGTGGGGGTCTTTCCGCGTCAGCCCGCAGCGCCCTTTCTCGCGGTCTGGACCAATCTTTCCTTTCAGACGGATATCGGCGGCGAACCACTTCATTGGTTCTACTTCGCGCATACGCCTTTCGCCTCCATGGTGGGTTACTGGGCCGTCGCGCTCGCGGTGCGGGGGCGATGGTTGGCGGCGTTGCCGTTGGCCGGATTCATCTGGAACGTTCATGCGATGCAGTCGGCCTACCTGCTCGGGATGTTCCTCTGGGGGCTGGTGGCGGACTGGCGCCGATGGGGGCCGGGCGTCTATACAGGCCTGGCGCTGTTCCCTCTGGCGGCGGCGCCGGGGCTTTATTGGATGTTCGGAGCGGGGACGGTTGCCTCGCCGGAGAACATGGCTGAACTGCTCCGTGCGTTCTTCCCCGCGCACTTCTTCCCGTCCGGCCTCACGTCGGAATCGATTCGCGCCATCGTTTCGCTCACGGTCGCCTTTCTGGTCTGCCTGCCGCTCGCGCCGCGAACCCGCCCTGTCGCACGGCTCGTTCTCCTTATCCTCGCCCTGTACGCCCTCTGGATCGTTGGTGGCGCCCTCACCGAGGCCGGCCTCCTCCCTGGCTCGCTGATCAAGCTCCATATCTTCCGCGCGAGCAGCACCTTCGCCACGCTTGTCCTTCTGCTTGTCAGCGGGGTTGTGTTCACCGCTGCCGAACGGATCTCGCCATGGCCTCCCCTACTGCTGCTCGGTTTGCTGGGATCGAGCGCCCTCCTCCTCGGTGTGAGCGGGCTGATCGACCCGGACGAGGATCGTTATCGGATCCCGGCGTTGATTGTTGGCGTGGCGGTGGCCGGGTCGGCGATGCTTCCGTGGGAAGCATGGCGCCTCGGCGCAGCGACCATTGGCGCGGCGGGGCTCCTCTTTCTCGGAACGGTTGCCTCCATCGGCCAGGCCCGCGGGACGCGTGAGTACTTCTCCTGGCGCGAGCCCTGGTTCGAGGTGCAACGATGGGCGGCCGCCAATTCGGCGCCGGACGACCTGTTCCTCACGCCGCCGGACGAGCAGGGCTTCCGCGTCTTCTCGCGCCGCCCCGTCGCCTTCGAATGGACCGACGGCGCCGCCATGATGTGGGACGCCGCCTACGTCCCCCATTGGGTGCGATGGTATCGGGACGTGGTCGGGCTCGAGTTCAAGGATCGCTATGACTACGACGCATGGATCCGCTTCGGGGGGGAATGGCTGCGCAAGTCGCCGGAGGAGCTCCTGGCGATCGCTGAAGCGGAGGGAGCGTCGTTTCTGGTGCTCCGCAAGCCCTACGACTGGGAGTTGGAGTGGACAACGCTGCGGCCGGAATCGTGGAACCGACCCTTCCTGTTCGAGAACGAAAAGTACTATGTGATCCCCGCGGGGGGCGAAGGCGCTTGATTGGGTTGCGGATTGTCCCGGGGCGGTTTGCATTGTGCCCGGCACGCAGAACAGAGAACGCTCCCGATTTGCCTGTAGTCCGGAGACCGGTGGATCATGACCAGCAAACGCCCCCGCCACCCCATCGTTGTGATCGGCGCCGGTATTGCCGGATTGGCAGCCGCCAACGAGCTTCAGGAAATGGGCATCCCGGCGGTGGTTCTGGAGCGCTTTCCGAAGGCGGGGGGGCGCCTGAACTCGCGCCGGGGGAACGGATGGCTCGCGGATCACGGCTGCCGGTATATCGAGCAGGGGGACGAGATCCTGACGGGCCTGATCCGTCGCCTTGGGCTCGAGGACAAGCGCGTCTCGATCCAGGGCGGCGTCCATCAACTCAGGGCGGACCGCCGGATTGTCATCCCGCCCCATGGCGGCGTCGATTCCCGGCGCCTTTGCCTCGACGTCGGCTTTGGGGCCTTCACCGAGCTGCTCGCTGAAAGCCTCGACGTCCGTTACAACAACCCGGTGGGGGCCATCCGCTGGGACAACAGCCAGAAGGTGTTCTGGTGGGAGGAAGGGAACGTCTTCTGGTTCGAGGACGTGGAGGGTGACCCGATCCGGGACGAGGTGACCCGCAAGGTGGTCGCGGCGAGCGGGGTGATCCTGGCCACGACGGCGACCGCCGCCGCGGTGATCGCCCGGCGCAGCCGCACTCTCGAGGCGCTTCTACCCACCCTGGCGTCGATCGAGTATGATCCGGTGTTTGTGGGGCTTTACCGCATCCCGGAGGTCGAGCCGCCGTTTTTCGCCCTCGAGGGGGATGAGGAATCGCGCATCGCCTGGCTGTCGTTCGAGGATCGCAAGGCACCGGAACGGTCGGAGCCGGGCACCTCGTTGATGGTGGTCCATGCGAACCCGCTGTGGAGCGACGCCCTGTTTGGCCAGCCGGACGAGGAGGCGCTCGGTTACCTTTACGAGGAGGCCCGGGCGGTCCTGCCGGAGCTACCCGAGATGCCCCTGTCGCAGACCTACAAACGCTGGAACGTGGGGCATCTGCGCGGCAAGCCGCTCGGCTTTCCATGGGACCGGGGGGAGGAGCGCTGGCCGTTGAATCCCCCCCATGCACCGTTCGCGCTCGCGGGAGACTACCTGCTGGGGCGGCGGGCGGAAGACGCAGCCAAAGCAGGTGTTCTTGCCGCTCGCAGCGTCGTTGCCCAGCTGCCCCGGCGACGCCACTTCCTCGGACTGGAACTCGCGGCGGACTGATCCCGCCGGCTTTAGCCCATCTTGCTCATCTGCTTGCGGAAGGCGGTTTCGTAGATCTCGCCCGCATCGAGATGGTACCGGTTATTGGGGTCATAGAGCTCGAGGAACTCCGCCACATGGCGCTCCTCGAGACCGGAGGTCAGGAGTGACTCGGTGAGCTGGCACATGGCGCGGATGCGTTCCCGTCGCGATATGGGACGCCCCAAATGGGACCCATCAAGGTCGATGAGGCCCCAGGCGGGCGAGGCACCGTTCTCGAACATTTCGCGATGCAGGTAAATGTGGTCCGACCGGTAGTCGCTGTGAAGGATCTGCATTTCATGGATCCGGCGGGTAAAGCGGGCAAGGGAGCGCCATTCGGGGCCAAAGCCCGACTGATCCCGGAAGAGCTGGCGGATGGCTTGCCAGGCTCCATCGAACGCAAGCGTGGCGAAGAAGGTTATGGCGGTGCCCTTCTCGGAAATGCCCTCGGAGTAGTAAACGGGCTGGGGAACCGTGATTCCGGCGTCACGGAATTCGCGGGCGCGGCGGAACTCGCGCCATTCCTTCGAGCCGCGAAACCGCGAAATGAGCTGCTTGACGCGGCCGCGGACCAGGCTGCGCTTGAGGTAAATCCGACGCGATTCCCCGTTCCCCAGACGGTAGTCGAAGCCGATCACGGTGCGGACGCTGGAAACCTTCGCGACGTGCAGGTCGGGGAAGGAATCGGGGCTCTTGCGGACATCCTTCCAGGGTATGGCAAGGGGATCGAGTTCCTCGAACTCCGCAAGATAGACACGAACGCCGAAGGGCTTTCGATGGTCGAGTTGGTACTTTTCGGAGAATTCCGGCATCGTGGTGTCGGAAGCGAGTTCGACGGCCATGGCGCCCAACGGGCGACGTTCCTCCACTAGTCTTGACGCACCATTCATCCGCAAACCAAAAAGCGAGAAGTCCTCGACAAGGTGTCGTGCCTGCGACATGGGCAATTCCCCGGACGACAAGATAAGTCAACTCGAGAAGCTGATGGAGCTGGATTCCAGCGATCCAACCGGCTGGTTCATGCTCGGCAAGCTCTACCTGGACGCGGGGCGGCACGCCGAGGCGGCAGCCGCGTTCCAGAAGGCAATTAAGCAAGACCCGGACTACTCCGCAGCGTACCGGATGGCAGGCGATGCGTATCGTCTCGGCGGGAACGTGCAGGAGGCCCGGGCAACATACGAGAAGGGGATCGAAGTGGCCGAGCGACGGGGCGACCTTCAGACGATGAAGGAAATGAAGGTGTTCCTCGGAAAGCTCTGAATCCATGGCGCCTTCCCCTTCGCGCTCCGTTGGCCCCACTCCACGCTCCAAAACGCCGTTCCTCTCTGTCGTTGTCCCCTGCTACAATGAGGAAGAGGCCCTGCCCCTCCTTTACCAGCGGCTGAAGCAGGTCGTTCCCCGCCTTACCAGCCGCTACGAATTCGTCTTCTCCAACGATGGAAGCCGCGACCGTACCCTGGAAGTCATCGAGCGCCTCGTGGAGCAGGACCACCACGTTCGGGGTGTTAACCTCTCGCGCAATTTTGGCCATCAGGCCTGCCTCACCGCGGGGCTCGATGTCGCCCGGGGCGACGTGGTCGTCATGATGGATGCGGACCTCCAGGACCCTCCGGAGCTGATCCCGAAAATGCTTCAACGGTGGCAGGACGGCGCAGATGTCGTCTATGCGGTCCGGCGCCAACGGCGCGGCGAAAGCCCCTTCAAGAAGGCCACCGCAGCGCTCTTTTATCGGCTCCTGTCGCTTAGCACACGGCTAGACATCCCGCTCGACACCGGCGACTTCCGGCTCATCGACCGCCGCGCGCTCGATGCCGTCCTCGACCTTCGCGAATCCCACCGCTTCCTCCGGGGAATGTTTACCTGGGTGGGTTTCCGGCAGGAACCGGTGATGTACACGCGCGAGCGGCGGGTGGCCGGCGAGACGAAATACCCCCTGCGCAAGATGCTCCAATTCGCCCTGGATGCCTTCACGAGCTTCACCATTGTTCCGCTCCGGCTGGCGACGTGGCTCGGGCTGGCTGCCGCACTGGTATCCTTCGTTTACGGGGTAAATGTGATCGTCGAAGCGTATCAGGGGGGCACGGTCCCCGGGTGGGCCTCCACGACCGTATCCGTCCTGTTTCTTGGCGGGGTTCAACTCCTGACGATCGGGCTCCTCGGCGAGTACCTGGGCAGGGTATTTGAGCAGGTAAAGAATCGCCCGATCTACTTCGTGCGGGAAATCCTGGAGCGGCCGGCACCGGCCGAGGATTCCCCCCGAGAGTGACGGCCGCCCCGACGGAAGCATTGCGCCTGGCGGTGGAGGCCGAGGGCGGTCTCGACGCGGAAGCATGCGAGGCGCTGGCGGCGGTGCTGCTGCGAACGGGGGTCGGCCTGCGCGTTGTGCCCAAGGGGGAGGCCGAGGTCGTCCTGAGGTGGGGATCCCCTCCCGAGGCACCCCCTGCGGTGCCAACCCTTGTCGTCCCGCGAGCCCCGCGGGGCCGATGGGAATCGGAGGCCGGGCGGGTTTTTGTCGACCTGGCGGATGGCGATCTGCCCACCGCTGCCGGGGCGATTCTGAGTGGCAAGGACGAGGCTCGCGTCGCCGCGGACGCCCATGGCCGCCCCGCCCCACGAGGGGCCTTCGCCGCCCGCCATGGGCTGCTGGACACCCCGTTTGTGGACACTGCCTCGCGACGCATGGGCATCCGGCTCGCCTCCCTGGTTCCACGGCCGCTCCCCCGCCCGTCCTCCCTGTCGGTCGCCCTGACCTTCGACATAGATTCGGCAGGCCTTTTCAGCGGCTGGCGGGCCCGCGCCCGGGCGTTTCGCACGAATCGGCTCGCCGCGCGCCGCGGCTTCCTCCCACGCCTTGGCTCCATGGCCGCCACCATGGCCGGCCTCCGCAAGGATCCCCATCTGGCGATCCGCGAACTGGCCGAGGCGCTCGAGGGCCTCGACACACCTGCTACCTTCTTTGTTCAGGCAAGGCGGGCCCACCGGCTTGACAACTACACGCTGCGGACCGCCCGGGGCCTCGCCCGCGAGGTCCATGGCATCTCGCGGAATGGCTTCCACGCGATCGGCCTCCACAGCTCGTACGCCACGGCGGACCAGCCCCCCCGTTTCCTCCGGGAGCAATGGCGCGAGCTGGCGCGATGCCTCGGCCGGCGCCATGTCGCCCCGGTCCATCGCTCCCACTACCTGCGCTTTCTGAAACCCGACGGGGAACTTTCCATCGGGCATCCCGGCCCGGTTATCGACTCAAGCCTTGCCTACGGTGCGGTGGAGGGCTTTCGCCGGGGTACCGCCATTCCGTTTCTCCTCGGCGGGCGGATTCTCGAGGCGCCCCCCTCGATCATGGATTCGACCCTTCTGTTTCACCGCAAGGACGACCCGGGTTCGGCCCTGGGCAAGTTCCAGCGTCACCTGGAGGCCGTACGGGAGGCGGGCGGCGTGTTCATACCCATCTGGCACCCGCATTTGCTGAACGGGCTGGAGTATCCAGGATGGCGTGATGTGCTTTACGATCTCGTTTATGATGCACGGGCGGCGGGCCATTCGTTTCAATTGCTTGCGGACGCGGTTCGTCCTTTCGAGGATCGGCTCCATCGACTTCGAGAGGGGCTGAAACGAAACGTGCCATGAGCGATCCCGGTTTTTTCGTCCATGAAAGCTCCTTCGTGGACCCGCCGGCGGAGATTGGGGAAGGGACCCAGATCTGGCATTTCACGCACGTGCGCGAGGGGGCCCGGATCGGGCCCAATTGCAACATCGGCCAAGGGTGCTACGTGGGGAGGGATGTGCGGATCGGATCGCGCTGCAAGCTCCAGAACAACGTGTCGGTGTACGAGGCGGTGACGCTCGAGGACGAGGTGTTCTGTGGCCCAAGCTGCGTGTTCACGAACGTGCACAACCCGCGGGCGGCGGTGGATCGAAAGGCGGAGTTCCGGCCGACTCTGGTCCGCCGAGGCGCGACGATCGGCGCCAACGCGACGATCCTGTGCGGGGTCACGGTGGGCCGGTGGGCATTGATCGGCGCGGGGGCGTTCATTCGCGAGAACGTCCCCGACTTTGCCATCATGGTGGGGGTGCCGGCGCGCCGGATCGGTTGGGCGGGCATCCTTGGGGAAACGTTGCCGTCGATGCTGGTCGGCGAGGAGTACACATGCCCCCAGGAAGGCCATGTGTACCGGCGCGAGTCGGTCAGCCGCTTGCGTTTGCTGTCTCCGGAGCCCCCCGTTGCCCCATGAGTGAGGCCTGTTCGCCCATCGTTGTTGGTCACGCCGGCCTCGGAAAATGGGGGCCGAACCTGCTCCGCAATGTTGCGCAGAATCCCCGGGCGCGGGTGGGGGCCCTTTGCGACCCGGACGCGGGACGGCTCGCTCATTTTGCCGCTGGCCATCCGGGCGTCCGCACCTATGGAACCATCGAGGAGTTGGCGGCGGACGAGGAGTTGGCGGCGGTAGTGCTGGCGACGCCGGCGGGCCTCCACGCCGCCCACGTGCGCCTGATGATCGAGGCGGGCAAGGACGTGCTCGTCGAAAAGCCGTTGGCGCTGACGCTTGCCGAGGCGGGCGACCTGGTTCGATTGGCTCGCGACCGTGGCCGGATTCTCATGGTGGGCCATACGTTCCTCTTCAATCCCGCGGTGATCGGCGCCCGCGAGGCGATCGCTTCCGGATCTCTCGGCAGGATCCATCTGATCTCCGCCCAGCGCCTTTCCCTCGGCCGTATCCGGACGGACTGCAACGCCCTCTGGAATCTCGCGCCTCACGACATTTCGATCCTCCTCTCCTGGATGGGGGCACTTCCCGAGGCCGTGTCCACCCGCGGGGTGGTCTTCGACCCGAGGCACGAGCAGGAGGATTTCGCATTGTGTGTCCTCGAGTTCCCCGGCCGCACCGTTGCGACGATCCAGGTCGGCTGGCTGAACCCGGTGAAGGTCCGGGCCATGACCGTCGTCGGGTCCGAGGCCATGCTTGTCTATAACGACGTGGATCGCGACCAGCCGCTGCTGCGGTATCATCCGCTGATGGAGCGCGTGGCAGAAACAGACCCGGAGGGAAGCTTCGAGCGGTTCCGACGGGAGATTCGACCGGGGCGGGAGGAAGCGATCGAGGTGGAAAAGACCGAGCCGCTCGCCGCGGAGATCGACCACTTTCTGCGGTGCCTGGCGACGCGTGAGGAGCCACGGGGGTCCGGCGAGGAGGCGCTCCGCATCATGAGCGTCCTCGAGGCGTGCCAGCGTTCGCTCGAGCATGGGGGGGCAAATGTTGTTCCCGAGGAGGTCGCGCCCGGCTGATGGCCGTTCCCTTCCTCGACCTGAAGGCGCTTCACCGGCCTCTGGACCGGGAGATCCGTGCAGCACTTGAGCGGGTGATGGAGCACGGCCGGTTTATCAAGGGCCCGGAGGTGGGCGACTTCGAGGAGGCATGGGCGAACTACTGTGGCGTGCCGGCATCGGCGGGGGCGGCAAACGGCACTGCGGCGCTCCATGCGATCCTCGCCACGCTGGGGGTGGGGCCCGGCGACGAGGTGATCGCCCCGTCGCACACATTCATTGCCACGGTTGAGTCGATCCTGCTGACCGGCGCACGGCCGGTGCTGGTGGAGGTGGACCGGGAGACATGGCTGATGGATCCGGAGGCGGTCCGCGCAGCGATCGGCCCGCGCACCGCCGCGATCGTCCCCGTGCACATCTATGGCTCCCCTGCCCCGATGGAGGAAATCAACGGGGTGGCCTGCGCCCACGGACTCCCGGTGGTGGAAGACGCCTCGCAGGCGCACGGTGCCGACTACCGCGGGCGCCGGGCCGGAGCTCTCGGCCTCGCCGCCGCCTTCAGCTTCTTCCCTGGCAAGAATCTTGGCGCCTTTGGCGATGCGGGCGGCATGACCAGCCTCGACGCGGACCTCGGCCGTCGGCTCCGGCTTTACGTGGATCACGGCCGGGAAGACAAATACCGCCACGATTTCATCGGCACGAATTACCGGCTCGATACCCTGCAGGCGGCGATCCTGCTCGCCAAGTTGCCCCACCTGGACCGGTGGATCGCCCGCCGGCGCGAGATCGCCTGCCGGTACGCTGGCCTTCTCGCCGAGGAACCCTTCGCCTCCGCACCCGTCCGCATCCAGCGACTGCCCGAGGGCGCCGCCTCCTCCTACCATCTTTTTGTCATCAAGGTGCCCAATCGCGACCGGGTCCGCGAAGTCCTGGCGGAGAAAGGCATCGGCACGGGAATCCATTATCCGATCCCCTGTCACCTCCAGCCCGCCTTGGCCGCGATCCCCCGGGGTACCGCTCGCCTTGAGGCGACGGAGGAACTGGCCGGGTCCATCCTGAGCCTCCCCATGTGCCCAACCCTTGACGACACCCAGATCGAGCAGGTGGTTGACGCGCTGGCAGCAGCGATCAAGACAGGGAAAAGGAAACGAGGCTGATGGCGGAAATCTGGCTGGTGACGGGCGGTGCAGGCTTCATTGGAAGCAACTTCGTGCGTCTGGCCCTCGGCGAGGGCTGGGCGGACAAGATCATCGTCCTTGATGCGCTGACCTACGCGGGAAGCCTGGAAAACCTGCATCCTTTGTGGGGCGAGGACAACCGGCTCGTCTTTACCCGGGGCGACATCACGAACGCGGAACTGGTGAACGGACTGCTGCGGGCCCAGCGACCCAACCGCATCTTCCACTTCGCCGCGGAAAGCCACGTCGACCGGTCGATCGCCAACTCGCATCCGTTCATCCGGACCAACATCGTCGGGACCCAGGTGATCCTGGATCAGGCGCGGATCGAGGGGGTCGAGCGCGTTGTCCATGTCTCGACCGACGAGGTCTACGGGGCGCTCCCCCTCGACTCGACGGAGCGCTTCTCGGAAACCACCTCCTACGCTCCCAACTCACCCTACGCCGCCAGCAAGGCCGCCAGTGACATGCTCGCCCGCGCCGCCTTTCATACCTACGGCCAGGATGTCGTCATCACCAATACCTGCAACAACTATGGCCCCTTCCAGTTCCCGGAAAAGTTCATCCCGGTCATGATCATGAACGCCATGCACGACAGGCCGCTGCCCGTTTACGGCGACGGACTGTATGTGCGCGACTGGATCCACGTGATCGACCATTGCACGGGCGTCTATACGGCTGGGATGAAGGGTAAGGCGGGCGAGACCTACTGCATCGGATCAGACAACGAGCAGCCAAACATCGCCGTCGTCCGGCGGATCCTGGAGCTGACGGGGAAGGACGAATCCCTGATCAGCTACGTGAAGGACCGCCCGGGCCACGACCGGCGCTACTCGATCGATGCGACGAAGATCCGCACGGAGCTCGGCTGGGCACCCCAGGTCTCTTGGGAGGAAGGCCTCGCGACGACCGTCGACTGGTACCGCCAGAACACGAGGTGGTTCGAGATCGTGGCGAAGGCAGGCGGCCTGGAGGAGTGGTACGAGAAGAACTACGGTGCACGGGGAGCCGCCGGGTAAAACTTTGCCGGTCACGCCGGCGCGCCCGGAATTCCAGGATTGCGTAAGTCGCGGGAGCTCCGGAACGTGGCGCAACGAAGACTTGGGGAGGTCCCCAACCATGGCCGTCGACAGCTTTGCCGTCTTCCTCCATGGGGAGGAGGCCACCCTCTCGCCCTCGGAAATCGAGCGCGAACTCTCGTCCATGTGGAAGCCTCTCCAGGAGACCGCCGAGAGCCACCAGACCTCGGTCACGCGGGTCGTCCTGGGAAACCTCATCTGGGTCGGGCTCACGAGCCAGATGGAACACACGCGACCCATCATTCAGCGGGTCATCCCCAAGTTCCCCTGCCGCCTGTTCCTGCTGGAGTATGACCGTGGCAGCGAGGCCAGTGAAGTCGCCGCCCGGGTGAACGCCCAGTGCTTCGTTCCGGAGACGGGAAAGGAACCGGTCTGCTGCGAGGTGGTGCACCTTGTCTTCGGGCCCCAGTCGGCCCGGCACCTGCGTGGCTGTGTCGTGCCGCTGCTGGTCCCCGGGGTCCAGACGGTGCTGTGGGAAAACCTGGCCGGCGTCTATCTGGAGGAGTTCAAGGACCTCCAGCAGTACGCCGACCGGACAATCACCCAGGTCTCTCTGACCCGCCATCCGGCGCGGGTCCTCGAGCGTGTGGCTGCCAACAAGCGCCCCACCTATGATCTTTCCTGGTTCCGCATGGCGGAGATTCGCGACCAGGTCACCGCGTTCTTCGATGACCCGGCGGTGGAGCTGGACCTCCGCCGGCTGACCCGAGTCAGTGTCGGCGTCGTGTGCCAGCAGGACCGGCCCACGCTCCCGGAGTTGCTGGCCTCGCTGTTCATTGGATGGCTCGGATCCGCCCTCGGCTGGAAAGCCGGCAAGCCACGACCCACCGGCTATGTCTATATGACACCGGAGGGAAAGCCCGTGCAGGTGGACGTCCACCGCATCGGGGATGGGAAGCGCGAGGACCCGCAGAACCACCTGGGAACGATCTGTCTTGAGGACGAGGGGGGGCGGCGCTTCAACGTGTCGCTGGGAGCGCAGGATGGGACGATGCGGCTGTGGTGCGCGGCG
>CAYQTO010000039.1:0-22952 GCA_964420455.1 uncultured Candidatus Sumerlaeota bacterium | reverse complement strand
AGGCGCGCACCATCCGCATCCCCGTCCACATGATCGAGACGATCAACAAGCTGTCGCGGGTGCAGCGGTTCCTCGTGCAGGAACTCGGTCGCGAACCGACCCCCGACGAGATCGCCGACAAGATGCAGATGCCGGTGGAGAAAATCCGCCGCGTGTTCAAGATCGCCATGCAGCCGATCAGCCTCGAGACCCCGATCGGCGAGGACGGCGATTCCCATTTCGGCGACTTCATCGAGGACGTCGAGGCGCAGTCGCCGGTCACCGCCACCGCCTACAAGCTCATGCAGGAGAAGATCGAGAAGGTGCTGAACACGCTGACGGACCGCGAGCAGAAGGTGCTTCGCCTGCGGTTCGGCATTGGCGGCAGCGACTTCCCCCGCACCCTCGAGGAGGTGGGGACGATCTTCAACGTGACGCGCGAACGCGTCCGCCAGATCGAGACGAAGGCACTGAACAAGCTGCGGCACCCCAAGCGCCGCAAGGAACTGATCGAATTCATGGAATAGCAGATCGGAATAACGGACTTGTCCCCGCTCCCCCGTGATGCCACGAGCATTACGGGGGAGTGCTCTTTCTGCCGGAGTGTGCCCTCGCCCATGCGCAACCAAACCCGATGGACCCTCGATGCCGGAAACACAGCGCTCAAGCTGACCGTGTGGGATGGAAATGGGCGCGTGGTGGAGTGCCGCCGACTCGCGAGGCCGGAGGCGGACGGGCGGCAGGCGAAGGCGTGGCTGGGGGAGGCGAGCGCGACCCATGGCGCGCCCGAGTGGGTTGTCGGGGCGCTTGGTCGCGAGGCCGACCGCAACCTGCTTCTGCCGATGATGCCGGCGGGAACGATGCTGCTCTCCGCCCAGGGGCGACTGCCTTTCCGGCTCGACTACACGGAGGGCACCCCGGGGGCGGACCGGTTGGCGAACGTAATGGCGCTGCGGCATCTGTCGCCGGAACGGCCGGCCCTGTCGATCGATGTGGGCACGGCAGTAAACCTGGAAGTGACCGACCGCGCCGGTGCGTTCGTGGGGGGCGCGATCCTACCGGGGCCGGAGGTGATGGCACGGTCGCTTTCGGCGGAGACCGGGGGGCGGCTGCCGGTCGTGGACCTCGGCGAGGAGGCCGCGCACTTTCCGGCCAAGTCGACCTCCGGTTCGATTCGCACGGGAATTTTGCTGGGGGTTACCGGCGCCCTCGAGCGGCTCGTGCTCGAGATCGAGGCGAGCACCGGCGTCGGCGAGACAACGATCTATACAACCGGCGGGGGGATGCCGCTGCTCGCGCCGTACTTTCGCGTGCCCCAGCGGTACGATGCACACCTGACGGCGCGGGGGCTGTACGTTTATGGTCTCTGGCGGGCCGAGCGCGGCGGCTGAAGGCCGAGCCCTAACCGGGGAGTTCGAAGTCCGCGCGCTCGATTCTTTCCTTCACGGCGACCATGAACCGGTCCGCCTCCCACCCGTCGATGAGGCGATGGTCAATGCCAAGGGTGAGCATGGCGCGCTGGCGGATGGCGATGGTGTCGTCGCCATCGATGCCCTGGATAACGGCGGGAACCTTGCGGATGGCGCCGAAGTGGAGGATGCCGCCCTGGGGCCGGTTGACGATGGGGATGCCAAGGACCGCACCGAGCTGGCCGGGGCTGGTGAGGGTAAAGGTCGCGTGCTGCATGTCCTCGAGGGTGAGTTGGCCGGCGCGGGCGCGGGTGGCGAGTTCGGTGATGCCGCGAGCGATGCCGGCGAGGGACATGGCCTCGACGCATTTGAGGACGGGGACGACGAGGCCGTCCTGGACGGCGACGGCGATGCCGATGTTCACGTTCTGATGCAGCTGGATGCGGTCGCCGGCCCAGGTGGCGTTGATATATGGGCAAACGAGGAGGGCATCGGCGACGGCGCGGACGACGAAGACGAGGGGGGTCAGGCGCGCCTCGAACTGGGATTCGAAGACCGCCTTTTTCCGCAGGCGGATGCGTTCGAGGAGGGTGAAGTCGACCTCGTGGACGGTGAAGGCCTGGGGGATGTCCTGGACGGACCGGACCATCTGGTCGGCGATCTGGCGGCGGAGGTGGTTGACGGTGACCTCCTCGGGGGGGAGGAGCGGCGAGGCCTCGGCAGGGCCGGAGACGGTGTCGAGCTTGATGGCCCCGGAGGGTACCGAAGGGGGGAGGGGGGCCTTGGCCGGGACCGCGGGCTTGAAGGCAGGGATGCGCGGGGGATCCTTGGGGCGGTTGTGGGCGATGTAGGCTTCGAGGTCCTTGCGGGTGACGCGGCCCTGGGCTCCGCTGCCGGAAACGCGATCGAGGTCAACGTGGAGTTCGCGGGCCATCTTGCGAACGAGGGGCGAACTGCGGGTGGCCTTGCGCTGAAGCCGGTCGGCCTCGACGTCCTCGCTCTCTTCGCCGGATGCGGTTGTGCCGCCGTCGCTGTCACCCGGGTCTTCCTCGTCCCCGAGGGCGGTGGGGGCGGCGATTTCAACGGTGGAGGGATCGACGTCGCCGGGGACCAGCAGGGCGATGACGGTATCGACGGGGACCGTGTCGCCCTCGGCGAAGAGGAGGCGGGCGATGCGACCGCTGGCGGGGGCAGGAACTTCGACTTCGACCTTGGAGGTCGAGATATCCAGCAGGGGCTCGTCCTCCTCGACAAGGTCTCCCTCGGCCTTCCGCCAGGTGACGATGGTGGCTTCCGTTAATGCCTCGCCCATTTGGGGCATGACGACTTGGGTGGTCGTGACTTCGGCCATGGGGCATCCGGTCCTTTGCGGGGGATTTCAGTAGGCGAGGAGCTCGTCGAGGGCCTTGCGCAGGGCATCGGTGCCCGGGAGGACGACTTCCTCGAGGTTGGGGGAGTAAGGAACCCATGTTTGGAGGGCGCCGACGCGCTTGATGGGGGCGTCGAGCCACTCGAAGCAACGGTCGGCGATGTGGGCGGCGATTTCGCCACCGAAGCCGGCGAAGGTGGCCTCCTCGTGGGCGATGAGGACGCGGCCGGTTTTGCGGACGCTGCGTTCGATGGTGTCGTAGTCGAGGGGGCTGAGGGTGCGGAGATCGATCACCTCGAGGTCGCGGTCGTTGCGGCGGCGGAGGACTTCGGCGGCGTCGAGGGCCTTTTGCACAAGCGCGCCCCAACACAGGATGGTGGCGTCGGTGCCCGGGCGGCGGACGGCGGCCTTGCCGAAGGGAATCATGTGGTCGGGACCGGGGTCGTTGGACCGGGCGTAGGTCTGGAGGTAGAGGTGTTTGTGTTCGAGGAAAAGGACCGGGTCGTCCTGGCGGAGGGCCATGCGGAGGAGGCCGGCGGCGTCGGCGGCTGTGGAGGGATAAACGATGCGGATGCCGTGGCAGGCGGCGAAAAGGCTTTCGGCGGATTGGGAGTGGTAGAGGGCGCCGCCGCGGAGGTAGCCGCCGGTGGCGACGCGGATGACCACGGGCGCGGTCCACTCGCCAGCGCTGCGGTAACGCATGGAGGCGAGTTCGCTGCGGATCTGGTTGAAGGCGGGCCAGATGAAGTCGAGGAACTGGATTTCGGGAACGGGTCGGAGGCCGCGGAGGGCCATGCCGATGGCGCGACCGACGATGGAGGCCTCGGCGAGGGGGGTGTTGAAGACGCGGTCGGAGCCGAACTCACGCTGGAGGCCGTAGGTGACCTTGAAGACGCCCCCCTTGCCCTTGCATTCGGCGAGGGCGGCTTCGCGGGTGGCATCGGCGACATCCTCGCCGAAGAGGAGGATGCGGTCGTCGGCGCTCATTTCCTGACGGATGGTCTGGTTGATGGCGGTGGCCATGGCGATGGGGTTCTCGCCATGGATGGGGCTGCCGTCGCAGGCCGCCGGGGGGAGCATGGGGTCGCGGTCAGAGTAGAGGTGGGCACCCACGGTGTGGCGGGGGGGCTGTTTGGCGCCAAGGGCGCGCGCACTGATCTCGCGGACTTCATGGTGGCATTCGGCGCGAAGGTCCTCGAGGGCGCTTTCCGTGAGGATGCCGCGGTCGAGGAGGAGGCGTGCGGTGCGCTGGAGGCCGTCGCGCTCCTGCTCGCGCTCGATCTCCTCGCGAGTACGGTAATAGATCTGGTCGTCCGAGAGCGAGTGGGAGTAAGGGCGGGTGACCTTGGCGTGGAGGAGGACCGGCCCCTTGCCGGCGCGCAGATGGCGAGCGGCCTCGTGGCAGGTATCGTAGCTTTCCAGGAGATCCGACCCGTCGCACCGGAGGATCCGCAGGTTGGGCATCGAGGAGAAGCACCGGGCGATGTCGCCACCGGCGGTGGTGATCTCGACGGGGACCGAGATGGCGTACTCGTTGTCCTCGACGAGGAAGAGAACCGGTAGGGAGCGGTTCGTGGCGACGTTGAGGGCCTCCCAGAACTCGCCCTGACTGGTGGTGCCCTCGCCGGAGCTGACGTAGACGATTTCGTCCTCGGCGGCGGGCCCGGCGAGGCCATGCTGGCGGATGTAGCGGCCGGCCTCGGCGCAACCGACGGCCTGGTTGAACTGGGTGCCCGTGGGGGAGGACTGGGAGACGATGTGCTTTTCGCGGTGGCCGTAGTGGGCGGGCATCTGGCGTCCGCCGGAGGCGGGGTCCGCTTCCGCTGCGACGGAGGCAAGGAGGAGTTCGTAGGGGGTCACGCCGAGTTCGAGGGCGAGGGCCCGGTCGCGGTAGTAGGGGAAGAACCAGTCGTAGGAGGGGCGAAGGGCGGAGGCGGCGGCGGTGCCGATGACCTCGTGGCCGGCGCTGCTGATCTGGAAGAAGACCTTGTTGCGCTTGCGCAGGCGGATTTCCTCGTCGTCGAGCGCCCGGCAGACAACCATGGTCCGGAACAGCCGCACGAGTTCATCGGGAGCCAAGCGGGCGGAGGGGGACTCTTGGGGATTCGAACTGGAAAGCATCATGGGTGGGTTCGACATAAGTGGTTTGGTCCCGTGGGAAGGGGCACCTGTCCCTCGTGAATTCCGTCAGGTTAGTGGGGAGGGGGGAAGGCGGTCGAGGAAAGATTGCAGGAAAGGTTAAGGTTCTAAGCTAGACGGAGGGCTTGGTGGGTTGGGGCTCGAGAGGAAAATGGGCGCCTGTCTGCGGGTCGCTCGCGCTGGTCTCGAGAAGCTTAATCGCTTTCCATCCCCCCTGACGGAACCGCCAAAGGAAAGCCACGGCAAGAACCACAAGATCGACGGTGATGGCTCCCCATGCGAGATACAGGCCGACGTGGGCGTTGGGCAGCGATTCGCGGAAGGTGGCAAGCAGAAGGCAGGGAACCGTCACGGTGACCTGCGAAATGACAAAGCTGGTCCACATGACGAACTGGGTGTCGCCGGCTCCCTTCAGAGTGCCACTGTAGGCGAGCAGAATCCCGTCGGAGACGGTGTAGAAGGCGACGAAGAGCAGGAGGGCCTTGGCGAGGCTGACGGCTTCCTGCCATTCCGCCTCGGGGACGCCGCCGCGAAAGAACTCGAGCACGGGCTCGGGAAAGACCAGATAAATCAGGATCATGAAGGCCATGTAGACGGAGATGAGGAGGACGACACCGACGGTCATGCGTTCGGCGGCGGAGTGGTTGCTCGCACCGCAGAACTGGCCCGACAGCACCCGGGCAGCGTCGTGCATTCCGATCGCCGGGATGAACAGCAACCAGTTGATGTTGAAGGCGAGGTTGCTGGCGTACTGGGCCTGGTAGCCAAAGAGGCCGATGACCATCACGAGGGTCGTGAACGAAACGAGGTCGATGAGGCCCTGGAACCCCGCGGGCACCCCAAAGCGGAGCAGGCGGCCCATCAGCGCCGCGCGGTATCGCCAGCCCGACAGGAGATGGAAGCGGAGCTCGCTGCGCGGCTCCACCAGGGCGAACAGAAGGAACATAAGCCAGCCGGCCGCCGTCGCGAGGACCGTCGCCCACGCCGCGCCCCGGATGCCCTCCGGGAAGATCCATACCGGGGTGAAAATCATCCAGATGTTGAGGCAGATGTTGAGGGTGCAGAAGGCGGCGTTGATGAACATGGCGATGGACATGCGCCCCCGCCCCGTAAAGTAGCCGTACATGGAGGTGTTGAGAAGCATGGCGAGGCTTCCCAGCATCATGACGGAGAGGTATTCAGCCTCGAGACGGGGGAGGTCGCCTTCGTGGCCGATCCAACGGAAGAAGGGGAAGGCGAGGGGAGAGAGGACGGCGAGGAGGAGCCCGCTGATGATGGCGAGGTACTTGGCCTGCCAGAGCATGGGGCCGACCTGGTTTTCGGCTCGGGCGCCGATGTACTGGGCGATGAAGGTGGAGGAGAAGAAAACGGTCTGGTGGAAGAAGATCATGACGGCCCAGAACATGACAGCGCCCTGAAGGGCGGCGGTGAAGGCGTCCTGAGAATACCACGCGAGGAAGGTGCGGTCGAAGAATTGGTTCACCGCGTGGACGGCGCTCGCGAGGATAAGCGGCACCGCCATGGCCAGAATGCTGGCCATGCCGTCCGGGCCGGACCACCGGGGCCAGAGGAGGAGGCGGCCCGGTTCCACCCCGGGGGGAGTCGAGAGACTCCGCCGGATCTTTTCCCAGCGCGACGACACGGGAAACCTTCCCGAAATGAAGATTCATCCGGCCAGTTTGAGGACCCGCATGGAGTCCCGGGGGCGAGAGGGGGCCGGCGCCTCAGGCGGGGCAGCAGGCGTCTCGTTGGCCCTTACCGTTTGGGGGAAACGAGCAGCCGGGCGATCTCCGCCAGCCCGAACAAAAATACCAAGACAGCGCTTATGGGGAGTGCGAGGAGAAACACAACAGGAGAAAGATACCAGGCGCCTGCGGCCGGGTCGGTGACGGGGCGTGCCGGGGCGTAGGCGATCTTGCCCAACGGGGCGGGGCGGTTGGGTTCCGTGACGGTGATGGCGACGGGGCGCTTGTCCGCCCGGGGGTGCGGATCGGCGCACCAGGTGGCGAGGGGCTCGATGGTGCGGTCCCAGGTGTAGGCGTTGCGGACGAGTTCCTGGGCATTGGCGCCGCGCCGTTCGGCGTCCTCGCGATGGGCGAGCAGGCGATTGACGGTTCTGGTGATGCCGGCGGTGTCGTTTTCGGGAAAGGTCCAGCCGGCGCGGGCGCGGGCAATGGCGGGGGCCACCTCGTCGTAGTCGTGGTGGAGTACGGGGACGCCGGCCCAGAGGTAAATCATGGTGCGGGAGGGGAAGGCGAGTTCGCGCTCCGTGTTGCAGGCCATGTGGTCGATGGCCGGGCCGGTCTGGCGGAGGAGGCCGACGAGTTGGTCGAAGGGGAGGGGTCCGCGCCGTTCGACGTGGGGGCTGGCGTCGAGCCGCTCGAGGAGGCGTTCGAAGCGGCCCTGGGAGACGTCGCCGCCGGGGTGGGCACCGCCGACGAGGAGCAGGCGCCCGCGTCCCTTTGCCTCCAGGGCCTCCACCACCGACTCGAGCGCAAGCGACGGGTCCTGCCATGGCAGGAAATAGCCCGTATAGACAAAGGTGGTGTGGTCACGTTCGGCGGAGGGCTCGGGGAGGTCGGGCGAGACGGAGAAGGGGATGACCGGGCAAAGGGCGCCGTCGGGGGGGAAGCCGGCCTCGAGCAGGAAGGGAAGGAAGTAATGGCGCTGGTGATGGCCGCTGCAGGTGACGAAATCGGCGCGTGAGAGGGCGGCGATCTTCTCGGCCCGATCCTCGGCGGGGCGGGGCGAGTTCCAGAGACGTCTCTCGAGGAGATGGGGGCCGGCGAGGTCGATCGCCATGGGGCAAGGAAGCGGCCGGAGGACGTCGCGGAGGAGACCCCAGTGTTGGAAGACGACGACGTCGGGGTTCTCGCCGGCGATGAAGTCATCGAGGGCGGCCCGCTCGAACAGGCGAATGTTGGGGACCGCGCCGAGGTCCGGCTCCTCGCCGCGGACAGCATCGGCGGCGAAGGCGATCGTGACGTCGCGAAAGCCGGCGGAGCGCAGCCCGAACCCCAGCGACCAGGCGCGTAGGCCCGCGCCGGTGGTTTTTTTCCCCGGAAGGGGAAGGGGTTCGGTTGTCAGGACAAGCACACGGCCCACGCGGTCACCTCCGTCTTGCGTTTCCGGGAGGAGCACATTCGTGTGGAGCGCCGGGAGTCGCAAGTGTCGAAAGAGCGGGCAGGACGGAAATGATCGGACCTCCGGAGGCAACGGCAGGGGACTCGGGCGGCACGCGTCGCCGTGGTGTCTTCACGCGCTGGCGCCTGATCGCCAGCGCGGTCGTATCCGTTGTGCTCTTTGTCGTCTGGGGATTGTTCCTCCGGGGGACGCTGCTCGCCACGGTGGTGACGAGCGGATCGATGGAGCCGACGATCGACGTTGGCGACCGGTTAATCGTCTGGTACTCGCCGCCGGAAACGATCGAGGAGGGGACGGTGGTGGTCGTTCGGTCGCCCGATGGAGGGAACGACCTGGTGAAGCGCGTGGTTGGCCTGCCGGGGGATGTGGTTGGTTTTCGTCGTGGTTATTACTACGTGAATGGGACGCCGCGCCCTGCGCCCAATGGGGTGAACGGACCGCATTTCTTCACGCCGAACTTTGCGCTGCAGCTCCTCCCGGAGCAGTATTTCGTGCTGGGCGACAACCGCGCGGTGAGTTTCGACTCGGAGGAGTTCGGCCCGGTCCCCCGCGACGCCATCGTCGGCACCGTGCTCTTTCGCTACCTGCCGCTGGCGCGGTTCGGTCCCATCGACAGCAGGGAGGAACCCGGTGGTTGAGGTAAAGGGATTGACGAAGGAGTTTCGCGACTGGCGCTGGGGGAGGACGCGGGCCATTGCGGACGTGTCCTTTTCCGTTGGGGAGGGCGAGGCCCTGGGGCTTCTCGGTCCCAACGGGGCGGGCAAGACCACGGTCCTCCGCATGATCAGCACGGCGCTGCGGCCCACGGGAGGGACCGCCGTGGTCGACGGCCACGACGTCCGCCACGATCCCGCCGCCGTCCGCCGCCGCATCGGTTTCCTTTCCACCGGCACCGCCCTCTATGGGCGCCTCACCCCGAGGGAGACCCTGCGTTTCTTCGCCCGCCTCAACGGAATGACCGACGGCGACCTCCGGCGGCGTATAGACCTCCTCGCCGGCCTCCTCGACATGGACGCCTTTCTCGACCGCCCCTGCGACAAGCTTTCCCATGGAATGAAGCAGAAAGCCAACATCGCCCGGTGCCTCCTCCATGATCCGCCGGTGGTCGTCCTGGACGAGCCAACGACGGGGCTGGACGTGCCCGGATCCCGCCGCATCGTCGACTTCATCCGCCAATGCCGCGAGGAGGGGAAGACTGTGCTCCTGTCGACCCACAACATGCTGGAGGTGGAGCGGTTGTGCGACCGGGTGGCGGTGCTGGCGGGCGGACGCCTGGTCTTCTTCGGGAACCGCGCGGACCTCCACGCGGAGCACGGTGCCGACCTCGAGGATGCCTTCGTTTCCCTCGTCGCGGGAGACGCCTCCCCATGAGCAACGTCTATACGGTCTACCGAAAGGAGCTGCTGGACACGCTTCGCGACGGCAAGACGCTCGTGTTCATGCTGCTGCTGCCGACAGTGCTGGTGCCGGTCCTGATGATGGTGATGGGGAACCTGGCGTTGTCCTTCGCCGTGGGCCAGGTGACGCGGACGGCGGTGGTAGCTGCGGGCGAGGAGGACCAGGCGGCGTATAGACAGCTCGTCCACGAGACCTTCCTTGGGTCCGAGCTGGGGCGGCTGCTAACGGTGGCGCACTCGCCGCTGGTGCTTTATTTCGGGGGCGGCGCCGTTCGCCAGTTGGTCGGCCAGCTGCCCACGGGGGCCTTGTCCGACCCCGAGGCATTCCACGCGTGGACCACCGGCCTTGCCCGGCAAGTGAACGAGGCCGCGCGCGGGGGACTTTCAGGCAAGCCCGACGGGATCGGGGGCCTGGAGGGGGTGGACCTTTCGGGTCTGTCGCGGTCGCTCGAGGGAAGCGGTGGCACCTCCGGTCTGCAGGGGGCCCTCCTGGAGTTCTATCAGGTGGCGATCCGCGGTCTTGGCATGATCGAGTTCGTCGATCCGGCGGAGCTGGACCCGGCGGGGGACCTTGCCCAAGAGGAGGTTCCAGCGGGCCTCCGCGGGGACCCCCACGGGGCGGCAATCGTCGAGGCGCTGCGCAGCCGCCGCATCCAGGGGGCGTTGACGGTGGACTTCCCCGACGCCGACCCCGCCCGGTCGCCGGACGCGACCGTCCGCCTGGGCTTCTACCACGACCTGTCGGAGCCCCACTCCCTGGAGGCGAACCTGCGGATCCGCACGGTGGCCGACCACGCCCGCCAATCGTATATACGCAGCCGGATCCGCAACGCGGGGCTCCCGCCGTCGATCCTCACACCCGTCGAGGTCAAATCGGGCACCAACATCGCCTCCGGGGCCGAGGTGCTGATCGGCGTCCTCGGGGGCCTGTTGCCGTACCTGGTGGTGGCGTTCGCCTTCATTGGGGCGCTGTATCCGGCGTTGGACCTGGGCGCGGGCGAGAAGGAGCGCCAGACACTCGAGACGTTGCTCCTCTCGCCGGCAACGCGCACGGAAATCGCCCTCGGCAAATTCCTCCTTATCTTCACCACGTCGCTGGTGGCCGCGTTGGCGGGGGTGCTGTCGATGCTGCTCTCGGTCGTCTATCTGGCGCCGGGGCCGCTGATGCAGATGCTCGAATGGGACCTCGACCCGGGGCGGATGGTGGCACTGGCGGTGCTGGCGGTGCCACCGGCGGCGGCCTTCGCGGGCCTGTTCCTCACGGTTTCCATCTTCGCGCGGAGCTTCAAGGAGGCCCAGAACTACATGGGCCCGGTGTCGCTGGTGCTGATCCTGCCGGCGGGGGCGGGACTGATCCCCGGGATAGAGCTGACCGCCGGCCTCGCGCTGGTTCCCATCGTGAATGTCAGCCTGCTGTCGAAGAGCATCCTTGGCGGCGAGCCGTTCCTCGGGTACTTCCTCCTGTCGTTGCTGTCGTGCGTCGCCTTCGCGGGCGTGTGTTTGGCGTTGTGCGTGGCGATGTTCCAGCGCGAAGGGGTCTTGTTCCGAAACTGACAAGGAGTGCGGCAATGGATCTGGAACTGAAGGGTCACGTGGCGGTGGTGCAGGGGGCGAGCCGGGGCATCGGGCGGGGGATCGCCGAGGCGCTCGCGGCGGAGGGGTGCGACTTGGTGCTGACGGCCCGGGGGAAGGAGGATCTCGGGCGGGCGGTGACGGAGGTGGGCGAAAGGACCGGCCGGCGGGTGCTCGGGTATCCGATGGATTCGGCGGAGCTGGCGGCGCAGGCGGGCCTGGTGGACTTCGTGGAGAAGGAGTTCGGGCGACTCGACGTGATCGTGGCGAACAGTGGCGGCCCGGCGCCAGGGACGATGGCGGACCTCGCGGCGGCACAGTGGGAGGAGGCGGCGCGGCTTCTTGTGGTCGCGCCGGTGGAACTGCTCCGGGCGGCGCTGCCGTTGCTCGGCAGGAGCCCGGCGGCACGGTTTTTCTTCGTCACCAGCACGTCGACGGTGGTGCCGTTTCCCGGGCTGACGCTTTCCAATGTGTTTCGCCCGGCGATCGTTGGGCTGGTGAAGACCCTCACGGAGGAACTGGCGCCGCAGGGGGTGGTGCTCCACTCGATCGCCCCCGGGCGTATAGACACGGACCGCTTGGCGAATGTCTTCAGGTTCCAGGCAGAGAAGAGCGAGACGACCGCGGAGGCATTGCGTGCGGCGGCGGAGGCCTCGATTCCCGCGGGGCGGATTGGTGCCCCGGGCGACGTGGGAAGCCTCGTGGCGTACCTCAGCTCGATGCGGGCGGATTACCTCCGCGGGGGCAACTGGCTGGTGGATGGCGGGCTGGTGAGGGTGCTCTGACGGGTCTGCGGGTCTCCCTCGGGGGACCTGCGCGAAACGGGCCTCAGGCGGTGGCCTTCCGGTATTCCCGAAGGATGTCGAAGACCTGCTCGGCGTTTTCCCAACGGTCTTCCTTCTTCTTGGCGAGGCAGCGGGCGATCATGTCCCAAAGCCTGTCCGGCAGGCCGTCTATACGGGCCGGCTCCTTGTGGATGTGCTGGTAGGCGAGGTCCCCCTCGGTAAAGGGAGGGCGGCCGCTGAAGAGTTCGTAGAGCATGATGCCGAAGCTGTAGATGTCCGCCCGGTTGTCCACGGGGATCCCCTGCACCTGCTCCGGTGACATGTAAAGGGGCGTGCCGATGACGGCGCCAACCATGGTTCCCTCGCCGGTCGAGTCCATGAGCTTGGCGATGCCGAAGTCCGTGACCTTCACGTCGTCACTGCTGTTGAGCATGATGTTGGCGGGCTTGATGTCCCGGTGGACGATGCCAAGGCGGTGTGCGTAACCGAGGGCGTCGGCGATCTGCATGGCGTACTTGAGGACCTGCTCGTGGGTGAGACGGGTGTTGCTCAGGCTCTTCATTTTCTTCTTCAGGTCGGACCCGTCGACGTATTCCATGGAGATATACTTCCGGCCCATCTCCTCGCCGATGTCGTGGATGCGGACGATGTTGGGGTGCGAGAGCTTGCGGGCGTTTCGCGCCTCGATCTTGAAGCGACGGACGGCCTCGGGGTTGTTGGACATGTTGTCGGGGAGGATCTTGAGGGCGACGATTTCCTCGAGTTCCTTGTCCCGGGCGCGATAGACGATGCCCATGGCGCCGCGGCCGAGCTCGTCGAGGAGTTCGTAGCGCCGGGCCGCCTCCTCGCTCATCTGCTGGACGATGGAGGTCTTTTCGAAGGCCATGGGGTCGGAGGTGGAGCCCGAGAGCATCTCGAACCGTGCCTTCACGTCCTTGTAGTCGATGTCCGCGGCGAAGAGTTGTCTATACACGGTCTTCGCGCCCACGAGGTCGCGCTTGGTCTCGTAGCACTGGGCGAGGTCGTAGAGGAGTTCCTTGGTCTCGTCGTCGACGACGAGCTTCTTGTATTCCTGGAGGGCGAGGTCGAGCATGCCCTTGCCGGTGAAGCACTTGCCGAGCATCTTGGTGGACTCGGCCTCCCAGCGGTAGTCCTGGGAGGTTTTTTGGAAGCAGCCAATGGCCTCGTCGTACTCCTGCTGCTGGTAGTAGATGGAGCCGAGGCGAAAGCGAACGCCGTGGTCGTCGCGCGATTCGAGCATGGCCTTGTAGGCCTCGATGAGCCGCTCCTGGACCTCCGGTCGGGTGGGCTGGAGGTTGTGGACCTTTTCGAGGACGCGGACCGCCTTGTCGGTCTGGCCGGAGGAAAGGAGGAGGGAGCCCTGGAGGGAGAGGGCCGTGAGGTTGTTGGCGTCGCGCTTGAGGATGGATTCGAGGGCGCTGAGGACGTTCGGGGTCTGGCCCTGGTGGGAGTTGCTGATGAACTCGATCTGCTCGAGGGCCTCGCGCAGATGGCCGACGGAGACGAGGACCTCGACGAGGAACCACCGGACCCGGAGGATCTCCGGGTGTTCGCCGAGGAGCGCCATCATGTGGGCGATGATGCGCTGCTTGTTGTCCTCGCCGGACTTGAGGGCGGCCTTGTAGGCGTCCACCGCGGCGGCGGAGTCGCCGTTGATGGCGTGGAGGCGTCCGAGGGCGACGTGGAGGTCCTCCTGGTCGGGCTGGATGCGCAGGGCGCGCTCGTAGTAGCCCCTCGCTTCCTCGTCGGTCCGCAGCTTCTGGACGTAGGCGAGGGCGAGGTTGACCAGGGCCTGCTCGTCGCTGGGGTTGCGTTCGAGCATGCGCTGGTACTCGGCGACCGCCTCGTCGATCTTGTTGCCATAAAGGCTGGCGAGGGCATTCAGGCGCTGGAACTCCTCGTCGCCGGGTGCCTGCTGGAGGAAGCGCTGGGCGAGCTCCAGGGCCTGGTCGTAGCGGTTGGCTTTGATCAGGGCCTTGGCGAGCTGGCGGCCGACAGCGATATCGTCCGGGTTGTTGTGGAGGTGGGCCTCGTAGACCGGGAGGCAGTCGGCGTCGTCGCGATCCTGGAGCGTATAGACACGGGCGAGGGCGGCCTGGTACTCCGCGTTGCCGGGCTCCTCGCGCAGGGCGTCCTTGTACACCTTCTCGGCCTTCGGCTCGTGGACGTCGCAGCGGACGTAGGCGTTGGCGAGCTGCTGGGTCTGCTTGGCGTTGAGGGTGGCGTGGTGGGCGAGGGACTCGAGGGAGCGGATGGAGAGCTGGTGGTCGTTGGTGAGGAGGGCGGTCTGGGCGAGGGCGCGGAGCGTGGGGACGTCGCCGGGGTTGTGCTCCAGAGCGCGGTGATAGATGGCGACCGCATCCTCGTCGAAGACCTGTCGTTCGGCGTAGATGCTGGAGAGGTTGCGCAGGAGCTTGGAGTCCTCGGGGTGGTGCTGGAGGGCGCCGCGGAAGGCGCGCAGGGCCTCGTCGTCGCGGCGGTTCATGTTCATGTAGGCCTGGGCAAGGAGGGCGGTGGCCTCGGGCTCGCCGGGTTGGCGCTCGAGGGCATTCTGGATTTCCTCGATCGCCTGGCCGGTCTGGTTCTTCTGCATGAGGATGCGGGCGAGGTGAAGGTAGGCGGGGACGTGGCCGGGGGAGGCCTGGAGGACCTCCTGGCAGAGTGTCTCGACCTGCTGGTCCATCTTCTTGGCGTCTATACAGGCGCCGAGATAGGCCTCGAGGAAGGCGCGGTCCTCGCGGCGCGCCGGGAACTGCTGCTGGTAGACGGGGAGGGCCTTGGCGGTGTGGCTGCTGGTCGCGAGATAGACATCGCAGAGGGCGGAGTAGAGGGCGTCGGTGGAAACACCGCCGCGGAGGGCGGAGCGCAGGCGCTTGCCCGCCTCCTCGTGGTTGCCGGCTGCGAGGAAGTGGCGGCCAAGGCCGTACTCCAGCAGGGCGGGCTCGGGAAAGGTGGGGAGGGCCTTGGTATAGATCGCCGCGGCGGTGGCGTCAGTCTTGGGCTCGAGGAGGAGAGCCCGGGCATAGGCGGTGAGGATGTTGGCGTCGTCGGGGCGGGCCTCGTGGGCCTGGGCATAGACGTCGAGGGTTTCCGCGGAGTAATCCTGGAGAGCGAGGTGGACGCGCGCGAGGGCGTAGGCGACCTGGTTGTTGCGGGGCACGCGATTGAGCAACAGGCGATAGAACCGGGCGGCTTCCTCGAACTCATT
Source organism: uncultured Candidatus Sumerlaeota bacterium (assembly GCA_964420455.1). Lineage (GTDB taxonomy): Bacteria > Sumerlaeota > Sumerlaeia > SLMS01 > SLMS01 > CAYQTO01. The sequence goes on along the minus strand of CAYQTO010000039.1, from coordinate 7,929 downwards.
GCGGGCGACGGCGGTCTCGGCGCGAAGCCGGAGGCGCCGATGGGTGAGCCCGCGCAGCGTGAACCACGTGAGGGTTCCACCAAGGGCGAGCACCAGTACCCCGCCAATCAGGAGAAAGACGAGGTTCTTTCGAACCCAGATCTGGAGGCGGAGGGAGGAGTAGTCGGAGTTGTAGGGGTGGTATTCGAGGAGCAGCGCGGCGTCCTGGGAGGCGCGGGCCCAGTCGCCGGCGGCCATGGCGGCGTCGAGATTCGTGCGCCATTCGGCGGCCTGGGCATCAAGGGCGTCGCGCCGTTGCGCTTCGAGCTGGGCCCAGCCGCGGTTCAGCCGGGCAGAGTGGGTCGGCGAGCCCACCGGGCCCATCCACGGCGTCAGCGTTGGCCAGTCGCCGACGGACAGCGTGTGCCCGGTAAAGAAGGCGTACAGCTGCCCCCCCTGCTCCTTGCTGATGCCGATGGCGAGGAGGTCGCCACCTTGCTCCGTCGCCGCGATAAGCACCGTGTGCTCGAGCTGATGCTGGAGCGCCGTCTCCTCGGTATCGAGGGCGATGGTGCCGCCATTTTCCATCCACTGGGAGAGGTTGGTCGTGGTGTGGAAGGTGCGGCGCATGCCGAAGGCAAGCTCGGGGTACTGGTTGCCGCGGGGGATGAGGCCAACCCCGGTGGAGATGCCCTGATAGACGTTTGCTTCCTCGGCGACGGAGGTGCCGGAGGTGGCCTCGAGGACCTGGATGGAGGATTGGGTGATCTGGAGGATGCGATAGGAACCGATGTCGGGGCCGCGGGAAAGGAGGAGGGGCGAGGAGACGGGGGTGCGTGCGGAGGTGGCCCGCCAGATTTCCCGGAGAGTTTCGTTTCGATTGGCAGGCCAGCGGAGGGCGCGGACGCCGAGGCGGTTCTGCGCGATGATGATCTCGTCGGTGCGGTTGCCGTTGATGTCGACAAGCAGGGGGGTGACGGGGATCGAGAGGTCTTCCTCGGCGGTCTTGGTCTCCTCGTTTCGGCCCGATTCGGCCTCGACGACGACGATCCGGCCGTCGGCGGTACCGATCACGGCGTCGCGGATCTCCGGGTTCCGTGGGTTGCCGATGGCCGGGGGCGCGTCGAATTTTGATCCCGTGCGAATGGTCCAGATAATGGTGGCGGCCTCGCTTCCGGCGTCGATGCCGTGGAGGCTGCCATTCTGGTCGGCCAGAACAAGAAAGTCGCGGCCGGTGCCGGCGGCGTCCGGGAGGACGGTGGGCTGGATGCTGACAGCGGCCCCCAGGTCGAGTTCGCGGACGACGTCGAGGCTGCTCCCGTCGATGATCAGGAGGGAGCCGCCCACCGTGCCGACGGCAATATCAAGGGTGTTGCGGCCAAGAAAGTCGCCGACGGCGGCGGCGGTCAGCGCGTCGGTGCCGAACTTGCGCGATTGGATCTGCTGGCCGGTGGCCGAATCGTGGAGGCGAAGGCGGCCCTCGGCGTCGGTGACAATGATCTCCGGCGTGGGGGTGTGAACCAGGTCTGCGACGATAATCGCATTGGGGGTAACCAGGTTTGCCTTCTGGCTGTAGAGTTCGGCGGAGTCGGACTGTGCAGGGAGGAGGGGTGCACAGGTGGCAAGGATGGCACACGCGAGCGCGGCCATGCGCTTCCAGGATGTCCTGCGGGAGATTCTACTGGCCATAGGCCCGTCGCGATCCGATGCGCGGCGGAAAGGACTCCCCATAAGGTATCCGCCCCGGGTACAAGCCATGTTGGGATTCCGGCGGGAGGTGTGCGCAAGCCGGAATAGGGGAAAAACCTGACAGCTTGCCGGTTGGAGAAAGCTACCGTGCGGGTCGTCCGCTCGACCGTTTCAGGTGTTCCGCGACGTCGTGGGCGAAGAGAAAGCCGATCAGGGTGCGATCGCGAAAGACCGGAAGAAAGTTTCGGCCAAGTGTCATCACCATGCGGAAGGCCGACATGGCGTCCTGGTCTGCACGGAGCAATTCACGCGAGGGGTATGGCCGGGCCATCTGCTCCGCGGTGATCCAGTCCCACCGGGCCGGCTCGAGCCGGTAAATGTCGTCGGCGCTGATGAAGCCGAGGAGCTCGCTCTCGCGCACAACGGGAAAGCGATCCTGATGGATGCGCCCGATATAGTCCTCCACGACCCGCCGCACCGGCATGGCTCCGGGGACGACTGCCTGGACGGGCCGCATAAGGTCGCCCACCCGCGTCGAGGCGAAGGCCGACTTGAACTGGGCCACGCGGAGCGCCTGACCCGCGAGGAATTGCAGGAAGATGCCCAAGGCGATCAGGATGATGCCGTTGAAGCTGCCGCCAAAAAGCAGAAACGTGCCGAGAACGATCATGCCGATGCCTACCGTGCGGCCAAAGAGCACAGCCACCCGGGTCGCCTGGAGGTAGCTCCCCGTGGCGCCCCAAACAATGGCCCGGAGCACCCGCCCGCCATCCATGGGGAATCCGGGCAACATGTTAAAGGCGGCGAAGACGAAGTTGATGACGGCGAGGGTCTGGGCGACAAAGAGCAGGGGGGCGGGCAGGCCGAGGGAGGGCCCGAGCAGAGCCATCGCGGCAAGGGGGAGGAGCAGCACGACATTGACCGCGGGGCCGGCGATGGCGATGAGGAACTCGCCCCAGGGGGTCTTGGGCTCGTCATCGAGGGCGGCGGCCCCGCCAAGGGCAAACAGGGTGATCCGGTGGGTGGGAATCCCGAAATGGCGCGCGGCGAGGACGTGGCCATATTCGTGGGCGAGGAGGCAGGCGAACGCGAGGAGGGCGGTGACAAGCCCCACCGGGTAGGCAAGCGGCGGGGCGACCCCCATCGCCACGGCGGAATCGGAAAGCCCCATGGTGAACACAAACAGCAGCAGCAGCCACGTCCAGTGGACGTAGATGGGGACGTTGAAGAGCCGGCCGATGGGAAAACCGCCTGAGGTCATGGCATTCCTGTTCCTTGGTGCGACGTTGCGGCAAAGCGGGATCTGTCGATAATCCTTGGCCGCCCCGCGGAACCGTCGCGAGGCTCCGTCGCATTCAACGGTAAGGCAAGTATCCTGCCGGAAATCACGCAAGACGGAGTTGCACGGAATGCCGATCATTCCCTTCGAAGGCCACACACCGAGAATCGACCCGACCGCCTGGGTGGCCCCCACGGCGATTGTTCTGGGCGATGTCGAAATCGGCCCCCACTCGTCGATCTGGTACGGGTGCGTGTTGCGGGGCGACCTCGATCCGATCCGCATCGGCGCCCGGTCGAACGTCCAGGACAATTCGGTCCTCCATACCGGCCTGAACGAGCCCTGCATCATTCATGACGACGTGACCGTGGGTCACATGGCGATCGTCCACGGCTGCGAGGTAAGGAACGGGGCGCTGATCGGCATGGGGGCTTGCGTGCTCAACCGCTCCGTGATCGGCGACGAATGCATCGTGGGGGCGCACGCGCTCGTGACGGAGGGCAAAATCTTCGAGCCGCGGGGCATGATCCTCGGCGCGCCGGCCAAGCGCGTCCGTGACATCACCGATGCGGATCTCGACCCCGTCCGCACGTTCACGGAACGGTACGTCCGCAATGGCGAGCGGCACCGCGCGGCGCTGGAGGAGTGGGAGAAGTCCGGCGGCGGGATGTAGCCCGCCGGCTGTCCGCACCATGAGCGCCGCCCTCGCCCACCGTCCCTGGGTGCCGTTTGCCCTCCTCGCCGCGCTGTGGGTCGTCTACACGCTGCTGGTCGTCCCGCTCTGGGGGTGGACCTACTGGGACTTCGGCGACGGCAACTATATGTATATCGCACGACGGGTGCGCGAGGGCCTCGTGCTTTATCGCGACATCCTCGCGCCCCAGCCGCCCCTTCACACCTTGTCCGGCGTCGTCGTCCAGGAACTGGGCGCGCTCCTTGGTCTCCACGAACTGACGAGCACCCGCGTCTTTACGCTGCTGGTCCGCTTTGCCCAGTCGCTGATGATCCTGCTGGTGGCGTGGCGGTTCTTCGGCTGTCCGTTCCGGGGGATCACGGCGGCCGCCCTGTATCTCGCGCTGCCGATCGGCTTCTGGTGGTCGCTCTGCTACCAGAGCGAGAACCTCGAGATGGTGTTTCTCCTGCTGGGCGTCTACTGGCTGATGGCGTTCGAGCGCAATGCGGCGGTCGCGGCGGGGGTGGCGGGAGCCCTCGCCTGCCAGTGCAACATGACCGGCGTGCCGTTCTTCCTCGCCAACGCGGTGTTCCTGGCGTTCCGGGTGCCGCGGCTCCTGCCCTGGTATGCCGGGGCGGCCCTCGGCGTCTATACGGTTACCTCCGTCGCGGCAAACATCTGGACCGATGGGTACTTCCTCGACAACGTGGTGCTGAACCAGGCGGGGACGTTCCCGCGAACGGACATCCTCGCGGCGAGCCCCGGCCCTCCGGACAGCTTTGCCGAGTACGCCTACGGGAAGGTGCTGCGCGAGGCCTGGCGCGTGATCGAGATCGAGTGGGGCATGCTGCTGGCCATGCTGGCGGGCCTCGTCCTCGTCCTGCGGCGGACGCCTTCGGTCCCCCTGTCGGCACCGCTCGGGGAGCGAATCCCCTGGCTCCGGACGGAGTTCCTCGCCTGGACGGCCATCGGCATGCTACTGACCATCTGCTTCACCATGAAGGGGGGCACGGTGAACTACATCTTCGTGCTGGGGGAGCCGGCGGTTGCCCTGTTCGCGGCGGAGGCGCTGGTGTCCCTGTGGCGTGCGTCCTTCCCCCCGCGGGAGGAGTGGAGGACCTTCTCGGTTTTTGACACGCGGGCGTTGCTGCGGGCGCTGTTTCCCCTGCTGGCGACGGGCCTCGCGCTGGCGCCGGGAATCGGAAACATCCGGGCAACCCTCAGCGAGCGGCAGGCGGAACTGCCGGAGCGCGAGGTGAACCGCCTCCGCGAGTTTATCGAGACCTATGCCGCGCCGGGCGACAGGATCCTCGCGCCGCCCTTCTACGCCTTCGCCACCGACACGGTGGTCGCAGGAGAAATCGCGGAAAACTACATCTGGAACATCAAGTATCGCAACGAGCTGTTCGACGCGGAAATGTACGGCAAGGAGACGGGGAAGAGCGCGTTGAAGATGGACGAGGTGGCGGCACTGCTTCGCAACCGCGAGGTGGCAGTCGTGCTCCTGGACATGGATCAGACGGGGACGGCGCTGCCGATCGCGGAGGCGATTGATCGCCATTACCAGCCGGCGGAACCGGAAGTCGTTCGGACCCGAAACACGCGCCTGGGGCTCTTTGTGCCCCGAGGGGTGCCCCTTGCCCACCGGCCTCTCTTTGGAGAATAGGAGCCCCCCGCGTACCTTCGATTAAATAAAGTGGCCCATCGAAAGTAGGGGATCCTGCCGACTCCAAAGTGGAGGACTCTTCCATGCGCCTTTCCTTCGTCTCCGCCTTCGCCGTTCTGGTGGTACCCGCCGCGGTGGCCGCCCAACCCTATACGTTGCGATTCAACCCGGAACCGGACACGCTGTATCGTCAACGTTTCTCCTCCAGCCAGAAGATCTCGCAAACGATGATGGGCCAGACGATCGAGACGAAGAACCGGTTGGTCATGGACACGCACAGCCGCGTCCTGACGCGCACACCGGAAGGGAACTTCGTGCTCGAGACGACCTTCGACCGGGTCCGCGTTGATATGGACGCCATGGGGGTGTCCCTCTCCATCGATACCGACAATCCCGCAACGGGCAAGAACCCGATGTTGGGGGACCTGTTTGGCGCCATGACGGGACAGAAGATTACCGTCACGATGAACGATTTGGGCGAGGTTCAGAGCTTCTCGGGCATCGAGGAAATGATGCGGGAAATGATGGAGGGAACGGACGCCGACCCCGCGACCATGGCGATGATGCAGCAGGTGGTGGAAGCGCAGGCGAACCCGGAAGTTTTGAAGGAAGCGATGGGCTTTGACCAGATGGTCTTTCCGCAAAATCCGGTGAACGTTGGGGATTCCTGGACACATACGAGAACCGCAGGGGCGCCGTTTCCGATGACGCAGCAGGTGACCTACACGCTGAAGTCTGTCGGAGCGGAAAGCTACATCGTGGAAGCAAGGTTGAACCTCGCCACGGAGGGAGGGGCGACGCACAAGGTTGCCGGGACGGAAGCCTCGATGGACCTGACAGGAGAGACGGTCTCAACGATGAGGATGGATCGTCTCTCGGGAATGTTGATGGACATGGAAGGCACCAGCACCATTGCCGGCACGGTGAAGGTTGAGGCAGGCACGCAGCCGATGGAAATCCCGATGGAAATCAGACAGACCTTCGAGGTGGTCTCCAGGGCGGAGAAGTAGGCCCGGGGACAAGGAAGTGGGGGACGGGCGGCGCGATGGCGCCGCCCGTCCTCTGCATGTGGTCGGATGGATGCACGCGGTTCCACGGGGGGGAACCGGGCTCCCGCATTCGCCCATTCGATTCCATTTCGGTGCGCCCCCTGTTTTCACCCCTCCGTGGTGTGGCGGACGTTGAATTCGAGCGTATAGGCGTCGCCGTGGTGCCGATCGACGCAGCTGAGGTGGAGGACGCCGATGTCGGTGAGGTGGGCCCGGAGGTCGACCTCGATGGGGCGGCCTTCCTGCTCGTCGCCGTTGGGCTCGCCGAGGGTGGTCTCGATCGGGGCGTGCTCCTCGAAGTCGTCGTCGACGTCGAGGAGGTCGCCGGGCTGGTCCTGGCGGCGGGTGGTGCTCGAGAGAAAGCGAAAGCTGGCGGGCTCGCCGGTCCACACGCAGAGGTCGATGTCGACCCCGCTGATCTCCTGGCTGGTGCCTTCCTCCATGCCGTGGGGGACGACACACATGGCCTTGAGGGGGGGCTCCATACCGGGGACGGCGGGTGCGGCGGACTCGATGCCAATGTAGTAGCTGCGGGGGCTGCCGCCGCGGATGCGGACGCCGCGGCCACGGCGGGCGAGGCCCATGTAGGCGGCGCCGCGGGCAACGGCGAGGTCCAGGTCGGCGCTGCCAAGTTCCCGCGGGGGCTCGGCCCCGGCGGCCGTGGCCCACTCCGTCAGGACCTCCATCACCCGTTGCCGGAGGGCGTCGGCCTTGAACACGCCCCCGTTGAAGAGGACGGCGGTGGGGAGGATGGGGGCGCCGTCCCGGGTGGCGCGGCCGGGGAGGACCTCGGCGGTCATGGCCGCATGCTGACGGAGGAAGCGGGCAAGGTGGCGGGTGATGGCGGCGTCGGCGGCGTAGGGGAGGCCGGCCTCGCGAAAGCCCCCGCGGCGGGGCCGGGCGGGCTCGTCGGTCGGGGCGCATCTGGGGAAGAAACCTTCCACGAGGAAGCCATTGAGGCCGGCGCGGGGAAGCTCCGTGCGGATGGTGCCCCCGATCACCGACGACCCGCGTCCGAGCAAAGTGATCGGGTGGGCCTCCTTGTCGGGGTCGAGGAGCAGCTCTTCCTTGGCCATGCGGCATTGCTAGACGAGGGCGGACGTCTGCCAGGCGTCGAGCTTGGTGCCGCGCTCGGTTTCCAGCTTTCGGGCGACGCCGTAGGCGATGGCGAGGTCCATGTTGTCGCCGCCGAGGAGGATGTGTTCGCCGACGGCGACACGGCGGAGGTCGAGCGCGCCTTCGTGGTCGACAGCGGCGATGAGGGAGAAGTCGGTGGTGCCACCGCCGACGTCGACGACGAGGAGGAGATCGCCGACGGCGAGTTGGTCGCGCCAGGCGGGGCCGGTCGCCTCGATCCAGCTGTAGATGGCGGCCTGGGGTTCCTCGAGGAGGTGGAGGTGGCGGAACCCGGCGCGCTCCGCGGCGGCGACGGTGAGGTTGCGGGCGGCAGCGTCAAAGCTGGCGGGGACGCAGAGGGTGATTTCCTGCTCGCCCAGGGCCACACCGCCGGTCCCCTCCGCGAGGGTATGATTCCATGATTCGGCGAGGTGGCGGAGGACGAGATCCGCACCGCGGACATCTTCATCGAGGGCTC
>CAYQTO010000038.1:0-23382 GCA_964420455.1 uncultured Candidatus Sumerlaeota bacterium | reverse complement strand
TTTCCGTTCCCCGACACGTGCGCGAATCTCGCTGACTTCAACGCGTTTACGACCCCACCGGAGCATTTCCGCCCCCACGTGTCCGCCATCCACCTCCCCCCAGCACCCCAGGTCTTCCCCGACCTCATCGTGGACCCCGTGGGCGATGCCGTTATCCTCCTCCACCCCCGCGAGGCACGCTGGGCCCTGACGAACCAGACCGGGCTCGACATGGCCCGCCTCTTCGACGGCACCCGCACCCCCGCTGATGTCGTTGCACACCTCGCGGCCGAATATCCCGAAATCTTACCCGACGACCTTCGCGCCGACGTCGATGCCTTCCTCCGCCAACTCCACGGCTGTCATCTGATCGCCAACGCCGCCTATCCCCACCAGGACCCACCCCCTAACCCCCACGCCAATCCCACCATCACCATCTACCTCACCGAGGAATGCAACCTCCGGTGCAAGCATTGCGCGGTCGTCGAGGGAAAGATGCCCAACCCGACCCTCACCGACGACGACGTCCGCACGCTCATCCGCGAGCACGCCACCAAATACGACAACCCGATGATCGGCTTTCTCGGCGGCGAGCCCCTCCTCGCCCCGTCACTCCTCGATCACCTCGGCTACGCCCGCCAGTTTACCAACCGCGTCCAGATCAGCACCAATGGCCTGCTCCTCACCGAGGACATCGCCCGCCGGCTCGCCGAGCTCAACGTTCGCGTCCAGCTCAGCCTCGAGGGCGCCAGCCCGGAAACCCACGACTTAATCCGCGGCAAGGGCACCTTCGAGAAGGCCTGGGCCGCCCTCCAACTCCTCGTCCGCCACCTTCCCCCCAAGAACGTCATCGTCGCCACCACCCTCACCAGCTGCGTCCTCGACGAAATCGACGAACTCGTCCGCCGGTGCGATGAACTCGCCATCGGCAAGCTCCGCTTTCTTCCGCTCAACAAAATCAAGGCGGCCCGCACCCACTGGGACCGCATTGCGCCCGACTTCGACACGATGCGCCGCGTCACCCGCCACTTGATCTTCGACGTCCCCCGCCGATCCAACCCCGTCACGGAGGTCGCCGGCGGGTTCCCCGGCTATGTCCCTGATGCGCCCCCCACCGGCGCCCACTGGTGCCCCCTGGGCCGCACCTTCATCATCGACTCCCAGGGCGAGGTCTACAACTGCCCGGCCCTCACCGTCGGCGACGCCCATATCGGCAACGTTAAGCGCGACTCCCTGACAGCCCTCTCTGAAAACCCCACCAACGAGCGGGCCCGCGACGCCGTCCTCCGCCGTACCCAACTCGTCGACGATTGCCGCACCTGCGCCTGGCGGAACTTCTGCAAAGGCGGGTGCAGCGCCTACATGTACCACCAGACCGACTCCTTCCTCATCAACGACGCCCACTGCGAGTTTCGACGGAACCTCTACCGCGAACACGTCCTGCGCAAAGTCGGCCTCGAGGCCGACGCCCTCGCCCTGCGGGACTGACACGCGTCGGCGAACCGGCGAAGGGATCATAGGCCCTCCGCGACACCCCCACGGCAATGTGGCAAATGTGCAACATTCGGGTTGACGGTGGGCGTCAACCGGGAATGGTCAGGAATATTACCCCATGAAGGAGTCAGAACATGCGCAGCAGAGACTTTAGTCGAGGCACCCTCTTCGCCTCTCTACTTCTGGCAGGAGCGACCTTCGCCCCCGCCCAGACCATCGTCTTCGAGGAGCGCTTCGACGCCGACGCTTCTGCCAACTTCACCGAAGTGCAGTCCTACGACGCCGTCACCGATACCGACGGCAACGGCGATATCGTCAGCAACTACTTCTTCAACTACGCCACGGTCACCGCCCAGGGCACTCCTTACGCCGTACCCGAGGCCCCCAGCAGCGGAACCCCCACCACTGCCACCACGGGTGCCTTTCTCCAGGCAAACGTCGATGCTGCCAGCGAGGCCGCCGCGCTCATCTCCATCTTCCCCGCCATCAGCGCTCTCTCCGGCCCCCACTCCCTCCAGTTTGACTTCTTCGCCGTGGTCGGTTCTCCCGGCACCACCGAGTATGTCGGCGGTGGTCTACTCACCAGCGGCACCAACGTGAATCCCGTCTTCCAGGTCGACCCCCTCCCCAACTTCACCACCAACCTTGCCGTTACCGACGGGTACTATGTCCACTTCACCGTCGAGGGTGGCTCCGGCACCGACATCAGCTTCCTCGAGGGTGACACGGACCCGGGCACCACCGAGTTCGCCATTCCGGCCGACGGCAGCGCCGGATTCCTCTGGGACACAAACCTCGATACCGTGGGCAACAACGACAGTGTCGTCGATATGGAACCGGACAGCCGAAGCAACTACTTCGGCTTCGACATCGAAACCTGGTACGTGAACAGCGGCCTTTTCGGCACCCAGGTCTCCGGAGAGGCCGACGGCCCCAACGAGGCATGGGTCACCTTCCGCATGACCATCGACGCCGCTGGTGTCCTCACCTTCGAGCAGAACATCTATGACGGGAACGGCTTCGTCACCATTCTCACCTACGACGATCCCGACGATACGTGGACGAGCGGCATCCCGATGATCAGCCTCTTCGACCACTTTGGCGCGGCCGGAAGCTCCAACCCCGACTCCGGCGTCATCATCGATAACGTGATCGTGACCGACCTCACGACCAACGTCCAGGACTGGTCGCTGTACTGATCGTCCCAGCTTCCCATCAAGCACCCGCCCGCGGCGGGGAGGGGTCCTTCCCCCTCCCCGCCGTTTTTTTTGGCCATGCTACAGGGCTTCCTAATACACCTGCCACATTTCCAAGCCGCTCTGGGGAGCGAGGCGGATGGAGTCGACGAGGATCGTTGCGGTGCCGGCTCCGGAGTCGTTGTCGAAGTTCCACCCGAGCATGTGGATACGGTTCAGGTCGAGGGTCTGGTTGCCCGCCCCGACGGAGAGGAGGTCCTCGGAGAGAGCCACGGTAAAGTCCTCCCAATCGGGAGCGATGGGACCAGGTGCGGTAATCCAAATGTCGCCATCGCTCTCGAACAGGGCGAACTCCGCGGTTGTTTCCCCGGCGGGGCCGACAGAGCGGAGCTGGGCGCGGAGTTCCGTATATCCGGTCCAGTCGGCGGGCGGACCGTAGGGGACAAAGCGGACGCCGACGCGATTGCCGGCGGTCCAGTTCGCCCGGACCTCCAGGTAGTGGGTGCCACCGGCGGCGGTGCCCGGGTCCTCGATGAGGGCGATGCCGTCGTAGGCGGTGCCAAAGCGGGTCCACTCGCCGGGGAGGGCGGGGGCGGGAAAACCGGGGGCGACGGGGTCCGGCGGAAAGGCCGTGGTGGTGAAGTCGGGGGGCTCGAGGCCGGAGACGACGGGGAGCACCGGGGGATCAGCAGGACCGGCAGCACCGGGGAGGTCGACCGTGAGCAGGTCGAGTTGGACGAGGTCGAGCAGCAGGGTTGTGGGGCCGGCGTCGGGGGTGAGGGGTTCGGGCTGGAATCCGATGGCGGTGGCCTGGAGGTCGAGGTCGCCGCCGCCCGCATTGTCGACGAGGGTCCAGCGCTCGAAGTGGAGGGGCTGGTTGAGGAGGGACCAGTTGGCTGGGACGGGGAGGGGATCCGCTGCGAGCCAGATGTCGCCGTCGGCTTCCTCCAGAAGGAGACGGAGGGCGGCGGTGGGACCGGAGAGGCGACGGGCGCGCCATTGGAGGGCGGTGGCGCAGGCGAGGTCGCGGGGCGGATCCGGGAGCGTATAGACGACTTGGGCGCCGGTGGTGGCGGTGAGGTCGGCCTCGAGGCGGAGGGAACGGGTGCCCTCGTCGACCAGGAGGGGATCCGCCTCAAGGGCGAGGGCGGGAGCGGGGGTTCCGCGCGATTCCCAGGCGCCGGGCTGGGCGGGGGCGAGGGTGTCGCCGTCGATGCTGGTGAGGGTTTCCGCGCCGGCGGAGCCGGGCTCGCAGGTCGTCGGCGTATAGACAACGGAATCGAAGAAGACGACGTGGTTGCGGGTGGGGAGGGCATCGCCCATGAAGGCGAGGTTTTCGAGGCTGCAGTAGATGCGAAAGTCGGTTGGAAAGGGACCGGCGGGGCCGTAGGCGGCGACGTGGGTGGGACGCGCCTTGAGCAGGGGGCCGCCGTCGCGCTGTATATACCAGTCGACCGTGTAGTGCCCCCCGGCGTCGGTTCCGAGGTGGATGAGGAAGGTGTACCAGGTATCGGGGAAGACGTGGTTGGCGGGATCGGCGGGCCGGAAGAGGAGGCTGGAGCCGGGCTCGCCGGAGCGGCCGGGGGCATTGTCCGGTTGGATGGTGAGATAGACGAGGAGGGCATCCTCGGGGAGGTTGGGAATGGAGGCGCGAACGGAGGCGCGGCCAGGACCGATTTCGAAGTCGACCTCGCGGGCGGCGTTTGCGCCCCCACCCGACTGGTCTGAATAAAGGAAGGCGCCGGTGCTGACCTGGGCGTTCGCCTCCTTCGGCGGTATGTACACCCGCCAGCGGTAGAGCCCCTCGCGATAGGTGCCACGGCTGCGGATCTTGGGGCGCTGGGTGGTCATCGCCTCCGTTTGGAACTCAACGACGGAGCGACCGTCGAAAGTGGTTTTTCGATACGGTCCCGGGGGCGAGGGGAAGGGCACGAGGGTCTGCGAGGCATCCTGCCAGTCGGTGGGTGGAACACCGGCGGCGTCGGGGCCATCGAACTCCCAGGTGACCGCGTGCAGGGCCGTGGCGCAGGCAAGGATCGCGAGACAGAATGCGAGTTCGCGCATCGGACGCCTCCTGTGGGGAAGAGTAGGGACGGGATCAGGCGAAAAGGCAACGGGAGGGGAGCGCGCCTTCCGCTCCCCTCCCGCTAGCCATCGGTCCGCGAGGGACGGGTGAGATTACTTCATCAGGTGCCAGTCGGGGACGCTGGTGCCGCCGCTGGTGAGGACCACGTTGTCGAAGTAGAAGTTGTCGACGCCGTTGGTTGTGGTGTTGTCGATGTTGAAGCCCCACAGGACGATGTCGTCGGGGATGAAGGGGGGTGTGCCGACGCCGGGGAATAGGTCCGCGAAATTGACCGAAACCGTGTCCCAGGAAGTGGTGACGGCGATGGGGTCGCTGACCCAGATGTCGCCGTTGCTTTCGAAGAAGGCGAGCTCGACCGTGGAGCCGGCAAGGCCGTTTACCGAACGGACGTCGAAGCTGATGGCGTCAAAGGCGGACCAATCGGCCTGGTAGGGCTTGTGGCGGATGCCGACGCGGGTCTGGGCAATGCCCGGGTCAAAGGATCCGCTGACGTCGAGGTAGTTGTCGCCGTCGGTGGCCTCGGCCGAGTTATTGATGATGAGAATACCGTTGTAGGCGGTGCCGAAACGGGTCCACTCGCCGACGGTGCCGCCGGTGGGGGGATCAGGGGGGAAGCCGCCGCTGGTCGTGTCGGGGGGCTCGATGCTGGTCACCACGGGGAGGTCGGGCGGGGTCCCGGGGCCGCCGCCGGTAATCTCGTCGTTGTAGTAAATCTCGTCGAAGAAATAGACGCCGTTGTCGGAGGAAGTGCTGCCGTTGGCGAGGACCAGGAAGCCCACGGAGGCCACCTGGGTCAGGTCGAGTGTGCTGTCACCGCTTCCATCGTCGAGAGTCAGCGAGGTGGTGAGGTCCTCCTTGTAGGTCTCGTAGGAGGTGGAAAGGGAACGGGTGGTGCCGACCCAGACATCCCCGTCGGTTTCCTGGAGCCGGAAGCGGACAATGCCGGGGCCTTCGACGGTGCGGTAGGCGCGGTAGGAGATGACCGGCCCGGCGCTGATGTCGAGCGGGGCGCCCGGCAGGTTGTAGGCCGTGCCCATACCCCAGGAGTTCCAGGTGATGCTGATATAGAGGGCGCGGGTGCCGGCATCGACTTCGGCGGGGTTCACAGTGAATTCGATGTCGTCGAACGAGGTTCCGAAGGCGGCCCATTCGTCCGAGCCGCCGGGGAACGGCGACGTCACGGAGCCGGTTTCCATGCCGGTGATCAGGATGGGCTGGGCGGTAGCCACGGCCCCGGCACAGAGGAGGCCCGTGGTCATTCCAAGAAGGGTCTTGGTCTTCATGCTGATACCTTTCCTTTCGGGGGGGTGGTCAGGGGTAGTCAGCTCGAGCGGCGGATGTCGCCCTCGCTGATGGTTCCGTTGGTCGGGTCGTAGGCGCCGGTGACGGGGAAGTTGTTGATGGGGCGCCCAATGTTGATGGCCGAGGACTCGCCGTCGGGGCCGAAGGAACCAAGCACCCAGTTCATTCGGATGCCTTCGCGTTCGGCGGTGAGGCCGTTGTTGCTCACGCCAGGGAGGCTGGGCGGCCAGTAGTTGATGAAGAGGACGTAGCCGAAAGTGCCGGGCAGGTTGGGGCTGTAGGGCTCCTGCTCCTGGAAGATGTCGGCGGTGGCCTCGAGGGAGGTAAGGTAGGCGACGGGCGTGGTGAGAGGGATGAAGATTTCCTGGGTCGAATACTCGAAGGGAGTCACGCCGGCGATCGCCCGCTGGAGGGTGTCGAGGGGGTAGCGGTTGTAGTCGACCTGATAGGCTTCGAGGGCGGTGGCGATGGTGCGCATGTCGGCCTGCATGCGCGAGACCTTGGAGCGGGTCTGGGCTTCAAGGAAGTTGGGGACCGCAATGGCGGCCAGGATGGCAATGATCGCCACGACAATCAGCAGTTCGATGAGGGTGAAGCCACGGAGTGGCTGGCTCCGGGGTGACGGGCACATTTTCGGGCGTCTCCTTGGACGGTCAGATCGAAAGGCCTTGGCGTGCTGTCGCGCGATTTTGTGACAGGGCCTTGACTGAATGAAGGAGTGGCTTGGAGCGCATCCTGCCGTCAACCGGTTTTTTGCCAACCAGAAAAAATTCGTGTTGCAGGCCTCACACCGACTGCCAAATAAACCCCTGCATTGGCTCCAAGAGTCCAAAAAAGCGTATCTTTCCCGACCAAAAAGAACCCCACCGCCATGAGCACACTCACCACGAAGCGCGCAAATACCGCCAGCCTGCGGACCCACAACTCCCACCTCCTCCTTCGCCTTCTTCGGGACATGCAACCGTCAAGCGCCAAGATGCTGATGGAGCGTACCGGGCTCCAGGCATCGACCATCTCGCGTCTGCTGCATTCGATGGCGGACAGGGATCTTGTGGCCTCCCGTGGCACCGTTCAGCCGGACCGCAGTGGGGGCCGCCCCACGGAAATGTGGGGGCTCAACGGCCACTTCGGCGCCAGCATCGGGATCTATCTGGCCTCCAACGTGGTGGTAGGCGTGGCGCTCGACCTCAACGGGGCGATCCTGGAAACCTGTGTGATCCCCTTCCGTGATCCGGCGAGGCATACGGCGGATTCGCTCCGGGGGATGATCAGCCAGGCGATGGGGCGCCTTGCGCACTCGGAAACGGTGGCGTCGTACCCGTTGATCGGGGTGGGGGTGGCCGCGATGGGCCTCGTGGACCGCGAGCGGGCAACGGTCCGCTACTTCGACGCACGCATCAGCCTCCGCGAGTTGCTGCCTCCCAACTGCGAGGCCCTTCATGTGGAAAACGACGCGAATGCGGTGGCCCGCGGCGGCCTTCTAGGCGGGGCCGGGTCGAAGGGGCCGGTCACCAACGGCGTGGTGCTTTACGCCCACGAAGGGATCGGCGCGGGGCTGATCCTCAACGGTGCCCTTCATCTGGGTGCCGGCGGCGCCGCCGGCGAGGTCGGATACCGCCACTGCCAACTGATTCCCAATCCGCTCGAAGAGCGGTCGCCCGCCAGTGTCGAGCAGTTCTACGCGGGGGTTTGCGGGCTCGTGAACCTGCTCAATCCGGAGGTGGTGCTGCTCACCGGCGACCTGCACGGGCTGGACCCGGAGATCGTCGACGAGTTGCGCCGTCGCCTCATCGCCGACAGTAACCCGGTGGCCCGCGAGGTCCAGATCCGCGTCGCCCCCTGCGACCCCATGGATGTCGCCCGCCACATCGCCACCATCGTCCTGGACGAAGAAATCTTCGACGCCGCCCCCATGCTGGAACCGGCGTCGCGAACCACCGGAAAGGAATCCCCCCGATGAACCGAATCGTGGCGCTCGCCGCGCCTCTCCTCGCGTCGCTGCCCCTCTCGCCGTTGGTCGCCGCGCCGGCCCGCATGGAGGTCCCCCCCATCCCCGCCCCGGACCAGCTTCGCGAGTCAGGCGCTGCAGTCGACCTTCGCCATGGCATCGATGGCAGTCCTCGCGATCCGGCACCGGCCCGGGCGTGGATCGGCGTGTACGAAGGCAGCCTCCTTGTGGAGTGGGAAGTCTCCGGCGAGCCCGGCGAAGGCCCCGTCCGCCGCGACGATCTCGCCCTCTTCGAGGGCGCCACTGCCGAGCTCTTTGTTGGATCCGCTGGCACCCCCGATCATTCCTACTATCACTTCGCCACGGATGCCCATGGCTCTCTCTTCGACGAGGCGGGCCGCGATGGTGGTTGGAGCCTCGACCCGGGCTGGGACGGGCCAGTGAACGCGGAGCCTGTTGCCACCGCCGACGGCGCCTGGGGCGTCCGCCTCGCCGTGCCCCTCGCCCTCCTTCGCCGGTCCGTCCCTGACGGCCCGCCCCGACCCGTCCTCCCGGAGGAATTGTGGCTCCAGCTCGCCGCCGTCTCCTTTCCCGAGGAGGGCACCCCAGCCCTCGTGACCTGGTCGCCAACGGAGGGTTCCTTTCACACCCCCGATTCCTTTGGGACTATGATCCTCCCGCCGGGCATGGCACCGTTCCCCGCCGCCATCGACATCCAGCCGACGCGCACCGCCGAGGGGGTCTCGACCCTGGTTACCTTGCTGGATCCGCCCGCGGGCGAGACCCGCTGGGCGGCCACGGCCTCGCTCCGCACCGACGACTCCGCGGACCCGGTGAAGCCCCTCCCGGAAGCCTCCCTCACCGCCACGGACCCCACCGCAACCCACCTGCTCCCCATGACCGAGATGGTGGCGGCCCGAACCCTCGTGGCCCGCCTTTACGATTCGGAGGGACATCTCGTGGACCAGAACACCCAGGATTGGTTCTTCCAACCGCAGGAATCCGTCCGAACGCCCTTCGAGCGATTCCGGGACGTCCTTCCGCTCGTGGTGGCACCGCGCCTCGACGGCGAGACGGTGACCCTCCAGGTTCGCTCCCTCGGCGAATCCTCCGGGGAGGTCTGGTCCGGCACCCAGAACGCCGCGGGAGGCACCCTCGACGTGGACACGCGCGCTTGGAACCCCGGGCCCTACGAGATGCGATGGAGGGCCGGCACGGAATCCGGCGCCCTTCCCCTCGTCAAGCTCGACCCCGCCACTCCCGCGACACCGCTCCGCGGGTGGACCTTCTGGGGCTACGCGCCGGATGAGGAACTCCTCTCCGAGTTCGCCGCCTTTTCCTCCCTTTCCACAACCAACGAGCCCTTTCACGGGTTCATCTATGGCGGCTCTGTGGACCCGCTCACCGCCTCCCTCAGTGACTTGAATCTCGAGGACCTCCGCGAGTGGGCCCAGGCCATGCCCGACGCCCACTTTCATCTCATGATCGACGGGGCGGGGAATTTCGATCTCGTGGATGACGAGGCCGTGGACAGGATCGCCCGCCGCCTCGTTGAGGAACTGATGCCTCTCCCGGAAGTCAGCGGCCTGCACCTGGACCTCGAACCGTACCGGGCAAGCCAGGTCCGCCTCACCCGCGCCCTCTCGCGCCATGGCTGGACCAAGAACCTGAGCCTGGCGATCGGCCTCGCCTCGACCGTCCCCCCCGAGCAGTGGCCCAGCCTCGACTATGTCGCGATCATGAATTACGACCTCGGCAAGACCCCGGAGGTGTACGAGACCCGCGCGCGCCGCAACGCCCTTGCCTTTGCCGAGGCCGCCCGCGAGGCAAGCCGCCACGTTCTCGTCGGCATCCCCGCCATCGCCACCCATCACGAGTTTGCCGTGATGGTGGAGGCCGCCACCGGGGAGATGGTTGCCGGATCGCCGGAGGATTCCATGCTGCCGTTTCTGGAGCCCTCACTGAAAATCGTCCGCGAGCTGGCGCTGGACCCCGACGTGGGCGAGGCGATCGGCGCGCCAGCGATCTGGGGTGGGCTCGCCCGCGGTCATTTCGTCGGCCGCCAGCGTTACCGCTATTTCCCCTCCACGATCGAGGGCGCCGTCTGGCAGCGCCTCCTCGAGTTCGACAGGAGCCTGGCTGGTCCGTGATCCGCCTGCTGACCCTCGCGCTCCTCGCGGCGCTCGCCGTCTCCTGCGGTCCCGGAAACTCCGGGAGCGACGGCGGGCCCGTGGAACTCCGCCTCTGGGTCTTCAGCACCGACGTGCAGAACGAACTCAACCCGGTGCTCCGCGAGTTCGAGGCGGAGAACCCCGGCATCCGCGTCAGCGCCGAACAGCTCCCCTGGGACCGCGGGTTCGAGAAGATTCTTCTCTCCCTCGCCACCCGGCGGCCGCCGGACGTCTGCGAGCTGGGCATGACATGGCTCGCCGCCTTTGCCGAACAGGACGTCCTCCTCCCCCTCGATGATGTCCTCGCCAGCGGGGTCGACGAACGCGTGCTCGTGGACGCATCGACCTACGGCGGCACTCTCTATGCCGCCCCCTGGATGGTCGGCACCCGCATGCTTTTCTTCAACCGCGAGCTCCTCCGCCGTGCCGGCTACGACGACGCCCAGCCGCCGACGACCTGGGCCGAACTCGAGGAAATGAGCCAACGCGTCGTGGCGCTCGGCGAGCCCGGCGTCCGCGCCGTCGGCCTCCCCGCGGGCGATGCCGAAACCGTCTGGCAGACGTTCTTCTCCTTCCTCTCCTCCGGACGCATCCGCCTGCTCGAACCGGAGACCCGCGCCCCCCTTCTCGACAGGCCCGAGTTCCTCCGCACCCTCGAGTTCTATCGGGGCCTGAAACCCTATGCCCTCGTCGACCGCGGGCCCCAGCTCGACCGCGCCTTCGGCTCCGGCCGCCTCGCCTTTCATGTCAGCGGCGCCTGGAACTTCCTCCTCCTGCCCCGCGACTACCCCACCCTCGACTACGGATTCGCGCCAATTCCGGCCCCCCGAGATGCGGACCCCGAGACCGCCGGCGGCGCCATGGCCGGCGGCCAACTGCTCGTCGTCTTTCGCCAGTCACGCCACCCCGAGGAAGCCCTCCGCCTCCTCGAGTTCCTCGCCTCCAAGCCTGTCGCCACGCAGCTCAGCCTGCCAATCCGCTCGATCCTCCCCGCCTTTCAGGACTCCGAAGAGTTCCCCGAGTTTCGCGGCGACGCCGCACGATCCTTCCACGCCCGCATGATCGACCGCGCCATGGCTCCCGACCCGGTTCCCTACTGGGAGGAAATGCGACGCGACCTCGTCACCCTCCTCGATACCGCACTCCTGACCGACGCACCCCTCGACCAGCAGGTCGACCGCGCCCAGCGCCACTGGGCCGCCCTCGCGGAGGAGTACCAATGACCTCCGCGCCCCTCCCACCCGTCCGCCTTCATCGGTCTCCCTGTCGCCCCAACCGCCTGCAAACGCTCCTCCTCCTCTCGCCCTGGTTGTTGACCTTTGTGGCCTTCGGTATTTTTCCCCCCTTCTTCGCCCTCGCGGTCAGCTTTTACGATTACAGCCTCCTTAACCCCCAATGGGACTTCGCCGGCATCGAGAACTACCGCCACGTGATCTCAGCCCCCGTCTTTTGGTCTTCCCTTGGAAATTCCCTCCTTTACGCTGTCGGAACGGTGCCGGTCATCATTTTTCTTTCCCTTGTTCTCGCCGCGATTCTCAATCGTCCGCTACCCTTTCGGGGCCTCTTTCGCGCCGGGTTCTTTCTCCCCACCGTCACCTCCATTATTGTTATTTCGCTCCTTTTCAAGTTTCTCTACGCAACGGATGGCATTGCAGACCGGTTACTGATCGCAGTTGGCATTTCCCCCCCACGGCCGTCGTGGCTTCTAAACCCCAACCTCGCCCTTCCCTCGCTTATGGTGATGGCCGTCTGGACAAGCGTTGGATTCTACGCCATCCTTTTCCTCGCCGCCATGCAGGCGATTCCCAATCAACTGTACGAAGCGGCCATGATCGAAGGCGCCGGGCCGGTTTCCCGTTTTTTCTCCATCACGATCCCCATGCTGCGCCCCACGATCGCCTTCGCCGTTTTCCTCGCCACAATTAATGCCATCCAGGTCTTTCCAGAAGTCTTTGCCATGACCCAGGGCGGGCCGATGGGTGCCACCACCACGCTTGTCTTTTGGATCTACGAGCTTGGTTTTGTCCGCTTCCAGATGGGCCGCGCCTCCGCGGGGACCGTTCTCCTCGTCATCCTCTTGGTGATTGTTGTCGCGGTCCAAAATCGTGTCTTTCGGGCAGGAAAGGGGGTCGGCGATTGAATATCCCCGGGGAACTCCGTCATGTCTTCTCCACGCCCGGTCGCTTTGCGGTCTTTTTGATCACTTGTGGATTCTTTGCTGTTTCCGTTCTCCCACTCATGATCATGATCCGCACCTCGCTCCAGCCGGTCGGTGATCCGCTCGAGGGGCTTCCCAATACCATTCTGCTCGCGCGGGCCCAGGGATACCCTCTTACACTCCAGAACCAGCCCATGGTTGCAGGACGGTGGGATGCAACCGAGGGTTTCCTTGTCGATGCTGATGCTTGGGAAAAAACGGATCGAGGAACTCTTCAGGCAAAGGCGCCCGATGCAGCTCTTTCCATAGCCTGGGATGGCGATCTCCGGAGGTATCGCGAATTCTTTTTGCGCGGAAGCGCCTCGGAGGGTAACTTTGCAGTTTACTGGCGTAATCTTGCCGGAGAATTTGCCCGACAGCCCCTCGTCGGATCCGGAGGTCTCTTCTCCACCAATCCTTCGCTCCCTCTTACGGCTTCGGATGCGGCGCAAACAGGCGCTTCCACCTTCGATGGCCAGATCATTACGGCCTTCTTCATCAAGGCGCCCAATGACACCGCCACAATCGAATCGATTGGCGTTAGGCCAAAAAGAATCACACTCATCAACTTCATCGATGTCTGGCGTGCCGACAATTTCTCTCGCTACACCCTGAATAGCCTTCTCGTTGCGGTTGCCGTTACTCTTGGTTCCGTCGTGACCAGTCTCTGCGCCGGTTATGCCTTCGCAAGGGGACAGACCCGCCTCCGCCAGGTACTCTGGGCAATCATGCTGGGCACCATGCTTATCCCTTCCCAGGTTCTTCTCATACCTGCCTTTCTGATCTTCCAGAATTTCCCCCTCTTTGGTGGAAACGACTGGCTCGGCCGAGGCGGTATCGGGCTACTCGACTCCTATTCCGGCCTCATCCTCCCCAACCTCGTGCTGCCGCTCGGTGTCTTTCTCGTCCGCCAAAGCCTCCTTTCCATTCCCGATTCCTACGAGGAGGCAGCTGTCATCGATGGCGCCACAATTCCCCAGCTTCTATGGCACGTCATCGCTCCCCTCCAACGGCCGATTCTTGCCACCGTGGCGCTCCTCGCTTTTCTTTTCAACTGGAACTCATTCATCTTTCCCCTTATTCTGATCCAGACGCCGGAAATGAGAACCCTGCCGGTGGCCCTCGCCCTTTACAGCGCCCGCGATACTGTGGACTGGGTCAGTCTCATGGCCGCCTCCACCCTGACCGCTCTCCCCATTTTTGTCCTCTTTCTGTTCTTCCAAAAACAACTCATTGCTGGACTTGTCCACGAAGGAGTCAAAGGATGACACGTTTTCCTGCCCTGATCGCCCTGCTTGGATTGATGGTTCTTCCTGAAACGTTTGGCCTCCGCGCCGAGCCGGGCCGTGATTCCCTGCCGCCTGGGACCTTGGTCGATTGGCGTGACCTCAGCCTTTATGCCGCGAATCCTGTCGCCATCTCCGACCGCGACGAATCCGCCAACGCCACTTCGGCTCTCTCGATCGACTTTCCCCGTCTTCAACTGCCCAATGGCCGCCAGGAAGCCGTGCTCGAAGCGCGATTCGTCGTTCAACCAAACCAGGAACTCGGCTATTCCTACGCGGGCGTCGCGATTCCCTTTCACTCGCCTACCAGCCTGATGGAGACGGAGTCCTTCCAGTTTCTCCTTCAGTCCACCGTGGACCTCGAGGCGTTCGAGGTTGTTGTCCGAGACACCGAACGCCAGCGTGCCGTTCACCTTCTTCCTGTTTCTTCCAGCGCGGATTGGCAGCACGTTTCGCTGCCTGCAAGTACCTTTCGCGAAATACGACGCGATTCCATCGAAAGCATTGCCTTTGTCGTTGGCGAAGAAAGTGAAGGAGTTTTTCGTGTCGCAGAATTGCGTTTGCCAATACAACTGGACGCGCCAAACATGACCGTCCTTTCCCAGCTGCAACGGAGGACAAAATGGCATCTGGACCTGGCAATGGCCACCAGGATGGCTGAAATTCGCCAACTTCCACTGGCTTTGCTAATCGTTTCGGACAGCCGTCGGGGCACTGAATGGCGGCGTCCGCAGGCGCTCGAGCGGGAGGAATGGATAGAAGTGCTTGATCAAACCGTGGCTGTTGTTGCGGACTCGAACGAAAGACTGCCAGATTCCATTTCCAGTCAGGTCGACAACAGTGCGGAAGCAACCCTCTTCCTCTTGAGCGATTCGGGAGAGATCCTGGCAAGCACCATTCGTTTTGATCCGCAGGCGGCCAGCGATTTCCAGGGTGCGCTTAGCATGGAAAGGGGAAGGGACTAAAGATGTCGTCCACGATCGACGGGATTGAAACGCGGGCGCAGCGAGGCTTTGCGGAAACGGTCCGCCGTCTGGCTCGCGAGGTGGATTCGGTGCTCGCGAATCCCGGCGCGGCGACGGGTTTCGGTCATGGCGTTTATGAACTGTCCGGCGGCGCCGTCCTGGCTCTCCCCCGCCGCTCCGGCGACAGCCGCCATCCATACGGACGCAACGGCTTTAACTTCTGGGCTTATGCGTCGGGATACATGCATGCCAACGATGGTCTTTTTTCGGTATTCCCAAAGCGTTGCGAAGGCCAGGAACCTTGCATTGCGTTCTTCATGGGAACGCGAGAAGGGGACGGCTGGTCGCCCATTCCCCTTCTCGGGGTTCCAGCCCTTGTCGAGGCGGACAGGCAGGAGCTCGGCCGCTTCACCATTTTCGACCGATCAGCCGTTTATTACTTCACCCGTTCCTTTCCTTTCCTTACCTGCGTGCGCGTCGTCGCCGAGCAGATTGGTTCCCTCTCCTTTTCCGTTCTGATCTCCAACGAGGGAGAAGATGCGGTGGAGGTTCTCCTGTCCGCGTTCTTTAATCCCATGTTGCGCCACCAAATTTACGAAAGTGACGAAGACCGCTGGTTTCGTGAGTTCAGGACTCTCCGAAATCCGCAAACCGGTGCCCTGCGGTTTCTGCTGAAGATCAACGAGGACCGTGATCGCCAAACCTCCATCACGAGGTACTTCGCTATCGACAGAACCGTTCTTCCCATGGGCGAAGTTCACATCAATCGAGACCAGGCAACTCCATCGCGCTTTTCCTACATGGGAGAGTTGAGCCGGAATCTTGGAACAGCCCTGCCGCTCCGCAAGGGGACCTTCGCCAGTAACGTGGACGTGTGTTGCTTTACCGAACCGGCGATTTGCGGGGATCTGCTGACGGCCCGAATCGGTGCAACGGCGGACCTCATCCTTCATTACCACTTCACGAACGACGTCGACCCACGCAGTGGGATGGACCCAGCCAGTCGGCCAGCATCCTCATGGTCGAAGCTCGATCATCAGATCGAGGAACTCAATCACCGCAAGGCCAAGGAAGCGGGCGCCTTGAGGTTGACCGTTAGGGGAACCCGTGATCCGCGGATCCCCGCCGAAACATTCAATGCCTTTTTCGAACACCTGAAGACCCAGGTGGAATTTTGCGCATTGATCAAGGGTCACGTCCAGCTCTCGGAAAACTCGCTCATCGGGATTCGCGATGTGTTCCAGGCGCTCGAGGCACTTCTGTACTGGCGCCCCGAGGTCGCAAAAGAAAAGATCATGGAGGCCCTTTCCTACACCCTGACCAACGGCCGATGCCTCCGCCAGTACGCCCTGCCCCAAAGCGCCGGCACGCCCCCGCGGATGGACACACGGCTCTTCGTGGATCAGGGTAACTGGGTGATATCAACGATGTCCACCTACCTTCGCCTTACTGGTGACCGGGATTTCCTCAGGGTCATCTGTCCTTATCACGAGCTGATCAACGAAGGCGGGGAGCGAATCCAAAAATCCCTCGAGGAGGGAACCGTCCTCGATCACCTGTGTCGCATTATGGATTTCCTCCTCGCGCAACGCGCCCCGGACACCGGGGCCATCCGTGCTCTCTATGGCGATTGGAATGATGCACTCGATGGATTGGGTACACTTCCCGGAAATCCTCACGGCTATGGCAACGGTGTCAGCGTCATGGCTTCCCTTCACGTTTACCAAAATCTTGGTGAAATGGTCGCAATCCTGACGCTCGCCGGCGACGCGGAGCATGGAGAATGCATCAACACCTATCTCCGCTCCCAGGCGGACCTCTCGGAGGCCCTTCTGGAGCATGCCATTGTCCACGGCTCGCCGGACGAGCGTCGCATCGTTCATGGATGGGGGCACAACCGCGCCTACTACGTCGGCAGCTTCAAGGACGTGGATGGCCACGGTCGCGACAGTGTCACCGCTAATGCCTTCTGGGTACTCAGCGACATGCTCGCTCGCGAGCCCTCATTGGAAAAGGATATTCTGCACGCCTTCCAACGCCTCGACAGCCCCTACGGACTCAAAACTTTCCATCCCCCCTTTGACGAAGAGGTGAAAGGCGTTGGGCGTATTGGGAAACTCCCCAAGGGCACCGCGGAAAACGGCGCCACCTACGTCCACGCCACCCTGTTCGGCATCAGTGCCCTCTTCGAAATGGGCCGGTCCTCCTTGGCCTGGGATCAGATTCGGAGAATCCTTCCTTTCACTCCGGACCGCGAGAACTACTCCCATTCACCATTCGTCTTGCCCAACTCCTACGGGTATAACCCGGATTTGAACATCGACGGCCAAAACATGAATGATTGGCAGACGGGAAGCTCCAACGTCCTGCTGAAGGCCCTGATTCGCTACATGGTGGGCTTTCAGATCCGCAACCATACCCTCTTGCTTGTTCCGGCAAGCCACTGCCCTTTTGAAGAATGGGCGTGCACCCTTTCGGCCCGGGGCATTGCCTTCGACATTCATTACCAGCGGATCGCCAAGCCGAAAAGGCGCTTTTTACTCAACGGGGAACCCTTCCCCGCCATCCAGGACCCCAAGTCGGGCCTGCCGGCGCTCCGTATGGAACTCGACGAGCTGCCCCCCCGCTCCCACGTGACGATTCACGTCCTCGAGCCTGAAGGATAACCGGAGCCGGGCCAGCTCTTCAAAGGACCCACCGTTCGTTTCGTCACCGGTGGCCACGCCACCCACGCCCTGAGCAGGCCTGGCGCCGCGACCCGTGGAAGTGGGGCGTCACCTCCGCACCCCTCCGGGGGAAGAGAACGGGGGGGGACCAGCCAGGCTGGTCCCCCCCTCGGTCTGTCGGGCTGCCCCTCTGTCTGTCGGGCCGTGGGGCCGGGAAAGCTGGCTAGTCCAGCGTCGTCCAGTCGCCCACGGCGGTGTTGTTGTTCGTGACGGTGATGGGGCCGTAGGTGTTGCGCTGGCCGCCGGTTTCCTCCTCCACGAGGTAGTAGCTGCGGCTTTCGCCGAAGTTCAGGACGTTGCTGTCGTCGAAGGTGTAGCCTGCGCCGGTGGCGGGCCCGCCGGTGGCGGCAATGGGCGCCGGGGTCAGCGTCGCGCCGGCGGTCCAGTCGCTCACCGGATCCTCGAGGGCCTCCACAATGTCGAAGGCCGCGAGCGCCGGCTCGCTTGTGGTCGTCCACTCGAGGGTGACCGTGCCGGCGGGCTCGACGACGCCCTGGAAGGCGGCGAGGTAGGGGGGAAGGGGGCCGGTGGAGCTCGGTCCGCTTGGGTCCTCGATGACGCCGAGAGCCGGGTTCAGGTCGTCGGGCCCGTTGTCCAGGAGCACGATTTCGTAGGTGTTGGCGTCGATGGCGGTGAACGGTCCGTCGAAAACGCGGGGCGCGCCGTCGCCGATCTTGAGGATATTGCGATAGGGGGCGGCGCTTTCGTTCTCCACCCGCAGGCGCAGGGTGACGCTGCTGGGCTCGGCGGTGTCCAGGCCGTTGACGGTGAAGGCGAAGGCGCCCTCGGGGAGGCTCGTGTCGGCCGGGAGGCTCGCGTCGTTCGCGTTGATCAGCGTCACGCCCTCGAGCCACGGCGTGCTGCCGGCGGGGGCCACGCCCACAATTTCAACATAGAAGGGGTCGCCGCCGCTGTCGGTGCCGCTGGCCACCTGCGCCTGCGCGGCGTCGGGCGTGCCGTCGCCGTTCAGGTCGCCGCTTTCCGCCAGGCCGTCGTCCACCACGCGAAACGTCAGCGGCTCGGTGGGAGGCGCGAGCGGGTTGCCCGCCGCGTCCTGGATGTCGGTGGAAGCCGCGAAAGCGATCTCGTAGACGCCGGTCTCCGCCACCAGGCCGCCGATCCCGCTCAGCGTCCCGGAGGCGTCGAAGGTCGCCCCGTTAAGCGCCACCGGCGCCCCATTTCGCGTCAGCGTCAGGTCGCCAATATCGACGTTTTCCACGCTCTCGCTGAAGGTCGCCAGCGGGAACGGGTCCGGCGCCTGCTCCACCACGGCGGGCGAGAGGTCGTTGAAGGCAACCGTGGGGTTGCTGACGTCGTAGGTGAATGAGAGCGGGGCGGCGGTCAGCCCGTTGCCCGCCTCGTCGATCGCGTCCGAGCCCGGCGCCACGCGCAGTTCATAGGTCCGTCCGTCCTCGAGAAGGGCCGCCAGCCCCACGAGGTTGTCGCTCCCGTCCAGCGACAGCGCCGACGTGTCCACCGGCGTCCCGTCCGCCAGCAGCTGGAAATCGGACGCCTCCAATCGGTACACCGTCTCGTCATAGGTGACCGCGAGCGGCTCGGGGAAGGCGTTGACCACGGGCACGGCCAACGGCGCGAAGGTCGCCACCGGCGCCACCGTATCGATGATCAGTCGGCTGGCCCCGCCAAGTTCAAATTCCCGTGTCGTGAAATCAAACGGCTCGGTGGCGCGGAAAAGAAATGTATAGGTTCCATCCGAGAGGGCCGCCGTTGTCGGCACATCCCACGCGAGTTGCAATTCCGCCTCGCTGGAACGCTCCCGCACCCCCATGCTTTGGCCGCCCAGCAGCAGCTCCACCTCGGTGCCGAGGGTCAGAAACTCGGCGCGCAATTCAACGCGCGGCGTCGTGACGTTCGTGACTACATCCGAATTGGAAACTCCGGTGTCGGTCGCAGCCGAGAGGCCAAAAATCCTGCCATATTTGCCTGCTCCTTCGGAGAACTGAAAGAAAGGATCGACGAAATAGTCAAGATCAAGGCGAACGACCGGATTGTTGGATACCTGACTCTGGGTCGAATTTGTGCGATACTCCAAGGTGGCGGACGTGGGCCCGGGGCGCGAAGGCGTGGGGATCACAAAGGCCGAGGCCATGATCTCGTTGTCGCGGCTTTCTATGTCCTCGATGGATGTCACCGGGGGCTGCACAATGACGGCCGCGTTCACGTCGCCCTCCACAATTTGAATCGGAGGGTCGGAAACGATCCGCAGGAATTCCCCCCTCCTTTTGCCGTCATCGAGATACTGGAACCGAAAGTCCACCTGGGAGACATAATTCCCGAGGGAGGGTTGGGGCTCTCCTGAGGTGGTCAACGGGGGAGGGATCGCTCGTAGCAAGAGATCTGAAGGAGTTGGGGTAGTATATAAATACCTAAACGGGTCCGGAGAGTCTGTAATACCCGTCACGGTGGGAGTTGTTGGCCCCAAAGAGACAGATTGCGCGATCTTGTCACCGAAGTCCAAACGAAACGACGACTCCTGCGTGATGGCGAACGGATCAGGCACAACGCGGAATGTTACCCACTGAATGCCCAAGAAAGTGCCGCTTTCATTGCGCCCGAGTATTCCAACAGTTTCTTCATAGGTCTGGTCGGGATCATCGAGATTGACAAACCAAAGGAGCGGGACGATGGGGGTCCCGCCATTCCAGAATTGACCGGGAGGAAAAGCACCGGAAGCTTCATCACCAACATTCCAGCCCTCATAGATCAGGGCTGAACTATTTAGTGGGTATGCAGAATAACTCATATTGACGGATCCGAGGTTCTGATCGGTGGCATTGGTGAGCCGAATATTGTAGCTGAAGCCCGGCCGATCATTAGGGAAATCCGGGTGGGTTTCGGACGGTTTTCGAGGCAATTCGATGACGGTGGTGCTCCCGTCAAACGTGAGGTCCAAGAAGGCGTCCTGGGCCTGGGCGGAGCCCCCGAGAGCGCCTGCCGCCAGCAGGCCCACCGTTGCCACGAGGCAACGGAGTGTCCTGATATGAAGCATGGATAGTGTCCTGATATGAAGCATGGATCCTGTCCGTCCTTGTGTGTTGTGTTGGATATCGTAGCCCCAGACGAGGCGGCGCGTGGTGATGCAAAATCAAGACCCAATGGCCTTGCCCGGGCTGCCCCTGTAAGGAAGGTCGGCTTTTCTCCTCCTCCGGCACGATGGGGGTGCCGTCCGGACGAGCTTTCCCGCCCCCTTCTTTCCTGGCCGCAATGGATTTTTCCTATCAACGCCCCGAATGTTCCTTTATTGGATTCTACTAATATTCTATCAATTTAATCCATGCAACCCCGCGCATCCCACTCCTCAATCCTCACACCGGCGGGCCATCCCCCCCGCGATTAAAGGAGGCACCGCATTGGGCCGGCCGATGGATGACACGATTCCGCCAGCCGCATGAAGGGCCCCTCGGGCGGTCGTCGCCGCGGGGCGCGCGGAGGCGAAAGGCTTGTCCCCGCCGGGGGGGGGCTGGCATCCACGGCGGTCTCCCCATCATCAGGAGGAAGCGGCGTCCCCATGGCCCCGACGATGATTCCCGCCATCGATCCGCGGCACCTTGCCAACCCGGGCGAGCGGATCGTGTACGAGAAACTGCGCGCACAGCTCCCGGAGGAGTGGGCGGTGCGGTATCACTTTCCCTACGTCCATCGCGAGCCGGGATCGGGGATCGTCCGCGACGGCGAGGTGGACTTTATCGTGAGCGCTCCGGGGAGGGGGCTGCTTTTCCTCGAGGTCAAGTCGAGCCCTGGCTTCTGCTGCGAGGAGGGCCGGTGGTACGCCGTCGACGAGCAGGGCCGGCGGGAGGAGCGGCGAAACCCGTTCGAACAGGTGCAGACCCTCAAGCACCATGTGGTGGAAAAGCTCGCGATGCGGCTTGGCTACCGGGCGAAGCGGGACTTTCCGGGGGTCTACGGCCACGCGGTTGTCTATCCGCTGGGCAGGGCGAAGGGGGGGCTTCCGCTCTCGCAGGATCCCGTCGTCATGATCACCAGCGACGACATGGAGGGTCTATACGGGCGCCTGCTGAAGGCGTTCGATGATTGGGCCCTTGGCCATACGGAGGTCGTCTATACGCCGGGGACTCACCGCCTGGTGGTGGATCTCCTCCGGGAAAACGCGGACTTTGCGCCGGTCGTCACGGCCGAGCTCGAGCCGGAGGAGGAAACGATCGAGCAGTTGACGCGGCTCCAGTTCGGCCTCTTTCGCCAATTGCTCCAGATCGATCGCATCCTCGTGAGGGGCGCCGCGGGGACGGGAAAGACCATGCTGGCGGTGTGGGCGGCGGCGGCGATGAGCGCGGGGGGCCGGCGAGTCCTCTACCTCTGCTATAACAAGTCCCTCTCGGAGTGGCTGGCCTGTGTCCATGCCGACACCGGAGTCCGCTTTCGCCACTTTCACCACTACTGCCACGAGGTGGTGGCGGGGGCCGGGCGCCCCTTCGTGATCGGCGCGGACCCGCAAGTCTTCTGGAGGGAGACCTGTGCCGAGCTCGCCGCCGATGTCCTTGGCGAAGACGATCCCCGAATCGACCGCTATGATGCCATCTTCGTCGACGAAGGGCAGGACTTTCATCCCAGCTGGTGGTGGACGATCCAGCTCTCCCTCGCGGATCCGGACCGGGGCGGCCTGTATATCTTTCTGGATCCAAGGCAACGGGGCGTCTACGGGATGGCGACCGGTCACCCGGAACCACAGATCACCTGGAACCTCGCGGAAAACTGCCGCAACACGCGGCTCATCGCGCGCTACTCCTCGAGCGTCATCGGCCAGGAACCGGAGTGCTTTCCCCTCGCGCCGGAGGGGACTCCCCCCTCCATCGATCCCGCAAGAGGCGAGCGGGCCGACCGCACCCGCCGCGTCCGCAAACTTCTGCTGGAACTCCTCGATTCCGGCGCCTCGCCCTCGCGCATCGCCCTTCTGACCCCCTGGGGGAAGGAACGCCCGGAGAACTCCCTCGAGGACCTCAAGGAGGTCCATCACCTCCCGGTCGTCTGGCAGAACGAGGGCATTGCGGACTGGCTCGCGGACAGGGCCATCCTCAAATCGACCATCAAATCCTTCAAGGGCATGGAGGCGGACCACGTGATCCTCGCCGACCTGACCGACGTGGTCGACGAAGCAAGCGCCCAGTCGCTCTCGGACCTGTACGTTGCCTCCTCGCGCGCCAGGCACCGGCTGCACATCGTGCCCGCGACGGACGCGGCGGAGAGGAAGCTCCGCGGGTGGTTGGACCCGGCACCGGCATAGGGCAGAGGGATCCGCGAGCGGGCCTGGCAGGGAGATGGGGTGCGACTCCCCCAAGACCGCCCGAGGTGCCTTGACCTTGCCCGCATGCGGTAGGCATCGGGTGGACGCGGGCATAAACAGGCCCGGGAGGTCGTTCGAAGGGGGGCGTATGAGGCCTTGTTATTTCCGTGTTTGCGTGGAGCGGGAGACGGGACTCGAACCCGCGACATTCAGCTTGGAAGGCTGAAGCTCTACCAACTGAGCTACTCCCGCCCGGGGAACGATGCCGATCCACCCCGGGCCACCGCCGCGTCAACGAAAAAACCGTTGGCCAACGATGGGGGGGCGACGTCACGGTGGTGGGTCACGGCGCGGACGGGGGCTGATGCCAGCCCGCCCCAAGGTTCCGCCCCGTGCACACACTCCCCCGGGAAAGGCCGCCGACGCGCCCGACATGCGTTGCCCCCATTGCGAGACGGAAAACCGCGACGATCGCGCGAGCTGCTATCATTGCGGCAAGGATCTGACGATTCTGCGGCTGATCGTGAATCGGGCGAAGCAGCATTACAACAATGCGGTGGAGCACGCGGAGATGGGGCGGTGGACGGAGGCGTTGGGGGAGTTGGATGCGGCGCTGGAGCTGAATGCGCGGATGGAGGAGGCGCTGGTGCTGCGGGGGTCGCTGTTGGTGCGGCTGGGGCGGGAGCGGGAGGCGGAGCAGGCGTGGCGGGGGGCGCTGGGGCTGAATCCGAACGCGTCGCGGGCACAGAAGTACCTGGATCAGTTGGGGGGC
>CAYQTO010000037.1:0-23521 GCA_964420455.1 uncultured Candidatus Sumerlaeota bacterium | reverse complement strand
AGCGTGGAATTCTTCTCGATGATCTTCGAGAACTTGCCGTCCTTGACCTCGATGCCGAGGGAGTGGGGGGCGACGTCAAGGAGGGTGACTTCCTCGATGTTGCCGGAGAACACGCCGCCCTGGGTGGCCGCGCCGAGAGCCACCACCTCGTCCGGGTTGATCCCCTTGAAGGGCTGGAGGCCGAAGAAATCCTCGACGGCGTCCTGAACGAGGGGAATGCGCGTCGACCCACCGACGAGGATGACCTTGTGGATGTCGCGCTTGTTGAGGCCGGCGTCCTCGATGGCCCGCTTGCACGCGCGGACGGTGCGGTTGACGAAGGGCTCGATGATCTCCTCGAGCTCTTCCCGTTCGAGGGTGCGCTCGAGGTGAAGGGGTTGGCCGTCCCTGTAGGCGATGAAGGGGAGGGCGATGGTGGTGGTCGAGGTGGTGCTGAGTTCGCACTTGGCCTTCTCCGCCACTTCCTTGAGCCGCCGGAGCGTGACCGGGTCGCGCGTCAGGTCGACGTTGTGCTGCTCCTCGAACTCCTCGACGATCATGTTGACGATCGCCTGGTCCAGGTCGTCACCGCCGAGCTGGTCGTCTCCGGTGGACGTGAGCACCTCGAAAGTCTTTTCGGAAATCTCGAGGATGGTGATGTCAAAGGTGCCGCCGCCGAAGTCGTAGACGGCGATCACTTCGTCCTCGTCGCGGCTGCGGCCAACGCCGTAGGCGAGCGCCGCGGCGGTGGGCTCGTTGATGAGCCGGAGGACCTCCAGACCGGCAAGGTTCGCCGCCTCGATCGTGGCGTTGCGCTGACTGTCGTCGAAATTCGCCGGAACCGTCAGCACCGCCTGCCGGACCTCCTCGCCGAGGTAGGTCTCCGCGGATTCCTTCAGCTTCTTGAGGATGAGGGCGCTGATCTGCTCGGGGGTGTACCCGAGACCGCCGATATCCACGAGCACATGGCCTTCGTGGTCGACGACGTTGAAGGGGAAGATATCGAGGGTTTCGGCAACGTCGTCGAAGTCCATCCCCATGAGCCGCTTGATGGAGCTGACGGTGCGGTCGGGGTTGGTGGCCGCCTGGCGCCGGGCGATATCTCCAACGATGCACTCGTCGTCGTCGAGAAAGGCGACAACGGAAGGGGTCTTGTTGGAGCCTTCCTGATTGGGGATGACGATTGGTTCGTCACCTTCGATGACGGCCACGACGGAGTTGGTGGTGCCGAGATCGATGCCGATGATTTTGAGGTCTGGGGTCATAATCTTATTTTGTTTCGCAAATCCTCGGGCCGGCAAGTGCAAATCCCCTGTGACCAACCGGCTGCATGTGAAACGACCTGACGAGAAGTATGTCTCTCGTCAGGCCTCGGTGTCAAAAGGGTTTCTTTTGGTGCCTGTTTCGGAAACGGTGAAAGATCAGAGTTCCCCGGCGTCGATCAGGCTGGCCCAGAGCGCGGTCGTGTCGGCGTTCGTGATCGACCCATCACGGTCCCCGCCCGGCCCGGACACGTCCGCGTTGCCAAACAGGATCGGGTCGTCGGTCGGGGGATTGGTGATGAACTCGAGCAGGCGAACAATGTCCGCCGCGTCGATCTTGCCATCGCCGTTTGCATCGCCGAGCAGCTGGGGAACAACCCGGAAGCCGTCGAAGTCCGCCCCGGACTGGGCGAGGTTCTTGAAGCCACGAAGTTCCGTCAGGTTGGTATCGCGGAAGCCGAGCGGGAAGGAGATCCCGGGCTGGGCGTCATTAACCCAGATTTCCCATGTCTTGCTTCCGAAGTCCAAGGCGATGGTGATCTTGAACCACTGTGATCCGTCGCCAAGTGAGACCCCGGTCTGGACGGCGTTTCCAGTGGTGCCGTCGAGCACTTCGATGCCGTTGGCCTGGCTGAAGTGGACAATGGCCGAGGCGTCAACGACCGGGTAGACGGCTTGATCGAGGGTCACATCGCTGCCTTCACCGCGGAAGTACCCTTCGACCCAGACGACTTCCCCCGCGTCGGAGGATTCCTGGGCGGTCAGGCTGAAGTCCAGAACGGCGCCAGCCCCCAGCTCGACATACTGGTTTCCGTCCGCGGCGGCAGCCGCGTTGGAGATGTTAACGGGAGGCGTTTCAACGGTCCACTTCGGGTCCGACGCGGGAAAGGTTCCGGTGCTGAAGCCCTCCGCGGATTCAAAGCTCGTTTGGTAAAGCGGCAGGGCGAAAGCCTGCCCAGTGCAGAAAGCGGCAGCGCCCGCAAGCGCGATCCAGGATTTCATCGCAATCCCCATCCTTTCCAGTTGTGAAGCGGCCACGCGGCGATGCCCGGGTGACACAGGTGGTTAAGTGAATGGCCCCGCTGCGGAGCGATGGCAAGGAAAAGTACAGCAACTTTCAGGGCAGTTCCGCAGCCAGTCCCCTCGAGAAATCGGCAAGCTGTCCTTCGAGCAGGGTCCGGAGCAGCGCCACGGCCGGCGGAAGGCCATCAACAGTGCGGCGGTAGTACCCGGTGGAGGTCCCGGCCGTCTCGGGCAGGAGGACCGCCGAGTAGACCACACGCCGGGAGACGCGCTCGCGAACCGCCAGTGCCACCTCCACCTCCGCCCGATAAGAGGCCACCGGCGCTGCCAGAGCCTTGGGCAACACTCCGAGGTCCAGCACACCGA
The DNA here is from genome assembly GCA_964420455.1 of uncultured Candidatus Sumerlaeota bacterium. Taxonomy (GTDB): domain Bacteria; phylum Sumerlaeota; class Sumerlaeia; order SLMS01; family SLMS01; genus CAYQTO01. The sequence continues at coordinate 20,891 of CAYQTO010000037.1, read as the reverse complement.
AGAAGTTTAGACCGTAGTCATAGGTGGTCTCGCGGACGCGGGCCCGGCGGATTTCCCCCTCGATCACGTAATCGAAACGGCGGAGGTCAGGCGCATCCTGCCATGTTTCCACGTATTCGGCGGCTTGAAAGGCGCCATCGGCGACGAGTCGGGCGGCCACCAGGCGGGGCAGGGCGTGCGCAAGGTCGCCCGTGACGGAGGTGCGCGTTCCCACGATCGGGACTCCTGTCTGGTTGGCCGTGGCCTCTGGGTGCGTGTGGGTCCGTGTTGTCGCAATGCCAAGGAGTGGAACCTTGGCCGCAAAGATCGAGCGGTCTGCGGGCGGATCCCCCTTACGGAGGTCCTCGAAGGGTCCGATGACCGCCAGCAGCGGTACCCCGCCACGCGGAGCGGGTTGCGCATCCGCACCGCGTTGGGGCGCAAGTGCCTCCTCCAGAGGGATCACCTGGTTGCGGACACAACCGGACACCCACAGGGCGGACAGGAGGAGGAACAGAGGAAGTAGGCGCATTATCCCGGGTGGGACCATCCTGAAGGTGTTGCAATGAAAAACAGGGAGTATGACCTGCCCGGCAAGGAGCTCAAGGGGGAACATGGTACGGGGGCAACGGCTCCGCCGGCGGGCCGGGGACTGCAGCCCGACTCCCTGTTGACCCGCCGGTTCGACCGGAATACAGTCATAATATAAGGTTCTGAGTAACAAACAAGGGTATTGGGAATGGCCGTGCGGTTCTGTGTGGGGAGGGCGCGTTCGGGCCGGACGCAGAGATGTCTCGACGAGCTGTCGCGCGCCTGCCGGGCGGACCCTTTTGGCGCCCCGGTGATCTACCTCGTTCCGGAGCAGGCGACTTTTGAGGGCGAGCGCGCCCTCCTTGCGACTGGTCTGGCCGGATACAGCCGGGCCCAGGTCCTGAGCTTCACCCGCCTTGCCCAGTTTGTCTTCGCCCATGGCCCCGCCCCCACCCGGCCGCGGCTGACGGCGACCCATCGCCTCCTCCTCGCGACCCTGCTGACCGTCAGGGCGAGGCATCGGGGGACGGCGTCTCCCCGGCTTCAGGCTCCCGGAATCGAGGAGGCCCTCGAGGACCTGATTTCCGAGGCGCGCCAGTACCGGCTGACCCCCGGCCTCCTGCGCGAAATCGCCCGCCGCCTTAAGGACCGGTCGCCTCTCGCGCTCAAGCTCGAGGACCTCGCCGGCCTCCTCGAGGAATTTGACGCGCTTGCCGGTGAGCGCTTCGAGGATCCCCAGCTTTCCCTCGTCACCCTCGCCGACCAGATCGAAGGGGGCGACTTCCTCCAGGGGTCCCATCTCTACGTGGATGGGTTTATCGGGTTCACCCCGGTGGAGGAGCGGGTGCTGGTCGCGCTGGGCCGCAAAGTGCCCGTGATGGTGATTTGCCTGCCGGGCGACCCGGACCGGGTGGCCACGCTCCTCTCGGGGGGCGGGCGCCAGCCGGGGAGCATCTTCGACTCGGCGGAGGAGACGATGCTGCGCTTGGCGCGGCTGTTCCGCGAGAACGGCGTCAGGTTGGAACCGCCGGAGCTCCTCCGGGGCAGCCATGGATATACGGCATCCATCGCGGAGCTGGAGCAGCGGTTTTACGACCGCGAGGCGCCGGGGCCCGCGGCTGACCGCAAGGGCGTCCGCCTGGTCGAATGCGAGTCGCCGCGCGAGGAGGCCCGTACCGCAGCGGAAATCGTCCTCGGCTGGGTCCGCGACGAGGGCTGGTCCCCGGGCGAGATCGGCATCCTCACCCGCAATCTCGACGAGTACGCGGCCCCGTTGGAGGCTGCTCTCGAGGCCCTTGGCCTGCCTGCCTTCGTCGATCGCTCCGAACCCCTCAAGACCCATCCGATCGTCGTCGGCCTCCAGACACTCATGGCCGCGGTCGTCCACGAGAACGACGTCGCGCGGTTCCTTGCGTTCGCAAAGAGCGGCCTCGCCCCGGCCTCGACGGACGACGTCGACCGGCTCGAACTCCACGCCCGTCTCTACCCCCGCAAACCCGCCGAGTGGTTCTCGGACCAGTGCTGGGATCCCCGGCCGGATCGCTCCCCCTTCTCCGACAAGGGTTCCGTCGATCGTGGCAGCGAGTTGCCCCAATGGGTGCAGGAGGCGAGAATCCGCATCGCCGCGTTTATCGACGACTTCCGCGGGCGCCTCCGCCGCGAGGGAATCCACGAGGGCAGGCTCGACACGTTTCTGGAGGCGTTGACGGAGGCGGCCGGGGGGCTCGTCGGACACCGGCGGGGAGAGGAGGAGCAACGGCTCCTCGAACGCGTGGGGGTCCTCCTGCAGGAAACCCACGAGGCCGCCGGGGCGGAAACGATGCCGTGGACCGTGGCGGCGGAGTTGACAACGCGGGCGCTGGGCCAGCTGACGCTCCCCCGCATCCCGCCCATGCTCGACCAGGTGTTTGTCGGCCAGGTGGACCGCTCGCGCCAGCCCGCCCTCCGCGGCGTGATCGTGCTCGGCATGAACGAGGGAACCTTTCCCCGGGCGGCGGGCAACCGCTCGCTCCTGAACGATGCAGACCGCGAGGCCCTCGAAGGCGAGGGCGTCGACCTGCGGCCCTCCTCACGCCGGCAATTTGATCGCGAAATCCTTTACGCCTACCGGGCACTCGTATCGGCGACGGAGCGGCTCGTCCTCCTTCGTGGCCGTGCGGACGCCCACGGCAGCGCCACCGCCTCGTCCCCCTTCTGGAACGAGGTCCTGCGTGTCTTTGCGCTGACGGGGGAAGAGGTGGAGGAGGCGCCCGCCCATGACGATCCCGCGCGGTGTCAGCGCCCCGGAGAACTCGCCGCCGCGGCCCTCCGAAGGCTTGACCGCAGCGAGGACGGCCCCCTCGAGACAGCCGTCTATACGCGCCAGCTGTTCGACGGCGGGCCCAACCTCGAGATGGTGGGGCCGATCCTGCGGGCCGCCTCCTGGCGCAACGATGCCCACCTCGCCGCCGATTCCCTCGCACGCTTTCACGACAGGACCCTCTCCCTGTCCGCCTCCCAGCTCGATACCTACGGCGCCTGCCCCTTCCGGCACTTCGTCAGCTACCTGCTGCGTCCGAGGGAGATCCTCGAGCCCGAATTCGAGCAGCGAGACGCAGGCAACTTCGCCCATGCGGCTCTGCGGAACTTCACCGCGACGCTCCGGGAGGAAGGCCTCCTCGGCAAGCCGCTGGAGGGGCACAAAGTCGAGCAACGGATTGACGAGGCAATGCGCGAGCCTCGGGAGGCGCTCGATCGGTGCGGCGTGACCGAGACGGAGCGGGGCCGCCTCGCCCTCGAGGAGCTGGCCGAATCGGTCCGCGAGGTCGCTCGATGGATGGCGAAGTCCTTCTCCGAGCTGAAGGTTCTTCCCACATGGGAGGAGACGACCTTCGGCAAGGACGGGCCGATGCCGTCCCTCGCGCTTGTGAATGTGAGCGACGGGTGGACGGTCGTCGTGCGTGGCCAGCTCGACCGTATAGACATTGGCGAGGTGCAGGGAAGGCGCGCCGGCATGGTGGTCGACTACAAGCTTCGGGAAAAATCCTTCGACGTGCGGAAGTGGAAGGGGGCCGAAAACTTCCAGCTGCCGGTGTACCTGCTGGCGCTGGAGGGCCTGGAGGAGGGGGCCGTCCTGCCCGCCGGGGCCGTCTATCTGGGAATCACGATCAAGCGCGAGGATCGAGAAAAGGAAGCGCGATCGACCTACAAGGGGCTCGTGCGCCTGTCCGTCTTCGACCATGTCGGCGGATGGAATGGCAAATGGGGCCCGGGAGCCAAGGGCTACATCCAGACGGCGGGTTCGAACCCTGAAGAAAAATACGTGAAATGGGGCACCGTGTTGCGGGACGCGGAGTTCGACCGGATCCTGGACGAAACCCGGACAATGATCGTGGAGACGGCGCGGGACATCATCGATGGCCGGTGCGCCGTCAGCCCCTCTCGGATCGTCAGCCAGTCGCCCTGCACCTATTGTCCCTTCATGGCGGTCTGCCGGCTGGACTATCGGGTGAATCGGGCGCGGCTGAAGGAGCCGGGAACGCGGGCATCGATCCTGACGGCGATGCGGGAGGAGGCGGAATGACGACCCCCACACCAGGGCAGGCCGCCGCCATCGCCCTCCGCAACCGGTCGGCCATCGTCTCCGCGGGCGCGGGAGCGGGCAAGACGCGCACCCTTGTCGAGCGCGTCTATACAATCCTCGCGGAGGACGAGCCCCGGACCGGCGTGGACGAGTTGCTGGTCGTGACTTTCTCGCGTGCGGCCGTCAGCGAGATGCGCGAGCGCCTCGCCGCCCGCCTCGCCACCGCCGCCGCCGACACCTCCCTCGATCCCGGCCTTCGCGCCCATCTCCACCGCCAGGAAATCCTCCTGCCCCGGGCCCTCCTCTCCACCATCCACTCCTTCTGCCTCCATGTCATCTCCGCCCACCCCGAGCGCGCCCAGCTCGCCCCCGGCTTCGATCTCATGGACGAGCAGGAGACGCGCCTCTTCCAGCGCGATTGGGTCCTCAGGCGCATCGAGCGCGAGCTCCGCAACAATGGTCCCGCGGCGGACACCCTCCGCGACCTCTTTCGAGACCAGCCCAGCCCCGTCACCGGATTCGACCGCCTCGCCCACATCATCCTCTCCCTCCAGAAGTACCTTGGCTCGCTCGCTGATCCCCGGGCCGCCTCCCGTGAATGGCTCGCCCTTTACGAGGGAACCGGCAGCACCACCGAAGCGGAGGACCTGGTGGAGAGGTTCCGTCGCAGCCTCCTTCTCAAGCACACGCGCAAGATCCGCCGGGCGGTCGCCTTCCACCGGGAAGGGCTCCCCCCCGAATACACGGCAACCCAGCGCCAAATGGAGATGCTGCTCGCCGAGGTGGTCGACCCCGCCCTCGAGAATCCCGAGGCGAACGACTGGCCGGCCATCGCCGAATCGCTTGTCGTTGCCGGCAAGCCGCGGGGGATCGACGACGGGGTTGGAGGGAGGTATGAGGATCTTCGCAGGACGGCGATGAAGGACGCCGGGGACTTCCGCAACGCCATCAAGGCGTTGGCGGACTGGACCCTCCAGAAGGACCTCGCCGCGAGTGCCCCCGTCGTCCGCATTCTTCTCGAGGAGCTCGGCCTGCGCTGGCAGGAGGAGCTCATGGAGGAACACCTTCGCCTGCGGCGGCTCACCTACACGCACCTGGAACGGCTCGCCAGTCGAATTCTCGTCGGTGAAGACGGCTCGCCCACGGAGACCGCCCTCGCCTATCGTGATCAGTTTCGCCACGTCCTTGTCGACGAGTTCCAGGACGTCAACGCACTGCAGGAGCGGTTGCTGCGTGCGGTTTCCCGGCCGGACGATCATCCCTCCGGCGGGAACCGCTTCGTCGTCGGTGACGTCAAGCAGAGCATCTATGAGTTCCGCCTGGCCGACCCGTCGTTGTTTCTATCTATCTATACATGCGCCACGAATGTGGAGGAGGAGGGAACCGGCACGGCCCGGATCACCCTCGGCCACAACTTCCGGTCGGCGCCGGCGCTCCTTGACGAACTGAACCGCTTCTTCGCGCCTCTCCTGCGCGAGGGAACGATCGGCATCGAGTACGCGGAGGGCCACGAGTTGGCGGCGGGACGGACGGGCGATTCGAAATCGGGCCGCCCCCCGCAATTTGCCTTTCACGTGTTGCCGAAGGACAATGAAGTGGAGGCTGAATCGGACGACCCACTGGTGGAGGCGAGGTACGTCGCGCGGATGGTGCGCGAAATGGGGCCCCCATGGCGCCACATCGCGGTGCTGCTCCGGTCGACCACCGGCATCCTGAATGAGCTGGTGGAGGCGTTCGGACGGGAGGGTATCCCCTTCTTCTGCGACGCGCGGATGGGCTTCCTCACGGCGCCGGAGGTGCTGGAAGTGCAGGCGATCCTCCAGGCGGTGCATAATCCCTGGCGCGATGTCGACCTGCTGGCCCTGCTGCGGGGGCCGGCGGGGGAATGGTCCGAGGACGACCTCCTGGAGCTCCGTCTGGTCCACCGGTCCGCCCCCTTCTTCGACAACCTGAAGAAGGCCGCGAAGGAGGACGAGCACCCGCTCCAGGCCAAGGCCGCGCGGGCGATCGATCAGATCCGGCGTTGGCGCGCCGACAGCCTCCATCTCGGCATGGAACGCTTCTTCATGCGCCTCTACGACGAGTTGCAGTTGCTGGAGCTTGGGGCCGCACGCCCCGGCGGCGAGCAGCGCCGCCTCAACCTCCTTCACCTCGTCGACCGCGCCCGTCAGTTCGACCGCTTCCTCCAGACCGGCCTGGGCGCCTTCCTCCGTTTTATCGAGGACCTCATCGCCAACGACGAGGACTTCGCCGCGCCCTCGCCCGTCCCCGAGAGCGCTGAAGTCGTCCGCATCATGACCGTCCACAAGTCCAAGGGCATGCAGTTCCCCATCGTGATCGTGCCGTTCCTGGGGCGCCAGTTCAACGACCGGTCGGCAACGGAGGCGGTCCTGATGGACCGGCGGGTGGGGATTGCCACACGGCACCGGGACCGCGCGGCGGGCGAAGTGCACCCACACTACCTCGAGGCGTTCCGTGATGCCATCAGACGGAGGTCCCGCGAGGAGGAACTGCGCCTGTTGTACGTGGCGCTGACGCGCGCGGAGGAGGCGGCGCACCTCGTCCTTTCAATGGAGGATTCCGCGGAGGGGCTCTCGCAGGCGGCCCGCGAACAGGGCATCGCCCTCAAGCCGATGACCATCCTGCGCGCCCGCAGCCGCGCCGATTGGATCGTTCCCACCATCGCCACTCGCTTTCCGGGATGCACCGAGGCCGGCGAGTACACCGACGGCATCGCCCGTCTGTCGATCCATTCGGCGAAGACCATCGGCGATCGTCTCGCAGCCTCGCCCGGGGGACTCCCGGGGCGGCCCGCTCCGGCACCGGCCGAGATCAGCGCCTTCGGCGATGCCCTGCGTCGCATCAGCGCCGCGGCCGACAATCCGCCCCGTCCCCTCGTCCGTGCCAAGGTCTCGGTCACCGAACTCAAGCGGATATACGACTCGCAGCGCGATGCGGAGACACCGCCCTTGCGGGGTGGTCGGAACAGTGCCGCCTGGAAGCCGGAATTCCTCCGCAAGGGCCCCGGCGGCGGGGCGGAACGCGGACGCCAGGTCCATCGCTTCCTCGCCCTGTGCGAGCTGATCGAGCTCACCCGTGGGACCCGTTCCCTCACGGAGGAAGGCGAACGATTGGTCGCGATGGGCATGATGGACGCCGCGGGTTTGGGCCTTGTCGACCTCGGGGCGATCGCGTGGTTCCTCAACAGCGACTTGGGGCGGCGACTCCGCAGGGAGGCGCCCCGGCTCCATCGCGAGTGGCCCTTTACCGTTGGCATCGAGGCTCGGGAGGTCGCCGGCGCGACGGCGCAGGGCACCATCGTCCTCCAGGGCGTCGTCGATCTGCTCTTCGAGGAGGAGGGCCGGATGATCCTGGTGGACTACAAGACGGACTGGTGCGGGGAGGGAGGCGAGCGGACGGGGGAACTGGTGGACGTCTATACGCCGCAGGTCGAGCTGTACGCGCTCGCAGTGGAGCGGGTGCTGGGGGCGGCGCCCGCGGAGTGCTGGCTGGTATTCCTTGCGGGGCAACAGGCCGTGGAAGTGGTGGGTGCCGGGGACCCCGCCGGGGCGTGGCGACGGGTCGTCGAGGCGGGAACCGTGGTATTTCCCGAGGCCCAGCAGCGGCCGATGCCCATCAGGGTCTAGGTGTTCAGGGCGCTGGCGAGCGCTCGTCCGCGGGGACGTAGCGTTGGGGGAGGCCGCGGCGCCGCTCGGCGAGCTGCCGTGCGTACGCCTGCATGTCCTCGATCTTGTCGTGCTCGTCGACGATCTCCTCACCGAGGAGGTCCTCGATCACGTCCTCGAGGGTGATCACCCCCTCGAGGCCGCCGTGCTCGTTGCTGACGATGAACAGGTGCTCGCGGGTTTCGAGGAGCCGCCGGAGGATGTCGGGCCCGCGCATCGCCTCCGGAATGAGCGTCGCCGTGTGCCCCAGGTCCCGCAACGTCAGCCGCTCGAGCTCCTCCGGTTCCTTCTCGATCATTGCGTCGAAGATCTCGCGACGGAACACGATGCCCACCACCTTGTCGGGATTGTTGTCCTCGACGATCGGGAGGCGGCTGTGGACCCAGTGCTCGGAATGGGCGGAGACTTGGGAGAGGGGAAGTTCCGCGGGGAGGAGATACACAACCGTCCGAGGCGTCATGAGCTGGTGGGCGGTCTTGTCGTTGAGGCGCAGGGCGTTTTCCACCCAGCGGCCCTCGTCGGGGAGGATCACGCCCTCCGCCGCGGCGATCCGCGCCGACACGATCAGGTCCTCCTTCGTCACCGTTTCCTTCTCCTCGCCGGCCTTTCGGATGCGGCTCGTGACATAAATGCTCAGGGAGACCAGCGGCTTGAGAACGATGATCAGCGCCCGGATGATGTAGGCCAGTTTGGGCGCGAGGGTATCGGCGTAGATGACGCCGAGGGTCTTGGGAATGATCTCCGAGAAGAGCAGGATCAAGATGGCGAAGAGGATACCGCTCAGGAGGACGTACTCGGCGCCGAGCTCCGCGCCGACAAGGCCGCCGAGGATCGTGGCCCCGATCGAGTTGGCGATCGTGTTGAAGGTGAGGATGGCGGAAATGGGCTCGTCGACCCGTTCCCGCAGCGAGAGGAGGAGCTTGGCGCCGGCGACCCGCTGCTCGATCAGCGCCTGGATCTTGCTCATCGGCACCGAGTAAAGCGCCGCCTCCATGAGGCTGCAGAGAAAGCTGAACCCCGCGGAAAGAATAACGACAATGGTGATTGTTATCATGGCCGATCGATAAACCGGGTCGTCCTTCCCCAGCAAGTGGGGTGAACGCAGAGAGGACTTCGGCTGGGATCGGGGTCCATGATCAATTCAGCGTGCAGAGGCTCCGACAGCACTCAGGAGAAGATTTTCCAAAGGTCATTAAAGGTTACAAGGACAAAGAAGACGAGGAGCAGAACCACCGCGCCGTTGAGCACCGGAACAAGGATCTGGGGCGGCACCGGGCGTTTGAACACCGCCTCGTACATTGCAAAGACGATATGCCCCCCGTCCAGCACCGGGAAGGGGAGGATGTTCATCACCGCCAGCGCGACGTTAAGGATCATGAGAAAGCGCAGCCAATCGCTGAGGCCTTGAGTGGCGGTGCGGTAAGCGTAGCGGAAGATGCCGACCGGGCCGGAGAGGTCCTGGCTGACGCCGGAAATGTTTCCCGAGATCGCCCGTCCCCCAAGGTTCCCCAGCTGCTGCACGTAGAAGGTCGTGAATCCCCAGACGCGGGCGGGAGAATTCAACAGTGCCGTGGGGAAAGGCTCCTGCTCGAAGATCTTCTCGGGGTTGCCTCGGACAACGCCCACCCAGCCGACGCCGGGCTCCTGTGGGCTTTCCCCAACGGCGACCTCCAGCTCCGCTGTCTCTTCACCCCGCTGCACGGTCATCGACATAACCGTGTTGGGGTTCGCACGGACGATGTGGGTGAAGTGGTTCCAGTCCACAATCGGGTCGCCATTGATGGCCACCACGATGTCGCCGCCGCGCATGCCCGCCTTGTCCGCCGGCTGGTCCGGGGCCAGCGCATCAATATAGGCGGGGTGCTGGGACACGAAGCGGAAGAAGTCCATGCGGTCTTCCCGGGTCACGAGGACGTCGACGTCGCTTTTTTCCGGCGAGGTGCGGCTGGGCGCCAGCGTCAGCCTGAGGGCTAGTTCCTCGTTCTGCGCCCAGAACTCCTCGAAGGAGAAGCCCTCCTCGCCGAGTTCCTCGAGCGAGGGGACGCCAGCGGCCGCGAGGGCCACCGCCTCGCTTACGTCCTGGTCGTTCTCGGTGTCGTGTCCATTAATCGCGAGGATTGCCGTCCCCGGTTCGACGCCGAGCGCGTGGAAGGCGTTGTCCTCGGCCACCCAGGCGGTGCGGGCGGGGGCTGGCGCGCTCCGGTCGAACCCGACCGTGTACATGGCCGTAACAACAACCATCGCCAGGACGAGGTTCATGATCACCCCGGCGCTGTAGATGATGAGCTTTTGATAGAAGGGGCGATTGTAGAGCGCGGCCATGTCTCCCATGGCCTGGTCCTGGAGTGATTGTCCGGAGGACGGCGTTGTCCGGTAATCGGGCCGGGGTCCGTCCGGCGCCATGGCCGCGTTCGAGGCCGGCGGGCCCACCTCCGGCCCCTTCTTCTGGTCCTCACCATCTAGATACCGTTCGATCTCCGGATGGACGATGCCGCTCATCTTTACGTACCCGCCGAGAGGAACCAGCGACAGCCCATAGACCGTCTCGCCGATCTTGCGCTCCCAGATGCATCCGGGAAGGAAGCCCATGGCGTCGCGGTCGAACCCGATGACGAATCGCTCGACAGGGACGCGAAAGAGCTTGGCGGCGAGGAAGTGGCCGAGTTCGTGGACGAAGACGGCGAGGCCGAAGGCGACGATAAATCCGGCGATGCCAATGAGAACCGTGCCGACCATGGTGATGTCGACCGCTAGCAACGCGGTCGTGGCGAGGAGGGGGAAAGTCATTCGGGGGCGGTGAATTCCGTTGGGGATTTGTCGAAGGGGGGTGGGCCAGCGGCGAACAGGATGCAAGCTTCGCCGTCGCCGGCCTGCCCCACGCAAGGAAAATGCAAGTTCGCCGGACTAGTCGCCGATAAGCATCCACAGGTCCGTGGCCGAGGCAGGCAGGAGGAATCCCAGCGCCGCACCCATCACCGCCGACCGGGTGCCGGCCGGCTCGATCAGTTCGAACGGAAACCCAAGGTAGACAACCCGCCCCCCCCCGGCCGAGCCGTCGTAGGCCACCGCCGCGCCCGACTGGGTTCCGTTGGCGTAGGTCATCACCGTCGAGGCTCCGGGGCCCACCGCTGCCAAGCCATCGGGGAAGCCCGCCTGATAGGGACTCGTGCCCGGCGTGAAGAAGGGGAAAGTCCCAATCGGCCCGAAGGGGGCGCCGGTACCGGTGGCCTGGGTCGTTGAGGCGGTTCCATCGTTCAGATAGGCTGCGTGGAGGACGTCGGCAAAGAAGGCGCGGTCGGATGACGAGGGATTGGAGGAAGACTCGCCCGGGTTGCGGTCGAGATCCCACCCGACTTCCGCCCCGCTGACGAGCATCGCCCCGCCCGCCTCGTGATGGGCCCGCGCCAGCGACTGCTCGGCGCTGCCGAAGGTCTCGTCGACGGTCGACTCCTCGCCAAAGAGCCACAGGGCAGCCCGATAATCCCCCAGCGTCACCGCCCCCTGGATCACGTCCTCGTTGTTCCCCACATCGTACGAGTAGCCGCCGATGGCGGCGCCCCAACGGGCGACGAAGTCGTGACGGTCGTTGTCGGGATTATCCGAGAGATCGTCCCATCGGTCGAACGCATCGATCAGGAGCAACTCCGCGGTCCCGCTGGAGGCGGCGACGGTATAGACATCGGAGGATTCCGATTCGAGCTGGCGGGGCCCGGTGGCGGTGGCGCGGACCCAGCGCGTCTGTCGCGGCGGCAACCCGACCAACGTGACCTCCATCGGAGAGAAGCGAACGGCTGCGGGGTTCATGCGGTCGTCGAACCCGGTGGTACGCTGGGCGTTGTTGCGGAATTCCACGCGGTGATCGTCGCCAGGCGTGAAGTCGATCGTGCCGACCGTTCGCCAGCGGTCGCCCGCGGTATCGCGGGAAAGGTCGAAGAAGGCGCTGCGGGTGCCGGTCGCATCGGTGATGCGGATCTCCGTATTGGGGGCGTCGGCGGAGCTGAAGTCGAAGCAGGTTACGTCGACCTGGTAGCGCCCGGAGGCGAGACCGGAGGGGGCGAAGGTGGCAGTGCCCGGGCCGGAGGTGGGCCGGAGGAACCGCGACCCGATGCCCGGGGTCAGCCCGGGGGCCGTGCTGTGGGAGGAGCTGCTCTCGAAACCCGCCGTGTCGGAATAGTCGCCGTTGTTCAGGCCCCCCGTGGCCGATTCGATGATGTAGGACGTCGTGTCGACGGGCACGTCTGTATAGACGGTGCCATCGGGGCTGGTCGCGACATGGTAGGCGTTGGTGGTGAAGTCGGGCTGGGCCAGGGTGACGCGGACGTCGCCGCCGCCAAGGTTCACCAGCCGCTGAAGCCCGGGCGCCCGCGCGGGCCGCCGGCTCCCCAGCACCCGGATCATGTCGTCAAAGGCCCCCCGCGACCCCCCCACGTCGATTACCGACGAACCCGCCGTATTGTTTGCGTAGAAGCTGAAGTAGTAACGCTGGTTGTCCTCGGGGTTGTCGAAGTAGCCGGAAAGGGACACCGAACCCGAGGTCGGCAGGGTGCCGGTCTTGGCGTGCACGTCGCCGGCGAAGTCGGTCAGGCGGCTCCCGAGCGTCCCGCCGGAACCGCTGATCGGCAGCGACTCGTCCCAGAAGGGGAAACCCCGCACCATGTACCGGGTGAGGTCGACCGTCTGGCGCGCACTGAACCGGTTGGTGTTGTCGATGCCGGACCCGTCGTTCATCGCGATGCCGGTGGTGTCGATTCCCGGCACATCCTCCAACCAGTCGATCACGATCCCGGATCCAACCGAGTAGAAATCGCGCGGCGGATTCTGGGTGTCCTGAGTCCAGGCGAGATGACGCAGGAGCAGGTCCGCCATCGCGTTGTGACTGAACTTGTTGAGGGGCCGGATGACGACCTCGAGGCGAAGGGGGGCACCGGTTGCCTGATAGTTCAGGAGGGCGGACGTGTGGGTGTAAATCAGCGTCGCGCCCGGTGGGGTGGCGAATTCATGGACGCCGTCGACGGTGCTGTTGGGTACGGCGATGCCCGCGGAAAGGAGCGCCGAGCGGAAGGCGCTCGCGGCGTCGCGATTGCGGTCGTCCTGGACGGTCCTGCCACCCCCGGTCGACGCGAACCACTGCCAATGTGACAGCGACGTGGACCCGAGGCTGTAGGCCGTCGCGCCCCACACCTCGACCTGGCCCCCCACCGAGGTAATCCCATGGGTGTTCCGGAGCGTCCCGGCGATGAGGTCGAGCGCCGCCCGCGAGTCCCCCAGAGTGTTCGTGTTCCAGGTGGGGTCGTGCTCCACGCGCAGGATCAGGTCGCCTGAAATCGTCCCCCCCGTCCGGTTTCCGGTGTGAAACACGTCCGTTTCGAAGACATGGTCGCCGCCGAGGATGGCGAGCGCCGCGGCGGTCGTGAACATTTTGGTGTTCGAGGCGGGAATACGCGGGAACTCCGCATCGCGTGCGTAGTACTCGATGGAGCCGCTCTCGTTCTCGATCAGAACCGACCAGCTGTTGTTGACAATGGCCTGCTCGCCACCATCCACCGGGGTCGTGCGGTCGAGGAGGTCGTCGATCGCTTCGGGGATTGTCTGAGCTTGGGAAACGGCCGCCAGTAAGGCAACGTTTAAACCCAAGGTCATCAAGGACTGACGTGAAGACATTCGCATCTTTTCCCCGGTGGATGCGCACGAATATGGCTCCACGTAAAGGTCGCGGCAATCGGAAGGATGCCAGAAACCATCGGCGATAGATTTTGCCCGAATTATGGACGTTAACTATCCCCTTTTCCCCTTGAGACAGACACCACAAGCGTCTATCGCCATCCGGCGATTTGACGGTGAATATCCAGCTTTCCACATCCACGGGACGTACATTACATGAAGGTCTCCTCCGAGATTCGTAACCTCATTCTGCTTTGGGTCGCTGCCATTGCGCTGGCGCTCCTCAGTGCAGCCAGCCTGTGGTTCCTCTACGACCCTGCCGCGGCCACGCTGACCCCCGCGCAGGCGGACCCCACGACCGACTGGATCAGCTCGCCGGCGACCACCTCGGCCCAACTGGCGCGTCTCAACGTCGTGATCACCACCGCGCTCATCACGCCCTTCCTTTACGGTCCAATTCTCACGGTTCTTTACATCATCTGGAACCATAACTCGCGTCGGCGCCCCGTCGCCGCACCGACCCGCGAGAATGTGCCCCTCGAGATCGCCTGGACCATCACCCCCGCCATCGTCCTCGCGGTCATGGCCATCCCCGCCTACCCCAAATTTAAGTACATGGAAACCATGCCTGAAAATCCCGACGTCGTCGTCGACGTCACCGGCATGCAGTTCTATTGGCAGTACGAGCTGCCGAAGTACGGCGTGGCCCTGACTGATGATGGCACGGGCGAGGATCCTCTGTTTCTTCCCGTGAACCAGCAGGTCCTGCTGAACGGAAACACGCCCCAGGTGAACCACGCCTGGTGGGTGCCCGCCTTCGGGGTGAAGTTCGACGTCATCCCCGGCCGCATCACCCAAGGCTGGTTTCAGCCGCTCCACGAGGGCTTCTTCAAGGGCCAGTGTGCCGAGCTGTGCGGTGCCCAGCATGCCCGCATGTATATCCACGTGAAGGTGGTCGACGAGGCCGAGTTCTATGAATGGCTTCACAGCAAGGGCGCCACCTTCCCCCCGGACGAATACGACAAGGTGCTCGAGTACCTCGGCCCCGACGCCCTCCCGGACGGAGCGGAAACCGCCAGCACCGCCATCGCCAACGAACTTTCCACCGAGGGATAAGCCGAAAGGAACACCTGTCCGCCCATGAGTGTCGCCCAGCCCCAGCGAGAAACCGTCTATACTCCCACGGAGACCCCGGCTCACCGGCTTCCGGAACACACGGGGATCATGTCGTGGCTCACGACCGTCGACCACAAGCGCATCGGTATCATGTACCTCTGGTACGGCCTGTTCTCGGCGATCTTCGCCGGCGGCTTTGCGGGAATGATCCGGGCCCAGCTCGCCTTTCCCGAGGGAATGCAGATCGGTGACGAGACTGTCCGACTGATGAGTGGAGACTTCTACAACCAGGTCTTCACCATGCACGGCACGCTCATGATCTTCTTCGTGGTCGCGCCGATCTTTGCCGGCTTTGGCAACTATCTGGTACCACTCATGATTGGCGCCCGCGACATGGCCTTCCCGAAGATGAACGCCTTCGCCTTCTGGCTGCTGATCCCCGCCCTGGCCCTCATGCTCGGTGGCATGTACTGGGGAACGAACGCTGCGGGTTGGACTGCATATCCACCCCTTTCCACCAAGCAATACAGCCCCCAGATCGGTGTCGACTTCTGGATCTTCGGCATGCACCTGGCCGGTTTGAGTACCATACTCGGCGCCATCAATTTCATCGTCACCATCTCGACGATGAGAGCACCGGGCATGGGCTGGTTCCGCATGCCGCTCTTCAGCTGGGCGGTCCTCACCACCTCGTGGATGAACCTGATCGGCGCGCCCGTTTTCGCCGGTGCCCTGACCATGATTCTTACCGATCGGCTGCTTGGCACAACCTTCTTCGCGCCCGGCAAGGGCGGCGATCCGCTCCTCTACCAGCACCTCTTTTGGTTCTACAACCACCCGACTGTCTATATCGGCGTGCTGCCCTTCTTTGGCGTGATGTCCCACGTGCTCCCGGCTTTCTCCGGTCGCCGCATCTTCGGCTACAAGGGCCTCGTCTACTCCATCGCTTTGATCGGCGTCCTCAGCTTCTTCCTGTGGGGCCACCATATGTTCTCCGCGGGGATGGAGCCGTGGCTGCGCGCCTTCTTCATGTTCAGCACCATGGTGATCGCGGTGCCGACCGGCGTGAAGGTCTTCAGCTGGATGGCCACCATCTGGCAGGGCTCGATCCGCTTCACCGTTTCGATGATGTACGGCCTCGCGTTCCTCATCGTGTTCACCATGGGCGGCGTGACGGGTCTCTTCCTCTCGAACATCCCCTTCGACGTCCAGGTCCACGACTCCTACTTCGTTGTCGCCCACTTCCACTACACGTACTTCGGTGGCGTGGTCCTGTCGGCCTTCGCGGGCCTCTATTACTGGTTCCCCAAGATGAGCGGAAAATACCTGAGTGAGAAGCTTGGCCGCATCGCCTTCTGGCTCATCGTCGGTGGCTTCAACCTGATGTTCCTGCCGATGCACCTCCTCGGCATCTGGGGGATGGCCCGCCGCGTCTATACCTTCCGCCCCGAGTTCCTCGAGATGAACGTCTTCATCAGCGCCATGTACCTGTTGATGATTGCCGGCACGCTGGTCATCATCTACGATGTGGTTGCGACGGTGCTGTTCAAGAAGCGCACGGCGCCGGATGATGCCTGGGGCGTGAACGACCTCCAGCAGGGCATGGAGTGGGCCACGAGTTCGCCCCCGCCCGCCCACAATTTCGATCGCCTCCCGGTCCTCAAGACGACCGCCTGACCAACGAAAGACGTACACGACACGTGGAAGACACCGCCGCCCTTTCCGAACAGATTCCCCGCGGCTCCGGCGCCTCCGGTCGCAACAAGGCGCCATGGCTTGCGGCCCTGCTGGTTGCCACCGCCGGCATGTTTGGCTTCGCCTACGCCAACGCCGAACTCTTTGTGATGCTTTGTCAGGAGGTCGGCCTGATCGCGGCTGATCCGAATGCAGTCCGGGGCACCATCGGCGAGCGCGAACTCGGCCGTGAAATCGAGGTCTACTTCTCCGCCACGACCAACGATTCGCTCCCCATTGAGTTTGCCACGCTCAACCGCTATCAGCGCATGCGGCTAGGCGAGCGAATGCTGAACGAGTACCGATTCCGCAACAAGTCGGACCGCACCATCTACTTCCGCCCCGTCCATGACGTCCAACCGGCCCGGGCTGGATCCGAAGAAGCGCTCGTCCTTGAAAAATGCTTCTGCTTTGATGAGCAGAAGATCGGACCGGGCGAGAGTTATACCCTTCCCATCGTCTATACACTCACGGAGGAAATCGGCGACAAGACCAACGTCGTCACCATGCGCTACTCGCTTTTCGAGAGCACCCGCGAGCGCTACGAGGCGTTCATGGAATCCCAGAAAGAAACAGCCCCGTGACCGGCGACGAGTACATCCGCGAGGACATGGAACAGGGGTCCGAGGAGCGTTACCTCGCCCGGCAGGAGCGAAGGAAGCGCACCTACCTGTACACTCTCGTCGGGCTCTCGATCGTGCTCTTTGTGCTGACGATCTACGTGTTTGCCGTGTACGGCCCGCCCACCCCGGGCTAATCGCTGACGCGTCGAAAGCCCAGCCGCTCGTAGAGCCGCACCGCGGCGGGACGACGGGTGTCGGTGGTGAGATACACGCTCGCGTGACCGAGCTCCTCGAGCCGGTCCAGAATCACGCCCATCAGCGGATAGGACAAGCGGCGGCCCTGGTAATCCGGGTCGATCGCGACCCAATGGACGCGGCCGATGTCGGTGCCGTACCGGGCGGACCCGTACCAGGCGGCGGCGGTACCCGCAAAGTGCCCCTCGGGGTCGATCAGGTAGGCGATGCGGCGGGCGTGCTCGGCGGGGTCGTCGCCAAACTGGTCCCTGAAAAGGGCCGCGGTGATGGCATTGATCTCGTCCGCCCGCTGCTGGAGCCGGCGCCACTGCTCCTCGTCGCCCGGCTGGTGCCACCGGATCGAGTAGCCTTCCGGGATTGTATAGACAGGCCGGTCCCGGAAATCGTCGCGGATCATGGTAAGGTGGGTACTTGCGGCCATTGGCGGCTCCTCACCGGACACAGTGATAGACAATGGCGGGGGGAAGGTTGCGCCAGACGACGGGGGAAAGGCGTACGGCAGAGAAGCGGGATTCGAGTAGGCGGCGGAACCGGCGCCCCGCCGGCAGCATCAGTCCTTGGAGGTAGCCATAGGTGGCGAACTGGCCGCCGGGGGCGAGGACCTCAAGCAGGGCACGAAGGCACCGGTCCTGGAGGTCGCGCGGGAAGCCCGCCCAGGGAAGGCCGGAAACCACCGCGTCGACGTGGTCAATGCCGCGCTCGCGACAGATCCGCGGGGCCGCCTCCACCGAGTCCGTATAGATGTCTATCTCGGGATAAGCCGTGCGGAGCTGATGGGAGAGCGTGGGGCTGATCTCGACGGCGAAGAAGCCGGAGGGTGGGGCGTGCCGCCTTAGAACCCGGGTAATCGATCCCGTGCCGGGACCAGCCTCCATCGTGTTCGTGACAAGGC
The DNA here is from genome assembly GCA_964420455.1 of uncultured Candidatus Sumerlaeota bacterium. Taxonomy (GTDB): domain Bacteria; phylum Sumerlaeota; class Sumerlaeia; order SLMS01; family SLMS01; genus CAYQTO01. The sequence continues at coordinate 2,912 of CAYQTO010000037.1, read as the reverse complement.
CCCAGTCGATCTCGCGGACGATAGCCCGGGCCAAGCTGGAAGAGCTGGGTGCAACCGCCCCCATCTGCACCGGATGGCGCAGGAATTCCCCGAAGAATCTCGTCTTTTCGGACATCATGGGGCCGTTCCTAGAAGAAAGGCCCCGGCCTTTACAAGCTCATTCCGCGACGAGATGGGCCATGCCCCAACCGGCGGGATTGATCCAGTTCATGCCGGTGCCATTCCACATGAGGGCGCGGCCGGGCTGGTTGCCGGCGGGGGCGAAATCCCCCCGGTCGAGGTCGTCGAGCGCGGTGTCGTATCCGAGCAGCATCCCGGGGGTGAACGCGTACTCGTCCGCCTCGATGGCGGAAAGGGGGACGATCGCCTCGAGAACCCAGCCATCCTCCGTGCGCGTGGCGGCGATCGGTGCATCGTCCAGCACGCGGTCGACATGGAACCAGAAGACCACCGGGCCGTCGGTCTCGGAGGTGTCCGGGGCGAGGCCGATCTGATATTCGAAGTCCTTGTTGATGGAGGTCCGCGTGACGGGCCCGCGGAGTCCAAGATAGAGTTCGAGGGCGTCGCTCTTCCACATCTCGAGAGGCGGGTACCCTGCATGGGCGGGATGGTTGTCGGCAATGCGAGCGCCGAGATAGACCGCGTCTCGGCCAAAGCGCAGCCACACGTCGCCGGATGCGTTCGCCGGAGTCCACTCGCCGTGGTTCCGGGTGATCTGGTGCTCGTGCCCGATGCGAGCAGCGCGCTCGGGGGTGGCCCACTCCTCGTCGATCACCCCATCCACCTCGGGAAGCTCGTCGACGACCGGTGCCGTATAGACAAGGAACGGGTCCGAGTCGAGATCGGCGAAGGAGGCGGTCCAGGAGACGACGCCGACTTCACTGGGGAGCTCGGTCCGGTCCAGGGGCAGGGAAACGACGCGGGTCTCGCCCGCGCTGAGGGGCTCGATCGACTTGCGGGCGAGCCGGACCGCCTCGCCCTCGCGACTGACCGGGGCCTGCGCCAACGTGAGCGTCCCGGCGATTTGGTCGCGCGACTGGTTCTGGAGAAGGATGCGCGCGAAGAGTTGATCGTCCTCCAGATAGGGCCGGAGGGTGAGGCGCAGGCTTGCGACGACCTCGATCTGGGCGCGGCGGGCAATCACCACCGGTTCCGCACCCGGGAGCGTGACCTCGATCGTTGCGGTCAGGTCATGCTTTCCTTCCGGCAGGGTCCCCTCGAGCGTGACCGTTCCGGCCTCCGCGTCCCAGGCGAGCCCTTCCGGCGACCGTGCCTCGAGGAAGCGGATTTCCGCTCCTGTCTCGTCGAGGAGCGGGTGGACGTCGAGGCCGACGCGGGCGGTTTCCCCGGGCGCCATGATGGTGAGGGCGGGGGCGAGGCGGACGCCTGCGTGGGGCAGGTATTCCTCGCCGGAGACATGGCGTATGTACCGTGGGTGACGGTCGATGTCCACGTCGATGGTCCGCGTGTGCTGGCCGGGGGCGCGGGGAACCTCCATCGGGCGGAGGTCCCGCTCGCCGTAGGGCTGGACGACGACGATGTCGGCCGCGGCGGTCTTGATGGAGACGGATTCCGTCTCCTCCGCCGGGTCCCACACCGCCATCGTGTAGACGTCGTGGTCCGGGTCGTGGACGAGGAGCGCCTCGACCCCCTCGGCGAAAGGATGGAGTCGGCCCACCACGTCGCGGTGGTCCATCTCGCCCACCATCGTACGGTAGGCGTGGAAGGACGGCTTGCGCTTGCCGCCGGCCTCCACCAGTCCCAGCTGCGAATCCCAGCTCTCCGGCTTGTCGTCGTACCAATTCTGGAGGTCGAAGTAGAAGAAGCGTTCGACCCCCTCGCCGAGGGCGAGCAGCTGGTTGCGGACGACGAGGCTCGCCTGCCGCGGGTAAGTTTCCTCCGCCTCGGTGTTCTTCGACGTGATGCCCGACTCGGTGACCCAGATGGGCTTGACGCCGCCGTGGCGGGCCATGACCGCGCGGATTTCCGCGAGTTCCGGCGCGAGGTCCTTCTCGGGCCAGGTGTCCCGGTAGTAGTGGTAGTCGAAGATGTCGAAGTAGTCGGACCCGCCAAGTTGGAGGAGGCGCTCGGTGAAGGGGCGGTCCCACGCGCCGAGGGGGGCCATCACCGGAGCGCAGAGTTCCACGTCGGGGGCCACCGCGTCGATGGCGTCGTGGGTGGCCTTAAGCAGTTCGAAGTAGTGCTCCGGGTTGGGCTCGGGGCTCCAGAAGCCGGCAATGTTGGGCTCGTTCCAGACCGACCAGATCTGGGCTCGTTCCTTGTAGCGGTTGACGGTGCGGGCAGCGTATTCGGCGAAGTCGTCGAACTCCTCGCGCTTGTTGGGGCCTGTCCGGCCCTGCTCGAACCAGGCCGCCCCATAGGCGAGAATCGGGTACCACTGGATGTCGCGAGCCTCGAAGAAGTCGAACACGGCGTCGGGTCGCGAGTAGTCCCACTGGTCGGGCTCGGCCTCGACCACGTGCCACCAAAGGTCGATGCGGTCCCAGTAGACGCCGAGCTCGCGCATGTACCCGGCGCGCTCGGCCGCCTTGGTTTCGAGGGCCTCTGGGATGTGGAAGGCCTTGGTGCCGTTGAGGGCAAAGAAGGACTCGGCGCGCTCGCTCTCGAGGGTGTCCATGGCGGCGAGAGGCGCGGCGAGAAGGGCGGCAAAGCCGAGGGCGGAGGACCGGCGGAGGAGTTTCATGGGGAGGCTCTTTGGGGTTATTTGGAGCGTCTTGCAACCGGTTACATATCCGGCGCAAGGCCTTTCGCCCCCCCACCCGCAACCCTCTTTCTGAATCCTCCCCCAGGCCCTCCGCCCAACCAACCTGCCGGCGTCCGTCGGGAAACCGCTTGTTGGTCTTGCCGATCAATCCCCATAAGCGAATCGCCGTCAGGGTTTGACGCGGCAG
>CAYQTO010000036.1:0-23553 GCA_964420455.1 uncultured Candidatus Sumerlaeota bacterium | reverse complement strand
TCTGACGATTGGCCTGATCAATCCCTTCATGGCGGCGGCACGCGTGATCGGCGCCGTCACCACCGGAACAATCACCGGCATCCTGCAGAACGCCGATGGCCGCCTGACGGGGTACACCAATGCAGGCGAAGAGGCACCCAAGGCGGCGTGCGGTTCGTGCTGCGGGCATAAGAAGCCAGCCGGGAACGCACAGGACGGGGGTTCCCTCTGGAGCCGGCTGTTCGACGGCCAGAACTATGCGTTTCAAACGCTGCTTCCGGACCTGTCGAAGTTCCTCGCCGTCGGCGTTTTGCTTACCGGTTTTGTGATGACGGTGATTCCCGACCGCTTCTTCGAGGGGTATCTGGGCGGCGGCGTCGTGGGCATGCTGGTCGTCGCCCTGGCCGGAGCAGCCGTCTATATCTGCGCGACCGCATCAACGCCTCTCGCCGCCGCGCTGATTGCGAAGGGGATGTCGCCGGGGACGGCGCTGGTGCTGTTGCTGGCGGGTCCCGTGACGAGCTTCGCCTCGATGGCCGCGGTCCGCTCGATGATCGGCACGCGGGGCCTCGCCATCTATCTGGCCACCATCATCCTGACCGCGATCGGACTCGGCCTCGCCTTCGATGCGGTGATTCTGTGGGCGGGGATCGACTTCCTGGTCAAGCAGGCGACCATGGCCCACGAGCATGCCTCGCTCTTCTGGCAGGTTGTGGCGGGACTCCTCGTCGCCTACCTCGTGGCGGTGCGGTTTCTCCCCCATGTCGGGGCCCCGCCCATCCCGTCACACGGTTGAAGTCGGGGGCGTTTGCCGGAATTTCGTTGCCCGATTGCAGGGAGCCATCCATAGATCACCCTGCATTCGGTTCGACCCGGGATGGTTCCCCGGGATCGTCGCAAGAGGGAATCCGGTGAGAATCCGGAACTGCCCCGCAGCGGTAACCGGCAACGACCGCCGCACGAGACACTGGCTTTTTGTGAAGCTGGGAAGTCGCGGCCAGTAGGCAAGGCGCCCGGTGGCGCCCCGGCCGGAAGTCCGAAGACCTGCCGAGCGCTCGCGCGGATTAGGCGCGACTCCGATCAAGCCTTCGCGGGAAGGGCTGGTCCGGCAGGGCGTGTCTTTCAGGATAGACGCGCACCGGCGGCACTCGTTTTCCCCCCAAAAGCGCTTGGTGGAGCGTCCTTCCGGGCGATGGACAAACAGCCCCTGGGGGCTGCCATCACCATGTTCGGAGCATGTCGTTCCATGACCAACCGCCTCACCCTTTGCAGTCTCGTCCTTGCCGCGGGAGTGGTCCCTCCCCTCGCGGCACAAACCGCCGGCCTCCGCGCCGGCTTTCAGGTGACCTACACCCAACCGACAGGACTCGTCCTCGGCACCGGCTTCGCCGGTTCCTCCGTCACACCCGTTCCCGGTGCGCCCAACGAATACTACGTCGTCGACGGGGCCTTTGGCGGCGCCACCGTCCAGCGGGTGGACCTGGCCACCCCGGGCGCCCCCGTTCTCGTCGCTGATGGCGCCGAGGATCTCGCCGGCAGCGACGACATCCTCGACTCGCAGTTTGGCGCCATCGGCGGCCTGGCTGCTCTCCCCACCGGCGAACTCATCATCGTCGAGAACTTCGCCACGTTCACCGCCGGTGCCACCCTCGGCGACCTTGTCTATATCGCGAGGGACCTCAATGCCGACGGCGATTTCCTCGACGTGGTGGGCGCCCAGCCCGAAGTGACCCCCCTGCTGGCGGAAGGCACGCTCGACGCCCTCACCGGCCAGGGCGACTTCACCGGTGCCACGGCCGCCCTTGCCCCCGCCGGCCACCCCTATGCCGGCGACCTCTTCATCGTCACCACCGACGGCGCCGGCGCCGGCGAGCTCCTTCGTATAGACGATGTCTCCACGGCGCCGACCGGAAGCGTCTTCTACTCCGGCCTCAACTTCGGCGCAGGCATCTCCTTCGATGGCGACGCGGTTCTCGTCGGCGAGTCAAACTTTCCCGCGGGTGGGTCGCTGTACCGGCTCAAGGATGGGAACTCGGACGGAGATGCAAACGACCCCGGCGAAGCCCTCGTCCTCTACAACCAGTCGCTCCCAGGTTGCTCCGAGATCGCCGTCACAAACGACGGGCGCGTTCTCGTGAGTGCGAACCGTCCGGACTTTTCCGGTGCCGACTGGATCTCCGCAAGCGCCACCGTTCCCGAGGATCCCATCCTTCCCGTCTATACGCCCCTTGATGGCATTTCCGCCGGCGGGCTGGTGGCGCTCCCTTCGGCGAATCCCTTCGGGCCGAATGCAGGCACCGGCCAGCAGGTCGTCACCGTTGTTGGTACCAACCTGGCCGTGATCGAGCCTGCCCCGCCGGTGGACCTCGTCCCCGCCATCGGCTACCAATCGCTTGCGCTTTCGCCGCCGGATACGTCCATCGCCTGGCAGTCCACCGTCTCCACGGAGCCAACCTCCGGTACGATCGTCTATGCCTCCGCGGGCTCTTTCGCCAACACACAACTCTGGCGCCTTGACGTTTCCAATCCGGAATTCCCTGGCTATACGCTCATCGCGGACGGGGCCGACGATTTCGAGGGGGGCGACGGCGTTCTCGATTCGGGGTTCGGCTTCATTGGTGACGTGGTTTCCCTTTCGCCCACCCAACTGGTGCTCCTCGACAACGCGTCCCCGTCTTCGGGTGGGCAGGGCGACCTCCTCTTCCGCCTCGAGGATCTCAACGCTGATGGAGACTTCCTTGACCTGGGCGAGGTGACCCCGCTTGTGTCCGAGGTCGTCCTCGACGGGCTCACCGGGCAGGACGACTTCACCGGGGCCTCCCTCGCTTTGGGCAGCGATGGAGCCGTCTATACGATTACGGCCGACGGCGATGATGCGAGCGAGGTCCTTCGCATCGCCGACCCCTTCGGGACTCCCTCCGCGAGCGTCTTCTACACCGATGGAACGAACGGCGGTCTGGATTTCGGCGCGGGGCTGGCCGCAATCGGCGATGCGATCTTTGCCGGGGATGCCGATTCGGGCTTCACCTCGGCCCGGCTCTACCGGCTCGAGGATGTCACCGCGGACGGCGACGCACTCGATCCCGGCGAGTCGAACGTGGTCACGTCCTCCCTCAGCGGAAACACCGCTCTCGCCTCCGGTCCGGACGACGGGCTGTTTCGAACCTTCGGCTTCGGCCCATCGACGCTTACACTTATAGACACAACGACGGGTGCAGACGCGTCGACGATCGCCACGGCGCCCACGGCCATGGGCGGGATCGAGTTCCTCACGACAACCGCCGCCCCCTTCGCCCCGGGCAACGGAAACACCGACATTCTGGCCGTTCAGACGAGCGACTTCGGCTTCCCCGTTTCCACGACCTTCCTCCACCTGCTCACCGTGGACGAAGCGAACACGAACGTGGGTGACTGGCTCATGCTGGACTGATCACGACCCATCGATGGGGATGTCCCTCGGGTCCGGGTGGAGAAACGACCAGCCAAGGCGGCGCTGGATTTTCTCCGCCCGGACCCTTTTCCATGGGCTTGCTTCTGAGGCATCAAAGGGCGGCGCGGGAAGCCCGAGGCGATCCGCCGCAGCCGTATAGAAATCTTTACGGGTTGGATGAACCGGTGCGACCACATTGAAGGTCTCGCCGGCGGCGGCGGGATCGAGGAGACAGGCGAGGCTGGCCCGTGCCGCGTCCTGGCGCCCGACGAGGTTCACGGGGGCGTCGCCGTTTCCGAGCTTGGTTTGCCCCGCGAGCTTGCGCGCCGGATGGCGGTCGTCGCCAAGGAGCCCCCCAAGGCGCAGCACCGTCAGGCGATCGCCGAGGGCCTCGTGCAGCAGCCGTTCCGCGGCGCGCAGGGCGCGGCCCGATGGGGTGTCGGGAGAGCTGTCGTCCGATTCGTCGACCTCGGCGTCCCGGCTCGCGTAGACACTTGTGCTGCTCCAAAAGATGACGTTGGAGACGGAGGAAAGGGCTACCTCGGCGGCAAGGCCCGCGACGAGCGCGGGGAAGCGTTGCTCCACCTCGGGGTCGCGGCGGCCCGGTGGCAGGCTGATCACGAGCGCGTCCGCCTGAAGGAATTTCTCGAGTTGCGGGGAGGGTGCGTCCCCGGGAAGGCGCAGCCGGACAGCTTCGATCCCTTCCGCGTGCAGGTCCCCGAGGCGCTCGTCGGTTCTGGTTGATCCCCGTATAGACATTCCCTCGCCCCGGGCGAGCCGGGCGAGTCCAAGGCCAAGCCAGCCGCAGCCAAGGATCGCGAGACGACGGGGGACCATTGCGCTAGCCGCCGGAGACCACACGGGTCGCCGTTGCGACGAGGAAGAGGGCCACCGGTGTGCCCAAAGTCCCCCCAAGGATGGCCATCAGCAGGCCAACCGGCGCCATCGAAGGGTGGTACGCGGCGGCAACCACCGGGGCGGAGGCCGTCCCGCCAATGTTGGCCATCGAACTGGTGGCGCCGAGGAAGAGCGGCGCCCGAAGCAGGCGTACTCCTGCATACAGGATCGCAATATGGATGGCGAGCCACACGGCCCCGAGGGCGAAGAAGACAGGCACCTCGAGGATTGCGGTGAGGTTTGCCTGCGCGCCGTAGGTCGTCAGCAGGAGGTACAGACCAACATAACCGATGGAGGAGGCGCCACAGTACTCGAGATCGCGCACGCGGGTCGTGCTCAGGAAAAGCCCCACCGCCGTAATCAACAGGATGCCCCAGCCGAACGCGTTGATGATGCCGGAGAGAAAGGTCAGACCCAGGACGTCCTTGAAGAGAACGTCGAGGGGGTCACCAAAGAACATGCACGCCTGGCTGACGACAAAGGCAATGGCGACCATGTAGGCGATATCCGCGACGCGGGGTGCGCGGGCGCTGGCCTCCTGCTCGGCCTGAAGGCGCGAGCTGATTTCGTCGAGGACGCGGGCGTCTGCCCCGTGGTAATTGTCAACCTGGCGCTGGTAGGCGCTCATTGCGATCAGCAACCCGAGCCAGCTATACGCGAGCACGGTATCAACGACGATCAACGGGCCGATCAGCGAAGGGGGCGTCCCGAGGGTCTCGATGACGGCGGTCATGTTGGGCGATCCACCGATCCAGGAACCCGCCAGCGCGGCGACCGCCTTCCACGTGTCGTCGGGCAGGGCACCCGGCGCCAACCACGCGAAGACACCCGTGCTTACGATGGCGCCGACGACGATCCCGAGGGTCGCCACGAGCATGACAGCGATGGCCTTCGGGCCCAGCTGGACGACCGACCGCACGTCGGCCCCGATGAGCAGCAGCACCAGCACCGCCGGCAACATCACGCGCGACATAAATGGTGAATACAAGGGCGACGTGTCCGGCGTGACACCGATCGTCGTCATGATCATTGGGATGAAGTACATCCAAATGAGCGGGGGAGCGTAGCGGAAGAAGGTCCGGAGGGGGGCTAGGGAGGACAGCCAGTAGATACCCGCAATCAGGAAGGCGAGAAACGAGAAGAGGGAGACGGGCTCGGTGACGAGATGGGCGGAGACGCGGCCGGCGGTGGCGGTTACGCCAAAGTCGCTGCCGTCCGCCTCCCGGGCTTCCACCACGCGAATAAGTTGCCGTCCGCCCTGCATCAGGCGCCAGGGCATGCGAAGTGTCACCGAGGCGAGGGTGGCGCTCCCCGTGGTGAACGCCTCGTCGCCGGCGTAATGGATGGTATAGACAATGCCATCGGGCTGTTCGTCGATGTCGAGCCACGTGCCCGCAGGCGCATCCGGGTGCGAGGCAAAGCCAACGACCGTGGCGGGGCCCTCGAACTCGACTGCCAACCGAGTGAAGCCGGCGGGCAGCTCGGATGCCTTCAGGTCGACGGTTGTCGTGGATCCGACGGTGCCGACGGCGCGTGCGAGGGTCAGTTCGGAGGCCCGCAGCATCCCCGGCGCAAGCAGCAGCACCGCCAGGGCGGCAAGGATTGCAAGGACCGGCAAGCGTCTATACATGGTCGTCCTCGTCGCGATGGGTTGCCGTCCATAGGGGAGATGGCACCGCCGCGTTGCAAGTCAAAGCCCGAAAGTCAGCCCGGGAGAAGGGCGGGTTCGCGCGTGCCCACGACGCCGGCGAGTTGCTCGAGGGCCCACGCCGCCGATAGCAGCGGCCCCTCAGCGAAGGCCCCTCCCATCAGCTGCATGCCGATCGGCAGCCCGTCGCTGCTGAAGCCAACGGGCACGCTGATGCCGCAATAGCCCGCCAGGTTGAGGGACAGGGTGAACACGTCGCAGAGATACATCTGGAGGGGGTCATCGACCTTGGCGCCGGCGGGGAAGGCGGGAAAGGGCGAGGCCGGTGCCACGATCAGGTCGCACTGTCCGAGTGCCGCGTCGTAGTCCCGCTTGATCAGCGTCCGCACCTGCTGGGCCTTGCGGTAGTACGCGTCGTAGTACCCGGCAGACAGGCAATGGGTGCCGATCATGATGCGGCGCTTCACCTCGTCGCCGAACCCTTCGGCCCGCGTGCGGCTGAACATCTCGACGATGTTGCCGGTTCCCTCCGCGCGATAGCCGTATTGGGCACCGTCGTAACGCGCGAGGTTGCTTGAGGCCTCGGCGGTGGCAAGAAGGTAGTAACAGGAAATCGAGTACTTGAGGTGGGGCATCGACACATCGACGATTTCCGCCCCTTCCCTTGCCATTTTCTCGAGGGCCGCATCGAGCGCCGCGCGAACGTTCGGCTCAATTCCCTCGCCGTCGAAGAACTCCCGTGGGCGGGCAAGCCGGCGACCCTTCAGCCCCGCATCCCGGAGACCCTCCGTATAGACGGGTACGCCGACCGGCGCGCTGGTGGAATCGCGTGGGTCGTGTCCCGCGACGATCTGGAGAAGATGGGCGGCGTCCTCCACGTCCACGGTCATGGGGCCAATTTGGTCGAGCGAGCTGGCAAAGGCCACCAGCCCGTAACGGGAGACCCGGCCGTAGGTTGGCTTGAGCCCCACAATGCCGCAGAAGGACGCCGGCTGGCGGATGGAGCCGCCGGTGTCGGACCCGAGAGCCCAGGGCACCTCGGCTGCCGCGACTGCCGCCGCGCTCCCGCCGCTGCTGCCTCCCGTCACCCGATCCGTGTCCCATGGGTTTCGGCTGCGGCCAAAGGCGGAATTCTCCGTCGAGCTGCCCATGGCAAACTCGTCCAGGTTCGTCTTGCCAAGGAGCACCAGCCCCGCCGCGTGGCACCTTGCCGCGGCGGTTCCCTGGAAGGGCGGGATGAAGTTCTCCAGGATCCGGCTGCTGCAGGTCGTCCGGATGCCCTCGGTGATCATGTTGTCCTTCAGGGCTGCCGGGACACCGTCGAAGGGGGAGAGGGGGCTCCCCTCGGCGCGTCGTTTGTCCGCCGCGTCCGCCGCCGCGAGAGCCTCCTCGCGGGTCACCGTCACAAAAGCCCCAACCGCCTGCTCCACCTTGTCTATACGCTCAAGATATGACTCGACCAGCGCCCGCGAGGTGGTGGTGCCATCGGCGAGCTGGCGGGCGAGTTCGTGGGCGGGGAGCAAGGGCATGGGACGGGCTCAGACGATCTGGGGAACCTTGAAGCAGCCGTCTTCCTGCTCCGGTGCATTTCGGAGGGCTGCGTCGTTGGCAAGGGAAGGCCGCAGTTCGTCCTCCCGGAGGACATCGCGGAGCTCCAGAGGGTGGGCGGTGGGTGGCACCCCTTCTGTATCGAGCTCGCTGAGTTGTTCCACGTAGGCGAAGATCTTGTCGAGTTCCGCCGTATAGCGGCCGATCTCCTCCTCGCTGAGGGCGAGGCGGGAGAGCAGCGCCACATGCTCGACGTCGGAGCGCTCGATCGACGACATGGTTTACTCTTCGGGCTCCGTCTCTTCTTCGCCTTCGACCGGCTCCGGCATGTCCACCTCGAGTTGGGCAAACTTCAGCGAGAGCTTCTTTTCGCCTTCTTCCTGGAACTTCACAATCACCTTGCTCAGTTCGTCCTCACCCGAGCGGTGCATCACCTTGCCCACGCCAAAGCGCGGATGGCGGACAACGACCGGGGGCTTGATTTCGGGCATGTACATCTTTGGGAAACTCCTGATGGGGGCGTGAACGCCGCGTCGGGCTGGGGGCACATCGTTGTCGGGGCGACGGCACGCTCAAGGCTTTTCTGTGCCCAGGGTTCGCTCCCACAGCCCCCTCCACGCGCGCTGCATCAGCCATTCGCCCAGAAAGGCCAGCATGACGATGCCGAGGCTCGCAGCCAGCAGCGTTTCCTCCTGGGATCCGGAAGTATAGAAGACCCACTCCTGATGCGGTTGGGAGATCGTATGGAAGCCTTCGCTCAGCATGGGAATCATGAACAGCAGGGCGCCCAAGAACAGCGTGTAGCCGAAAACCCTTCCCCGGCGTGCGACCGCCGTATAGACGATGATCGGGAGCATCCCCAACGCAACTGATCCAATCAGCAGGAGGGTCATGATCCCCTCCAGAAAAACCCGGTTATACAGCTGCGACGTGGCCACCGCAATGACCACGTAGACCAGGAAAAAGAGCGATGCGGTCCCCCCTGCCAGCAGGACGCTCAAGTGATACCCGACCCAGGGGTTCGCAATGTCCTTCGTGCTCCGCCTTGCACCCATCCCCGCCAGCGCCGCCGTCATGACGGCGAGGGGGCCCAGTCCAAGGACGGAGCCGAACGCCAGCCCCAAGGCGCCCGAAACCGTGGCTTGGGTGTCCCATCCGAACATCATGTTCCATCCGAAGAACATGGGGTACCCGTCCACGAGTGTGAATCCGGCAAGAATCGCCACGACAATCCCCAACCCGGCGATCAAGGAGGAAACGATGGCTCCAAGGCCTTTTCCCGCGAGAAGGAACACGGCGACTCTCTCGGGATCGCGCCGTCCCTTACCGAGGGCATACCACCAGTCGGTCTCCTCCAACCGGTCGGGATCGATCTGTCTATACAACCGGTCACCCATGGTTTCGATGAAGTTCCTGCTTCCGATCCAGAAAGCCATCCCCGACCACAGCAGCGACGCCAGCACGAAGAGCAACGTATTGTCGAAGACCGGCGAAAAGAAGCTATTGAGGGCTACCAAGGGGAGGATAAGGCCAATCAGGACCAGCGACCTGACGAATCCCTGCGCAATCGACGACAACATGCTGCGGACCAGATGCTCGGGGTGAGCAAGATAAACGCGTCCCGCGGCGAGGAACAGATACATCATGCCGACCCCCATAATGACGATCGCGGTCGCAAGTTCTCCGTATCCCCGCCCACTCCTTAATTCTGAGGCGATGACAACCACCAACAGCGAGGCGAGAAGCCAGGGGAGGATCGTCATGAGCATGGCGAAGGCGGGACGCCTGAGGGCCGCATAGACGACCTTCTCACGCGCAATTCCCGCGAGCAGGTAATCCTCGAGCTGGGAACGCGAAAACCGCGGGGGTATATACAGGGCAAGGCATAACGGGGGTGCCACCCACGACATCAGGAGGCCATACAGCATCAGGCCGTAGATCGCGCCCTCAATCCGTGGAACCGATCCCAGGATGATCCAGATCGGGGTGAGCCAAACGATGAGGGAGAAGAGAATGCCGCCGGTCCGGGCGGCCCATCCGCGACGCCCGCGCCGACAGAACGGGCTCTCGTTCCAGTCCAGCCACTCCCGGAGGAGCATCAGCCACGTCATGCGGTGCCCGCCAGAGTGGATTCAAAGATTGCGCGCATTCGCCGCATGTCCTCCGCCAGGGTGAACCGCCGCGGCAATCCCGCGAGGATTGTCTGGTCCGCCGCCGCCCGCTGGAGGCTGGTCTGCTTCTCCCGGTCCTCCGGATAGAGGTCGCGGGCGGTCTCCCACAGTAGTCGGGTGTGACGTTGGAGGAGGCGCAGCCGCTCCAGGTGTTGGCGGACAAAGCGGGCCTCTTCCTGGGATAGTACACCGCGCTGTGTGAAGACGTCGAACGCCTCCTCCGTGGTCAGTGGAAAGAGGTTCGCCGCCTCGGGGCTGGCACCCAGCTGAAAGTACTGCGTGAGGAACTCGGCGTCGATCACCCCGCCGGGACTCGCCTTCAGGTCAAAAAGGCTTCCCTTCGGCACGCGCGTATTGCCATCTATACGGTGCCGCATGTCGCGAATCTGCCCGGTCAGGTCCGCCGGTGGGCCCTGCTCCGTGTAGATGGCGTAGAGGGCATTGAGGACCTCCCAGCCGAAGCCGAGATCGCCGGCAACGGGCCGTGCCTTGGTCAGCGCCTGCCATTCCCAGAGACCGGCCTCGCCGCGATAGTAGTCGCGAAACCGCGCAAAGGACGCGGCCAGCGGGCCGTTCCTGCCTTCCGGTCGGAGACGCGCATCCACCTTCCACAGGGCCCCCTCCGGCGTGATACCCGACATGTGGCCAATCAGCCGCCGCGCCACCAGGTCGCCCCACCGCGCCAGTGAGTGACCCTCCCAGTGGTCCTCGCGCTCCACCACGAAGGCAATGTCGAGGTCGCCGGTAAGGTGGACGCGCCGGTCGCCCAGGCCGCCAAGCCCGAGCACTGCCCAGCGGGTCGGCATCCCCTGCGCCCCCACGCGCGCGGTCACCTCGTGTTCCGACACGCGGGCCACCTCGGCGAGGACGAACTCCGCGAGCGCCGTCAGCCGCCGTGCGGCGTCCGCACTCGGTGCGATTGCCACCACCTCCTGGATCGCGATCACCGTGGCCTCGAGCCGCTTGAAGGTGCGCAGCCGACGTAGCGCCTCCTCCGCCGGCTCGTCGGCATCATGGCGGGGAAAACGCGCGATGGCCTTGGTTGTGCGCCCTTCCGTCAGCCCGTCGCCATTGAACAATTCGTCCAGCCATTCCGGCCGCGCCGTCAGTTCCCGCGCAAGGAGGCTGCCATGGCCGAGCACCCGGACAAAAAGCCTCAGGATCGCCGGGTGCGTGCGACAGAGCTCGTAAATCCAGGCATATCCCTTCGCCGCACGGAGGAACCGCTCGAACTGGCGCACCGCCAGAACCGGCACGGCCGTTGCCTTCAGTTCATCGAGTAGCCGGGGCAGCAAATCGCGAAACTCCTCGAGGCCGCGGGCGCTCGGCGTGAACTCGCTTGATCCCGCCACCAGTTGCCTCAGCGTTTCGTAGCCCTCCGGTGTGCCGAGGCCGAAGGGGGACAGTTGCGCGGCCACGTCCTCCGGGGGATGTTCCTCGTAGAGCAGCGTCTCGAAAAGGTCCCGCGGGCGTTCCTCCTCCGCCTGGAAAAACCGTTCGAACTGGCGCCGCACATTGGTCCGCAGATCGCCGAGTCGTGCCTCAAACTCCGCCGCGTCCAGGAACCCGCACCGCAGCGCGAGGGCCCGCCGCTCCGCCTCCTCCCGCGGCATCCGGTGCGTCTGCTGTTCGTTCATCATCTGGAGCGTATGCTCGACGCGTCTATACAGGTGGTAGGCCGTCTCGAGCGTCCGGGCGTCATCCGGTGAGAGCAGGCCGTGATCCACGAGGAGGCGGATCGCCCGCAGCGTCGGCCTCACCCGCAGCGACGGCAGCTGCTCGCCGTGGAGCAGTTGCTGGCACGCGATGATGAACTCGATCTCGCGGATGCCTCCGGGGCCTCGCTTGATGTCGAGCCGCCGCCCGTCCTCGTCGAGGCGTTCCGTGTCGATCCGGCGCTTGAGGCGCGCCACCTCCGGAAAGAGGCGCTCGGGCCGGTTCCCTGTATAGACGAATTGCTGCACGATCTGGTCGAACATGGCCGCCAGTGCCTCGTCGCCCACCAACAGGCGCGCCTTCTGGTAGGCGACCTTCTCCCAGATGGCCGCCTGCTCGTTAAAGTAGACCACGTAGCCGGCGCGGCTGCGGGCGAGGGGACCGCTCTGGCCCTCCGGCCGCAACCTTGCGTCCACGCGAAAGAGGAAACCCTCCGGGTTCCGACCGGAAAGGTACTCGCCGATCTGCTGGGCGAGGGCGGTGAAGAACGCGTGGTTGGTGATGCGGCGGACTGCCGCCCCGCCGAGCCCTTCCGGGACGCCCTCCGTCTCCCCCTCCTCCGTATAGACGTAGATCAGGTCGAGGTCCGAGCTGAAGTTCAGCTCCCCGCCGCCCAGCTTGCCCATGGCATAGATGCAGAAGCCGGACTCCTCGCCGGTGCTCTCGGCGATGGGGCGTCCGTGGCGGGCGACAAGGGCGGCGCGGCAATCCGCATGGGCCACCTCGGTCACCGCCTGCGCCAGGCAGGACAACTCGCCGGTCAGCGCCGAGGTCCCCGCCATCTCGCGAATGTCGCGGATGCCGATGCGGAGCAGCTCGCGCTTCTTGTAGAGGGTCAGAGCGGCCCGTCGCCCGTCGCGCTCCGTTCGCCCCTCCAGCCACCCATGGACCTCCGAGCGGTAGTCCTCCAGGGTCTTCGTCCGATGGAGCCGACCATGGCGAAACGCCCAGTCCATATAGTCGGGGTGGGCGATGACGATCTCGCTGAGGAATTGGGTGAAGGAGAAGAAGGAACAGAGGAAGTGGAGGTGTTCGGGGTTGGCGCGGAGGTCCTCGAGGGGGTGGGCATCGGAGGCGGCGCGTTCGCGCAGGTAGCGGACCATGTGGCGAAGGGCCATGGAGGGGGCGGAGGAGAAGCCGAGGGCGCGAAGGATATATGCGCCGGACTGGAGAGCGGCGGGCCCGTCCTCGAGGGCATTGAGGAGCGCGGCGAGCAGCCGCAGGTCCTCGCGGCGGGTTCCCTCCGGCCAACGGTACGCAACCGACGCCCGGGCAAGGAAATCCTCCAGTGCCTCGCCCACCTCCGGCCGGACGATCGGCAGCCGGTGCGCCGTTTCCAGTGGCGGTCTTTCCTCCGTCTCCTCCGGGCCGGTCATGGGAACAGGATCCGGTCCACTCCCCGGGCAACCAGATCCGCCGCGTCGGCGATGCCGTCACCGTTGCGGTCGTCCGTCGGGGGGGCTTCCCCCGGGTCGAGCAGGCGACCGCGCAGGCCCGCGAGCAGCGCCGGCTCGCCGACCGTCACCGTCATGACGTCAACGATCAGACCGGAATCAATCCCCTCGGCGAGGATCGTCACCTCGCCTGCGCGGAGCAGTTCGAGCTCGAGATTCGCGAACACAATGGCATCTTCCACGCCGGCGATGCCCGCGATCGAGTTGTCGCTGAGGGATATCTCGGAAGTCACTTCCGTCGAGCAGCAGACGCAGAGGTCGTAAATCAGCGGCAGTTGGACAACGGCGCGTTCGACGCCCACAAACGAGGGTGTCTCCGGCGTGGAGACGATATACGGCCCGATGGGTTCCGGCTGACAGGGAAGATCAAGCGGCGGATCAAGCCGGACCTCGACGGACCGGCTGATCGTACCCTCGCGATCCATGACCGTACGCACCGACTCGACGAGCCCGTTTCCCTCGATGTCGCTGCGAAAGAGTTCGGTCCTGTTGATGGTGACCGTATCGCTCGTGACCCCAGACCGGGTGAGGAGCAGCTCGTAGCCGACGACGTCGCCGAGGATCGGCTGGGCGGCATCCCAGGAGAGGAGTGGTTCGGTGGTCAGGGCGTCCTCGTCGACGACGAGATTCATCGGGGCGGCGGCGTATTCGGCGATCGCCCGTCCGTCGATCACGTAGTACTCGCCGGCCTCGGGAAAGGCGTTTGAAGGCCCGTCGCCCACCATCGAGCAGGCGACGTACTCGGGCACGCCGTCGCCATTGAGATCGCCAAAACTCGAGGAATAGGCAAACAGGTCGGCGGCATCCACGGCCCAGATGGTGGCGTGGAGGATCGAGGAATCGAGCGGGGACGTTGTGGTGCGGACAATTTCTGGAAGCCTTGGAAAGTCCTGGCCACCGAAGAACACCGGCGTATATCCGGCGTCTCCGCGCGAGGCGAACTGGTTCGGTGGGGGAGAGCCTTGCGGTATCGCAAAGAACAGGTCGTCGTACCCGTCGCTGTTGATGTCGAAAAGCTCGTTGGTGTCGCCCGCGATGCCGAGGAATTCCTCGCCAAAGAAGCCGATCACATAGTCCTCGGGAGGGGTGGCGAGGTCGAGCACGTTGAGGCCTCGGAGAAGTTGCCCCCCTTCGAACAGATATCCCCCACCGGCATTCACCCCGGTCACCGGATTGGTCACCGTCAGGCCCCCTGCAAAGAGGTCGTCGGTCCCGTCTCCGTTCATGTCGCCGACGATGAGATCCTCGCCGAAATATCTCCCGAGGGCGCCATAGATGATCGTCGTCTGTATATCCGGCGGCAGGGGTTCCGTTTGCGTGAGCTCGCGATACTGACGGAGATTTGCCGCGTCCCAGAAGATGGTCGTCTCGCCGACATCGGGGCGGTTGTTGCTGGGCCCGTCGCCACCGCCCGAGCCCCGGTAGTTCAGTGGTGGGCCGCTGAAGAAGAGGCCCGAGCGCGACACACCGGCGGAGGCCACCATGTCGAGCGATCCGTTGCCGTCGAAGTCTCCCACCGCGTTGGTCGCCCCGAACAGGTCCACCGAGTTGCGGCCGTGGACGACCGTCAGTGCGTCGGAGGTCGCCTCGTCCCCAACTCGTATATACGGTTCCTCCGGATGGGCGGTCCAGAAGTCCCAGGCGATGACCGTCGAGCCGCTGTCGATGAGCCCGCCGTCGATGCCATTGGAAAGGTCCATGCCGACGACCATGTCGAGCTCGCCGTTTGCGTCGAGGTCGCGGACGGAGAACCAGGACCCGAGCCGATCGCGGGTGTTGTCGCCGAGAAGGAACTTCACGGGTTGGTCTTCGGGGAGATCCGCAAGGTCCATCTCGCGGACCGTGTCGCCCCATTCGGGCCGGCCAAGAAGCACCACCGCCTCGCCGGCCGCCTCCGCCACGTCGCGAAAGACACCGTGAGAGGACCCCAGCACAATGTCGTCGATGCCGTCCCCATTGAAATCGGCGCGGGCCATTTCCACTCCGAAAAGGGAGTAGGACTCGGCCCCGTGGACGAGCAGCAGCGGCCCTTCGTACTCGCCCACGTCCACCCGGTCGCCGAGGGTTCCGTCGCCAAACACGATATACAGGAAGCCATTGGAAACGCGGCCCTTTGTGCTGCCGGAAAACGGGGTGGCCGCCACGTCCAGCATCCCATCCCCGTTGAAGTCCCCGGTGATGACCGGTACCCCGCGCGCCCCCGCGCCGGCATCGCGAAACCAGGTGACGCTGGTTTCCGGGGGGTCCAGGGCAAGATCCACCGGCACCCCCTGCCCGTGGGCGGCGCCCACCACCGCCAGTAGTACCGTTGCTGCGATTCCTCGCCACCGCATGTGCTTTCTCCTCAAGGGCCTGCGTCGTCCTGTAGCAGGCCGCAAGGGGTGGCCTCCGGGCAAAAGGAAAGGCGCCGGGGAGGGAAATCCCCCTGGGGTTTTAAGCGCTTGATCATGGAAAGGCCATAAAGCCTTTCCTTTCAACGCTCGAGCCCGCCAAACCCCGCGTCCTGCCCATCAGTCCACCAGGATAGGCTGGCCGTGAAGGACTGAAAGCAGTGATCTTGCGACGAGCGCCTTGAAAATGTCACCAACTGACGGTTTGGCTTGATCCAGAACCCGCCTTGATGTCGTATCATTCTGGTTACTCCCCCATGACTGAGGAGGCAGCCCCCACCACCCCTTCCCTCCGATCGAATCCGACTCATCCCTCCAAAGGAGCCGTTTATGCCCGTCGAAATCACCTGCCGTAACGTCGAGATCTCCGAGGCTCTGCGAGAACTGGTCATCAAGAAGTCGCGCAAGTTGAAGCGCTTCTTCGACAAGGTCGACCGAATCGAGGTCGTCTTCAACGCCGAGAAGCACCGTCGGGCGTGCGAAATCATCGTCCACGCCGGGCATCTGAAGCCGACTGCTACTGCCGAGAATGGCGAGGAGGGTGCCGCTTTCGACAAGGCGCTGCGCGCTGTCGAACGCCAGATCAAGGACAACAAGAGCAAGATGGTGAACAGGAAGAAGAAGGCCACACCTGTCGCGGCCGTCGCCGAGGAGTTGAGCGCGGTTCCAGAAGATTAGGGGCAGAACGGACAAGGGCCAGTCCCCCCATTGACGAGATGCATCCCCCCGGCAGCCGATTCGCCGGGGGGATGTGCTTTTCGCCCCCCGGCGCCTCCCGTTTGGGATTGCTCGAAGGGTCCGTTTCCTGCATCACAAGAGAGAATTTGGAGGAGGAAGACATGTCGCACCTTGAACGCAAAGTCCGGGGCGTCCAACGTCGCCTGACGCTTTTTCGAATCTTCGATGCCGGGCTCATCGGTCTGCTGGTGGGCTTGTCGGTGTCGGCCCTGTTTCTTCTCGTCAGCAAACTGATGCCCCTTGGCCTGCCGATCTATGAGATCGCTGCATCGCTGGCGGGCGTCGCGGTGGCCACATCAGTCGTCTATACGCTCACGCGACGGATCACGCTGTTCGAGGCGGCCCTCCAGGCCGACGCCCGCCTGCAACTTCGCGAGCGCCTGTCCTCCGCCCTCCTGCTCCAACAGGTCGCCCATCACGAACGCCCCGCGTATCAGGCGCTCGAACAGGACGCCGACCTCTATGCCCGCCAACTCGATCCGCGCCGCGACTTTCGCTACCAGCCCCCCCGCTATGCCCGCCACACCGTTTGGCCCGCGCTCGCCTGCGTGGCGGTTTCTTTCCTCCCCCAGATGAACCTTCTTCCGGGGATCGATCCTCCCGCAGCGATCACGAGTCCCTCCGCCAACGGGCCCGAGACCCCCGAGGAAAAGATCCAGCGGGAACGCGCTGCCGAAGAGGTGCGCGAACTTGCCGAGCAGCGCCGTGAAGACATCTCGGAGATCGAGGAAGCGCTGAACATCGAACTGGCGGACCGGCTGGAACGGCTCGAGCGCGACCTCAGCCTCGGCCGGAAGTCCAGCCGCGAGGCGGTCGCGGAAATGTCGCGCATGCGCGAAGAACTGCGCATCAAGGAGCGCGATCTGCAACGCGCCGCCCAGCCCTTCCGCCAGCTCCAGGGGCTCCAGCGTGCGGAACAGACCCGCGAACTGAAGAGCGACCTCAAGGACCAGAACTTCGACCGCGCGGCCCAACGCCTCGAGGACCTCGCCCAGCAGCTCCAGTCCGGCCAGCCCATGGATTCCGGCCAGATGGAGCAACTCGCGCAGGAACTCCAGCAGTTGTCGGAATCGGTGTCGGAAAATGAGGCAATGTCACAGGCTCTCGAGCAGGCGGCGGAGGCCCTCCAGCAGGCCTCGCAGGAACCCGATGGCCAGCAGGACAACCAGCAATCGGAGCAGGCCGACTCTCAGCAACAACAGGGTGCAAACAATCAGGGCGCCCAAGGCGAGCAGCAGGGCGAGGAGCAACAAAACACCAACGGCACCCAACAGTCCGGGGCCCAGCAGTCCCAGCAGGCGGAGGCGAACTCGGGCGGGGGTCAACAAAGCCAGCAGGCGAACCAGCAGGGCGACCAGAGCGGGCAGTCCGGGAACCAGCAGCAGGGCCAGCAGGCCAGCCAGCAGGCCATGCAGTCGGCCGCGGCTTCGCTCCAGCAGGCCGCCTCGCAGATGTCCGAAATGCAGCAGATGATGGAGGCGGCGGCGACGGTGGCAGAGTTGCAGCAGAGCCTAAGCCAATGCATGGGCAACTGCATGGGGGGCGATTCGGGGCAGATGGCTTCTGCCGGGGGCCAGCAGGGTCAGTCCGGTGGCCAGCCCTGCAGTCAGGGCTCGTCGTCTGGCGAGGCGCCGGCCGGGGGACAGATGCCCGGGTCCATGGGTGGAAACCGGCCGTCGGACGTGGGCGGCATGGGAAATTTCGCCGAGGGCCAGCCCTCGAGGCAGGGCGCCGGCTCCGGCGGGCCGGGCATCGGCAACGGCCAGGTGCCCTTTGGCAACACCATGGACATGCAGTTCGAGGACGTGTTCATCCCCGGCCAGAAGAACGAGGGCCAGATCATTGGCGTCTTTGAAATCGACGCAACGGCGCCGCGGGGGGAATCGAAGGTTGGCTATACCCGCGTGCCACAGAGTTATCGCCAGCAGGCCGCCGAAGCCATCAACGACACGGAAACGCCGGTCGGCATGCGCAACGCCGTGCGGGATTACTTCGAGGCGATCAACTTTGGGGTCGAGGGCGCGGCGACGGGCAACTAGCCCGCCGCCTCTTTTTTGTCCGAGGGGAGCACTGTCACGCGGGTCTTTCTGCTTCTACTGACATTGATTGCGAGCGTGCTCTGCGGCTGTGATCGTCCGGCGGCGGGAACCGTTGAGGGGGTGATCGTCATCGGCCAGCCGGGCCGGCAGCCGGGCCAGTTTTCCAAGCCCCGCGCCGTCGCCTTCGCCGCAAACGACGAGATGGTGGTCGTCGATCGCACCGGCCGCGTCATGGTGCACGACGCCCGCGACGGGTCCTTCCTACGCCAGTGGCGCTTCGAGGAGTACGAAAACGGAACTCCCACCGGTATCACCGTCGACCCCACGGACAATACCCTGTGGCTTGCCGACACCCACTACAGTCGCATCCTTCAATACAACATGGCGGGGGAACGGCTCCGGATGTTCGGTGTGAATGGCGAGGGCCCGGGAGAGATGATCTTTCCGACCGACGCCACCCCCGACCCCGACGGCGAGACCATCTGGGTCACGGAGTTTGGCCGCGGCAACCGCGTCATGCAGTTCACCCGCGAGGGACGCTTCATCCGCGAGTTCGGCACGCCGGTTTACGAGAACGACGAGCTTGAGCGACCGATGGCCCTCGTCCTTTCGCCCGACGCCCGACGCCTCTACGTCGTCGACTGCGGGAATGGGCGCATCAATGTCTATACGCGCGAGGGCGAGTTGCTCTTCCGCTTCGGCTCGGACCGGATGCGGTACCCGCTCGATCTGGCGCTTGGCCCCGACGGACTCCTCTATGTCGTCGAGTACCAGAACTCGCGCATCAGCCGCTACACGCTCGAGGGGGAGTTCGTCGACAGCGCGGGCGGCCCGGGCCGCGGACCGGGCGAGTTCTTCCTGCCCTGGGGCGTCGCCGTCGCCCCCAGTGGAAAGATCCTGGTCGCCGACACGAACAATCAACGCTTGCAGCTTTTAACAGAGCCTGATCTTCTATTTGGTGCATATTCGAAGGGGACCGGGGCGGTCGCCAGCGCATCGGCGCCGGAATTTCAATAATGGTTCATTTCGCCGAACCGGCGTACCTCTGGCTCCTCCTCCTCATCCCGCTGGTGTGGTGGATGTCGCGCCGCCTCAGGCTGGTCTCGCCCGTCCGGCGCTATACGATTGTCGGCCTCCGGACCCTCCTTCTGCTCGCGGTCATCCTCGCCCTGGCCCAGCTGGAACTCCGGCGCACCTCCCGCGACCTCGCGGTCTTCTTCCTCCTCGACCGCTCCGCCTCCGTCCCCCCCGCCCAGCAAGCCGAACAGATCGACCTCGTGGACACGCTCTCGCGCAACGCGCGGGACGATGACCAAACCGGCGTCATCGTCTTTGGCGACCGCCCTTCCATGGAGACCTCGCCCGTTCGTGGATTCGATTTCGAAAGGCGCCTGTTCTCGAGCGTCGGCGGCCAGGGGACCGACATCGCCGCGGGTCTCCGCCTCGCTCTTGCCGCCTTCCCCCCCGCTCACATGCGCCGCATCGTTCTCCTCAGCGACGGCAACGAAAACCGGGGATCCGCCCTCGAGGTGGCCCGCATCGCCCGCAACAGCGGCATACCCGTCGATGTCGTGCCCATGCGGTACGAATCGCGCAACGATGTCCAGGTCGAGAAAGTCGTCGTCCCCCAGCGGGTTGCGAAGGATGCCCCCTTCGAGCTCAAGGTCTATCTCGAGGCGGAGGAGGAAACCACCGGGCGCCTGCGCATCTTCGAGGACGGCGACCTTATCATCGAGGACGACGTGACTGTCCGGGCGGGGCGCAACCCCCCTCTGGTGATCCCGCGGCGTCTCACCGATGGGGGCTTCCACAACTATACGGCGACCTTCGAGGCGGCCGGCGACACCCGGCCCCAGAACAACCGCGCCAACGCGTTTACCTTCCTGCGCGCCGAACCCCGCGTCCTCCTGATCGAGGGCAGCAGCCAGGAATCCGCCCGCTATCTCGTTGGTGCCCTCCAGGCCGAAAACATCGTCGTCGAAATCGGCGGACCCGAATCCATTCCCCTCAGCTTCGAGGGTATCCAGCGCTACGACACGGTGATCCTGTCCAACGTGCCCGCCAGCGCCATGAGCATCGCCCAGATGCGCATGATCGAGCGCGGGGTCCACGATCTTGGCATCGGCCTCGTCATGATCGGCGGCGAGGACTCCTTTGGCGCCGGCGGCTATATCGATACACCCATCGAACTCGCCCTCCCCGTCGAGATGGACATCAAGCAGAAGAAGCTGCTTCCCAATGGCGCGCTGGTTACCGTGCTCCATACCTGCGAGATGCCGAGCGGCAACGACTGGGCCCGCGAGGTCTGCCTCGTCTCCCTCAACGTCCTCGCCAGCCAGGACTACTTCGGGGTGATCTACTACGGGCAAGCCCCGGGGGGAGGGAATGTCTGGGGTGATGTGTGGCTCTGGCAGCCCGCCCTTCAACAGGTGGGCGACAAGATCGCCATGCGCACCGCCGTCAAGGGCGTCCAGCCCCTCGACGCACAGGCCTTCGACGGCCTCCTCAGCAGGGCCGCCGACGAGCTTATCCGCGTCCAGGCCCAGACCAAGCACATCGTCGTCATCAGCGACGGGGACCCTTCACCCCCCACCCCCAGTACTGTAAAGACCATCCGTGATGCCGGCATCACCGTCTCCGGCGTCGCCATCTATCCCCACGATCCCAGCACCGTCCAGACCCTCCGCGACATGGCCTACTGGGGCGGTGGCGAGTTCTACTACCCCCAGACCGGAACCGAGCTCCCCCGCATCTTCACCAAGGAAGCCACCGTCGTCCGCAAGTCCCTCATCCGCGAGAGGCCCTTCACCCCCCGCTTTGGCAGCCCCTCCGAGGTGCTCCTCGGCTTCACCGGATTCCCCGACCTCGACGGCTACGTCCTCACGACCCGCAAGGACCTCGCGACGGAGGCCCTCTCAACTCCCTTCGAGGACCCTCTCCTCGTCCACTGGCGCTACGGCCTCGGCAAATCCGTCGCCTTCACCTCCGATGCCAAGGACAAGTGGGCCTCCAACTGGGTCGCCTGGGGAAGCTTCTCCAAGTTCTGGTCCCAGACCATCCGCTGGTCCCTTCGCGAGACCAACAACCCGAACTATCAGGTCAACACGGAGGTCAGTGGTGGTACCGGCCGCGTGACCATCGATGCCGTCGACGACGACGGAAACTTTCGCAACTTCCTCGACTTCGACGCCAAGGTCATCGGTCCCGACTTCGAGCCGCAGGACCTGTCCATACGACAGGTCGCCCCCGGCCGCTACGAGGCCACCTTCCCCGCCTCCGAGGAAGGCACCTACATGCTCAGCATGACGACTGGCGATGGCGAGGACGGCGAACCCGCGGAGTTCCTCACCTCCGGCCTCGCGGTCAGCTACTCGCCGGAGTACGAGACCAGCCGCAGCAACGAGACCTTCCTCGAATCGATCGCCGACGCCTCCGGCGGCGTGGTGGTCCAGCCTGGCCAGGACTATGACCCGTACCTGCGGAACCTCACGCCGACGCGGCGGCCGGTGCCCCTCTGGCCATGGCTCCTCGTCGCCGCCGCGCTCCTCCTGCCCGCCGACGTCTTCTTTCGCCGCGTCTATGTGAACTGGGCGGATGTGGGGAACTGGATCGTGGCGAACGTGTTCGGCTTTCTGCCGGGGCGGCGTTCTGCCCCCGGGGACCGGGAGGCCATGGCGAGCCTCCAGGCCGCCAAGCGCCGCGCCCACAAGGTCCGCGAGGAGGAGCAGCAGGAGCGCGAGGCCCGCGCCGCCTTTCGCGACCGCGTTGCCCGCCAGCAGGCCGAACAGAAGGGACAGCCGTCCGTCTTCAGCGAGCAGGAGCAGTCCCGCCCGGTGGCCAGGAAACCGGAAAAGCAGACTTACAGCGCCGAGGACAAGCCCCCGGCGGAGGGTGGCTTGAGCGCCCTGATGGAAGCCAAGAAACGGGCCCAGCAGCGCCGCCGCAAGTAACCCCCAACACCCCGTCTATACGAAAGGCATCGCCCCATGAGCCAGGACATCCAGCAGCAGGCCGCCGAATTCCGTGCCGCCTTCGAGAAGCTCCTCGCGGAGACCGGCAAGGTCATCGTCGGCAACAACGAGATCGTCGAGGGCGTGATCACGGCGCTCTTCGCCGGTGGCCACGTCCTGCTCGAGGGCGTCCCCGGCCTCGGCAAGACCATGCTCGTCCGCACCCTCGGCGAGGTCCTCGACCTCCCCTTCAACCGCATCCAGTTCACGCCCGACCTGATGCCGGCGGACATCGTCGGCACCAACGTCGTGCAGGAGGACCCGGAAACCGGCCGCCGGGGCCTCGTCTTCGAGCCCGGGCCAATCTTCACCAACCTCGCCCTCGCCGACGAGATCAACCGCGCCACCCCCAAGACCCAGTCCGCCATGCTCGAGTGCATGCAGGAGCGCCAGATCACCGTCGCCGGCAAGCTCCACCCCCTCAGCGCCCCCTTCTTCGTCCTCGCCACCCAGAACCCCCTCGAGATGGAGGGCACCTACCCGCTCCCCGAGGCCCAGCTCGACCGTTTCCTCTTCAAGCTCCTGGTTCCCTTCCCCCAGCGTGCCGAACTCGCCGTCATTCTCGACCGCACTACCCGCAGGGAAGTCCCCCATCCAGACACCGTCATGGCGCGCGAGGAAATCCTCCGCTGGATGGACTTCGTCCGCGAGATCGTCATCGCGCCCCACGTCCAGGACTACGCCGTGCGCCTCGTTCTCGCCACCCACCCGGAGACCGAGTTCGCCACGCCGATGGTCAAGCGCTATGTCCGCTTTGGCAGCTCCCCCCGCGGCGCCCAGGCGCTCATCCTCGGAGGAAAGATCAAGGCCATCCGCAACGAGCGCTACAACGTCGCCTTTGCCGACATCGCCGCCACCGTCCTCCCCGCCCTGCGCCACCGCCTTATCCTCAACTTCGAGGCCGACGCCGAAGGCATCACCACGGACGACGTCCTCAACGACCTGCTCAACACCCTCCCGCGGGAAGTCGCGGACTTCGCCAAGGCCTGAAGAATCCCTTCACTGTTAACCACAATGAGATCAGGAGGTAAGGAGAGATGATACACGATTCGCTTAGTGAAACCGTCATTGGTGCCGCCATCAAAGTGCATCGGGCACTGGGTCCCGGACTTCTCGAGTCCGTGTACGAACAGTGCCTGATGTACGAGCTGTCAGAGATCGGCCTCTGCGCCTCAGGACAGGTTCCGATTTCTGTCAACTATCGCGGGCTGCTATTGGAGCAGTGTTTCCGCGCGGATATCATCGTGGAGAACCAATTACTCCTGGAACTGAAGTCGGTCGAGAAAATCCTCCAAGTGCACAAGGCGCAGGTGATCACCTACCTGCGACTGGCGGGGATCCCTCGTGGGCTCCTCATGAACTTTAACTGCACGCGTCTGATAGACGGGGTGCATCGACTCTATCACAGCCCAGTCACCGGCGAAGAACTCCTGATCTCCTGATCTCATTGTTAATCCCCATGGCCGATCCCACCACTCTCCTCGACCCCGCTCTCCTCGCCCGGCTTGACGCCCTCGAGCTGTTGACCCACCG
>CAYQTO010000035.1:10509-24393 GCA_964420455.1 uncultured Candidatus Sumerlaeota bacterium | reverse complement strand
ACGGCGACACCATCCTCGTGATGGGGGCCGGCGGCCCCATGGGCCAGATGCATGTGATTCGGGCCCTCTGCTCCGGGCGGAAGGACCTCGCGGTGGCTGCGACGGACTTCGACGACGAGCGACTTCGCATGCTCGATCGCAAGGCGGGCCCCTTTGCCCGGGCCAACGGCATCCCTCTTGCCGTGCATAACCCCAAGTCCGACGACCCCGCCGGTCCGTTCACCTATTTCGCCATTATGGCGCCCGTGAGCGCCCTCGTCACCGAGGCCGTGGCCAAGGCCGGTCACGGCGCCATCATCAACCTCTTTGCCGGCATCCCGGCCCCCGTCACCATGGACCTCGACATGGATGCCATCATCGCCAAGTCTATCTTTCTATACGGTACCTCCGGCTCCACGATCGACGACATGCGCCTGCTGCTGGGCAAGGTGATCGGCGGATCGCTGAATACGGATGCCTCTGTCGACGCGATTTCCGGTATGGCGGGGGCAATCGACGGCATGAAGGCGGTAGAGGACCGCAGCCTTGCGGGAAAGATCGTCGTTTACCCGGCCCTCGCCGATGTCCCCCTCATTCCCCTTGAACGACTGCACGAACATTTCCCCTCCGTGGCGGAAAAACTGGTGGATGGCCAATGGAACAAGGAAGCGGAAGCGGAACTTCTACGGGTGGCGAAGGGCTGAACATTCGCGAGCGGGCCCGGCATTTTCTGGCCATGGAGGCCCGGGCGATCCAGACCCTCGTCGATCATGTTGGGTCCGAGTTCGAGGCCGCCGTCGACCTCGTCGTGAACTGCAAGGGCCGCGTCATCACCACCGGCATGGGCAAGGCCGGCCTGATCGCACGCAAGGTCGCCGCAACCCTTTCCTCCACCGGCACCCCCTCGGTCTTCCTTCACCCAGCCGAGGCCATCCACGGCGACCTTGGCATGGTCACCGCCCAGGATGTCTGCCTCGCCTTCTCCAACCGTGGCACAACCGACGAGGTTCTCCGTATCCTCCCCTTCATGGCGTATAGACAAGTCCCCGTCGTTGCCTTCACCTCCAACGGCGAGTCCCAGCTCGCCCGCCACGCGGAAGTCGTCCTTCTCCTGCACGTGACGGAGGAGGCCTGCCCGCTGAACCTCGCGCCCACCTCCAGCACGACGGCAATGCTCGCCCTGGGCGACACGCTTGCGATGGTTGTGCTCGAGGCCCGCGGCTTCGAGGCCGAGGACTACGCCGTGCTTCATCCCGGCGGTTCCCTCGGTCGGCGCCTCCTCACCAAGGTGTCCGACCTCATGCATACCGGCGACGACAATCCGGTGGTTCCCGAGGAGACGCCCCTGCGCGAGGCGGTGGTCGTCATGACCGCGAAGAAGCTGGCGGCCATCAGCGTGACCGGCCCCGGCGGACGCCTCGCCGGCTTCTTCGTCACCGGCGACCTCGGCCGCCTCCTCACCGGCGGCACCTGCGACCTCGACCAGCCGGTCCGCAACGTCATGACGAGAAATCCCAAGACCGTCTGGCCCGACATGATGGCGGTCAAGGCGCTCGAAATTCTTCGCGAACACAAGATCATCCAGCTGCCCGTGGTCGACGACGAGCATCGCCCCATCGGCATGATCCACCTGCACGACATCACGCGGGTCGGCATCACCTGACCCACGCAAGGAGCCCCCACGTGCCCCGCACCTTTGTCGGTTTCGGCTTCGGCCCCATACAGAGCGCCCTCTTCCTCCTCGAGGCATGGCGCAGCGGCTCCTTCGACCGATTCGTGGTGGCCGACGTGGACGCTGACCTGGTCGAGGCCGTTCGACGGGCCAACGGCGTCTATACGGTGAACGTGGCCTCGCCGGAGGGCGTCACGACCCATTCGCCCGGCGGGATCGAGATCCACGACACGCGGACCGCCGAAGGCCGCGCCGCCATCGTCTCCGCCATCGCGGTGGCCCGCGAGGTGGCCGTCGCGCTTCCTTCCGTCAGCTTCTACGACCGCGGGGGCGACGCCTCCGTCGCCGCGCTCCTGGCCGCGGGAATCAGCCGCCGTGATCCCGGCGACTCGCTCCTGATTTATGCCGCCGAGAACGACACCGAGGCGGCAAACCTCCTCACCGCCGCGGTCGGGCGTCATCTCGACCCCGCGCGCATGGCCGACTTCGAGGCCATCGACACCGTCATCGGCAAGATGAGCGGCATCATCACCGACGCCGGAACGATCCAGGAGCTCGGCCTCGCCACGATGACGGCCGATTTGCCCCGGGCCGTCCTCGTGGAGGAATTCAACCGCATCCTCGTTTCCCGCCCCACGCGCCATGCCCGCCCCCTCGGCATCGGCGTCTTCCTCCAGAAGGACGACCTCGAACCGTTCGAGGAGGCGAAGCTCTATGGCCACAACGCGACCCACGCGCTGCTGGCTTACTTCGCCGACCTCCACGGTTACCGCGTCGTGTCCGAAGTCACCCGGTCACCCGAGCTGATGGACAAGGCCTGCCGGGCCTTCCTCGAGGAATCCGGCCGTACCCTTGTTGCCCGCCACGCCAACCTCGGCGATCCGCTCTTTACCGAGGAGGGCTACCGCGAGTACGCCGACGACCTCCTGCGTCGCATGACTAATCCTTACCTCAACGACCTCGTCGATCGTGTTGGGCGCGACCCTGTCCGCAAGTTGGGGTATCGCGACCGACTCTATGGCACGATGCGGCTCGCCCTCGAGCACGGTGTCGAGCCCCGCCTCTACGCCGAGGGAGCCGCCGCCGGTCTCCTTTTCCTTCATCGTCGCTGGGACGATCAGCCACACACGGAAAATCTCCAGCGTCCCAGGCACATCAATGACCTGACACCGGAGAATGTGGGAGCACTGCTCCGCGGGATCTGGGGGAGTGATGCGGACGAAAGCGCGGAGGAACTCGTGCGCCTCACGGTCGACGCGCTGGCACGTGTCCGAGCTGTCTATACGCTCTGATCGTGGCCCTCTCCGCGGCGAATTTCCGCGGCCTTGTGCCTGAGCGCCTGCTCCCGGCGAATCTCCGCGAGAATCCACCCGAGCGATCGCGCCTCGCGCTGGCGCGCCCGCTCGAACACACGCCGGATCAACTCCTCATCATAACGGTCCGCGATAATCTGCAGCTGGTCCACGGTCAGCGAGTTCAGCTTCATCGAGAAGACGTTCAGGTACAACTCGACAACGCGTTGCGTCTTGGCGAGCCGCCCTCCCGCTTCCTCGGTGGCCGGCTCCTCAAGGGTGGCGGTCGCATACCGGGGGGGCCACTCCGCTTCGAGGAACGCGTCGCCGTTCCCCGCCCTCACCTCGTCGGGCGACATCGGCGTGGCCAGCGGCGTGATCACCTGAAAGAGCGCTTCCTCCTCCTCGCTGTCGGGAAGGAACGCGCGCAGGACGCCCGCCTTGCGCATGCCCTTGACGGCCTTTTCGAGTTTCTTCGGGTCCAGGCCCGTTTGCCTTGCGAGGTCGGACAGAGGGATCTCGACGAGTCCCGGCGCGGCCGGATGGTGGGCGATGTCGATCTCCACAATCGCACGGAACACGGCCCAGCAATAGGGCGCCTTGGCGATATCGTTCAGGTGCGTCGGGAGCCCGCTCAGGGTGATCCAGAGGGGGAAGAGCGTATAGTCGCGGCCCGGCGGGTCCGGGACCATCACAAGCCCCCGTTGGTGGCCGTTTCCTTCATCATGAGCTCTCGGCGCGCCAGTTCCAGATCTGATTCGACCATCATGCGCACGAGTTCCGCGAAGCTGACTTTCGGCTCCCAGCCAAGCGCCTTCCTCGCCTTCGTCGGATCACCTTGGAGGTAGTCGACCTCGCTCGGTCGGAAGTACCGCTGGTCGATCGAGACGTACTCCTTCCAGTCGAGGTCCACAGCCGCGAAGGCCAGTTCGAGGAGTTCACGGACCGACTGGGTCTCGCCCGTCGCGATCACGTAATCGTCGGCCTCGGCCTGCTGCAGCATGAGCCACATCGCCTCGACGTAGTCGCCCGCAAAGCCCCAATCCCGCCGCGCCTCCAGGTTGCCCATGTACAGCCGGTTCTGGAGACCGATCTTGATGCGCGCCGCCCCGAGGGTGACCTTGCGCGTCACGAACGACTCCCCCCGCCGCGGCGATTCGTGGTTGAACAGGACGCCGTTGCTCGCGTGGAGCCCGTAGGCCTCGCGGTAATTCACCGTCTGCCAGTAGGCGAAGACCTTCGCCACCGCGTAGGGGCTGCGCGGATGAAAGGGCGTGTCCTCGTTCTGGGGCTTGCCCTGGACGCCTCCGTACATCTCGGACGAGGAGGCCTGGTAGAAGCGGGCCCCGGGGACGACGCGGCGCATGGCCTCCAGCAGCCTTAAGGTCCCCATCGCCGTCACGTCGGCCGTATATTCAGGCACCTCGAAGGAAACGCGGACGTGCGACTGCGCCCCGAGGTTGTAGATCTCGTCGGGGCGAACATCCTCCAGGATGTTTTGGAGACTCGTCGAGTCGTTCAGGTCTCCATAGTGAAGGTAGAACCGTGCATCCGGGCTGTGTTCGTCGATATGCAGGTGGTCAATCCGTCCGCGGTTCATCGAAGAGGACCGGCGGACGATGCCGTGGACCTGATAGCCCTTCTCGAGAAGCAACTCCGCCAGATAACTGCCATCCTGGCCGGTGATGCCGGTGATCAGTGCCTTCTTGCTCATGCGGTGGATTCTGCCTTCGTTTCTGGGTCTGGTGGCTGCGGAAGGGGATCAGTCGCGGGACGCGACCGGCGCAAGGTCAACCCGGGACTGGCGGTACCAGTCGATGGTCTCACGGAGCCCTTCATCAAATCCAATCTCGGCGCGGAAGCCGAAACGGTCGCGTGCCCGCGTCGTGTCGAGCATGCGACGGGGCTGGCCGTCGGGCTTCGTCGTGTCCCAGGTTATCCGGCCGCTGAAGCCCGAGAGATTTGCGATCTTCTCCGCCAGGTCCTTGATGGAAATCTCGAAGCCCGCACCGAGGTTGATCGGCTCCGGATCCTCGAGTTTTTCCGCCGCCAGCAGAATTCCCGCCGCTGCGTCGCGCACGTGCAGGAACTCGCGGGTGGCCTTCCCGGTGCCCCAGACGACGACGTCCTCGCGGCCCTCCGCCTCCGCCTCGAGGAACCGCCGGATCAGCGCCGGGATCACGTGTGAGGACTCGGGGTCGAAGTTGTCCCTGGGCCCGTAAAGGTTCACCGGGAGGAGGTAGACACCGTGCATGTCGTACTGGGCGCGATACGCCTCCATCATCGTCAGCAGCATCTTCTTGGCGATGCCGTAGGGGGCGTTGGTCTCTTCCGGGAAGCCGTTCCAGAGGTCTTCCTCGCGAAAGGGGACCGGGGTGAATTTCGGGTAGGCGCAGATGGTGCCAATGTTAATAAGTTTCTTCGTGTTGACACGCCGGGCGTGCTCAATGAGATGCAGACCCATTGCTGCATTCGCATGAAAAAACCGCCCCGGTTCCTTTCGGTTCGCTCCGATGCCACCGACAACCGCCGCGAGGTGGAAGACGATGTCCGGCCGGGCGCTTTCCATCAGCCGCTGGACGTTCTCCTCGACGGTGAGATCGCAGGAGTGGCGTCGCGGAATCACAATCTCCTGTGCACCCGCGTCCTGCAGCATTTCCACAAGGTGCGACCCGAGGAACCCGCTGCCCCCGGTCACCACCAGTTTCTTGTCCGTCCAGTAGCTGTTCATTCCCCGTGATTCCGAAACCACCCAACCCCCGCGCAATCAGAAATCCATTGAGGCCCGCGGGGAGGAAGGGAATGACCGCGGACCTCACCGCAAGGTCCACGGCCGTCATTCATGGACTCACCCCGCGTTTCCATCATTCTTCCCACTTTTCGCCGCGTTGCCCTTCTCAAGCAAGCAGTTGCTACAATTCTTTGTCAGAGTCTTGGCGATTGGGAGGCAATTCTCGTCGATGATGGCAGCCCGGCGGAAGAACGCGCTGCCATCCGCGAACTGGCCGGAAGCGACGGGCGCCTGAAATATCACGAGCGTCCGGACTCCCGACCCCAGGGCGCCTGTGCCTCCCGCAACGTCGGTCTCGAGGCCGCCCGCGCTTCCCATATCCTCTTTCTTGATTCCGATGACGCGCTCCATCCGGACTGCCTTGCCGAGCGGCTTGCCGTTGCCGACCGGCAACCCCACGCTGATTTCCTCGTCTTCCCCACCGAGGTCTTCAAGGACACGCCGGGAGACCAGGCCCGTTGGTTCAATGTCCCCACCCCGGACGACGACCTGCTGCGGTGGCTGCGGCTCGAGGCTCCCTGGCAGACCGGCTCCGTGCTCTGGCGGCGCGGCGCCATCGACCGCCTTGGCCCCTGGGACGAGTCCCTCCCGAGCTGGCAGGATTGGGAGCTCCACCTGCGGGCGCTTTGCCGCGGCTTCCGCTACCATCTCGGTGCGGGGGGGCTCTCCTACTGGCGCGAGCCCTCCGGCTCCACCATTGGCAAGGCGTCGCTGACACCCGGACACCTGCGCTCCCACGAACGGCTCCTCGAGCGCATGATCACGGACTTGGCCGGGGAGGGGCTTCTCAATGGCGCCCGTTCAGCGGCGATCGGCGGCCTGCATCTCCGCCTGGCCCTGTCCTGGCGCGACGCCGGCCACCCGGCCGAGGCACGTCGCCTATGGGCCCTTGCCCACCAGCGGGGCTTTGCCACCCGGATTCAGCACGCCATCGGCCTCCCCATCCTCCGCCTCCACGGCCCCGGCTTCCGGGCCTACCGCAAGTTCCTAAAAACCGTTTGGCCGCCCGGGCTTTTTCCGTGGCACTCTCCGACCATGTACCAGGTCCCCACAGACGTGCCCGTACGATGAGGATCGTGCTCTTCAATGCGCAGGACCAGGACGGCGGCGCGGCCATCGCCGGGTTCCGCCTGATGGTGGGCCTCCTGCGCGCCGGCCATGATGCCCGCATGCTCGTCGGCGCTCCGACCTCGTCTCATCCTCGAGTCCGGCTGTTCCCCCGGTCCGCCCGCCTCGAGAACCTCCTCGCCATGTTTGTCCGCCGCACCGGGTTCACCATGCTCGAGCACGTGGGCGCCTATCGCATCCACCGTCATCCCTGGGTCCGCCGAGCCGACGTGCTCAACTTCCACAACCTCCACAGCGGATACTTCGCCTACCCGGCGTTGGCCGGCCTGACCCAACGGGTTCCGGGCGTCCAGACCCTCCATGACATCTATATGCTGACGGGCCACTGCGCCATGCGGTGCGACTGTCCCCGCTGGGAGACCGGTTGTGGCTCGTGCCCCGATCTCGCCGCCTACCCGGCCGTGAATCGCGATGCCACGAGGTGGGAATGGAAGCTCAAGCGCCGGACCTACGACCGCTCGGACCTTGGCTTCATCGCCCCCAGTCGCTACTTCGAATCCCTCCTGTCGCGATCCATGGCATCCGGCCAGCCCCGGCGACACATTCCCTACGGGATTGATCTAGATGTCTATACACCCCGGAAGCGGCACTCGGCCCGCGACGCCCTCGGCGTGCCCCGTGACCGGCTTGTCCTCCTCGCCGGGGCTCAATCCCTCACCGACCATCGCAAGGGGGGCGACATCCTCCTCGAATCAATCAACACCATGCCCGAGGCCACGCGCCGTTCCCTGTTTCTTCTTTTGATCGGGGCGCACGCCCACGGCCTTGCCCGCCAGCTTCATGTCGACCACAAGCAACTCGGCTACGTCGCATCCGACGACCTGAAGGCGATGGTCTTCAGCGCTGCCGACGCATTCCTCTTTCCCACGCGCATGGATAATCTGCCGCTGATGATCCAGGAAAGCCTCGCCTGCGGCACGCCAGTGATTTCCACCCGAGTGGGCGGTGTGCCCGAAATGGTGGTGGATGGTGAAACCGGATATCTCGCCGAGCGGGCTGATCCCCCGGCGGTGGCGGAGACACTTCAGAGGGCGCTCGCCGACCCCGGCCGGCTACGCGACATGCGGCCCGCCTGTCGCGCCTTTGCCGAACGCGAGTACGCCCTCGATCTCTGTGTCGAGCGCACGATTCAGTTCTTCCAAGAGCGCCTCGCCTCATGACCGCACCCCGCCCCAGAGGGACGACCCTTCTCCTTACCGGGCCGGCCCTCGCCCTCACCCACGGCACCGGCGCACAACTGCTTTTCCTCTTCGGGTCCGACGATCCATCCTCGGTGCACCTCTATTGGAACTCGACGGTGCATGGCCTCAGCCACGACGACCGGCGGTCGTTCCTTCTCGAGGACCCGCACTTCCGCTGGCCGATTCGCGGAAAGCAACTCCTTGCCCGTCTGCTGGGTGCTGTCGGCGTCTCCTGGTGGCGGGACGATCGGGTCCATCGGGGGCGCCTCGCTGGGCTTGTCGCCCGCAACGGCATTGATCCGTCGGTGGCGCTGGTGCTCCCGGCGGGGGAGACGGATGCACGCCGATGCCGCTCTCTCCTCCGCAGGTTCCAGGTCCCGTTCGTCCTGTGGGTGATGGACCTCGAGCACCTTGGCGGGATCACGCCCGCGAGCCACCCTGCCTTGGCGGACCTCGCGCGCCGTGCCTCCGTCTGCGTGGGCATCAGCCAGCCCATTGCCGACGTCCTGGCCACTATCGGTGATCGCAAAGACACGCGGGTCATCCCCTTCACCCGGACCGAACCCCACATCCACGCCTCAGCCCCCAAGGCCGATGAACCCCTCCGCATCGCCATGGTCGGCAGCCTCCAGTACACACACGGCCTGCTGCCCCTCGAGGCGGTGTGGAACCGCCTCCATCGCGAGGTGGGACGCGCCGAACTCCATTACTCCGGGCCGGAATCCATGCTCGAGCGGCTTCCCTCGCGGCTTCGGGCTGTGGTTGTGTACAAGGGATTCTTTCGCGACCGCCACCAGCTCGACGCGGAGGTGGCCCGATGCCACGCCGCCTATCTTCCCGGCCCTACCGAGCCCATCACCGAAAGCTGCTACAGTCGCTATTCCATCCCCTCGCGGCTTGGCGACTACCTCGCGCTGGGGCTCCCGGTGCTGGCCAACGTCCCGCCCGATTCGGCAACGGGGGGTTTCCTCGCTCCCGTTGTTGCTTCCGGAGGCGCGCGCCTCGTCTCCACGGCAGACGACATTGCCGCGGGACTCCGCGCCATGGTCCGCGATGCCGACGCCTGGGAACGGGCTTCCGCTGCCAATCGGGCGCACTTTCACGGCCACCTGTCACTAGGGCGCATCCGCGATCTTGTCTATACAGCCCTGCACGAGGCTCAGGGGTAAAGGCCGCGGGTCGCCTTCTCGTTGCCCACCTTGCGGATGCCCAAGATGAGAGCCGCCGACCGCATGTCGATCTGGTGCTTGCGGGCGTAGCTGTGGGTTAGGAGGAACGCCCGGCGGATCAGTTGCTGGAGCCGCGAGTCCACCTCCTCCGCCGTCCAGAAGTACATCTGGATGCCCTGCACCCACTCGAAGTAGGAAACGATCACACCCCCCGCATTGCAGAGGATGTCGGGAATCGTCATGATCTCCCGCTCGTGCTGGCGGAGAAAGGCGTCCGCCTCCGAGGTGCAGGGGCCGTTGGCCGCCTCGGCGAGGATGCGGCACTTGAGGTTTCGCGCCATGTCGCCATCGATCGCCATTTCCGCTGCCGCGGGGACCACGATGTCGCACTTGGCGGCGAAGAACTCTTCCCGCGAGACCTTGTCCTTGTTGATTCCGTTGAATCCGGAAAGGGTCCGGCGCTTTTCGACGTGTTTCGCCAGCTTCTCGATGTCGAACCCCTCGCGCCGGAGGTAATAGCCATCGATATCGGCCACGCCGATGACCTTGGTCCCGCGGTAGGCCAGTTCCCGCGCGGTGACAGATCCCACGTTGCCAAAGCCCTGAACGACGGCGGTCGCCTTGGAAAGCGTCAGCTTCATCTTCGCGGCCGCTTCCTCGATGCAATACACGACGCCACAGCCGGTGGCCGTCCGCCGCCCGAGCGTGCCAAAAACGGCGACCGGCTTGCCCGTGACGATCTGCGGACAGTTCTGCCCCTGCGTCATCGAGTAAGTGTCATACATCCAGGCCATCACCTGCTCGTTGGTTCCCATGTCCGGCGCCATCACGTCGGTGTTCGGCCCGATGAAGGGGATCATTTCCTGGGTGAAGCGGCGCGTGAGGCGCTCGAGCTCCCCCGGCGACAGCGCATTCGGGTCGCAGCGCACGCCCCCCTTCGCCCCGCCAAAGGGGAGATTCAGCAGCCCGCACTTCCAGCTCATCAGCATGGACAGGGCGACCACCTCGCCGACGTCCAAGGTGGGGCTGAATCGCAGCCCCCCCTTGCCGGGGCCAGAGGTCAGCGAGTGTTGCACCCGCACCCCAAAGGTCATCTCCGTCCGCCCGTCGTCCCGCCTCAGCGGAACACTCACGATCACCGTCCGCTTGGGCACCTTCAGCCGTTCCACCACCCCGTCGGGGATTTGCAGCCGATCCTGAACGCTGAGAAGCTGACCCAACGCCTGCTGGTAGAAGGGGGACTCTGAAAACATTCTGTGGGGCCTTTCGTTCGGATCCATCTCGTTGACCCGAAAACGCCATAATGGGCAAAACGGCCCACCGAGGCAAATCAAATCCACTTTAGCATTGTTTTCCCGTAAACCGCCCCTCCTCTGCGCCCCGTCCGGTTCCCGCCTTGACACGGCCGACAGCGCTCCCAACCCATAACCGCCACCGAAATGTTACTCAACTGTCAGCGTTCTGGCAGCCCATCCGCCCCCACGCCGCGGCGGGGAAAGGCTCGATGATGAGTTGGCTCCCAAGAAAGCGCGTGCTGGTCGCCATCGACTTCTCCGAGGCGTCCTTCCACGCCGTGGAAGCGGCCCGGTCGCTGGCCACGGCGCCCTCTGATATTTCTCTTCTCCACGTCTTGCCGGAGATCAGCCCGGTCGAGATTGGTGTGGTCTGGGGCGACGTGACCGAGGAAAGCCGCATCCAGCACGCCCACGCCGCGATGGAGGAGTTGATCGCCAAGCACCCGGAGGCGGAGGGCATCACCCTCGCCGTGCGTGTGGGATCCACCGCCAAGGAGGTCGCCCGCCACGCCGAGGAGACCGGCGCGGACCTCGTCATCGTTGGTTCCCATGGCCACTCCTACGCCCACCGGATGCTCGTGGGATCCACCGCCGAGCAGATTGTGCACCTGGCCCACTGTCCGGTGCTCGTCCTCAAGGCCCCAAGCCACTGAAATCCTTCCCACACAGGAGCTCCGCCCACGGTGTATAGACGACACTACTCGATCCTTGCGGGCCTGATCCTCCTCGCGGTGGCGTTTGCCCTGTTGCTGAACCCATCGACACCGGCACTCGCGCAGGACGATACGCCGGCTGCCGCCGAGACCGAAGCTCCCGCAACGGAGGAGGCCACCGCACAAGAGCAGGGCTTCGTCGCCTGGCTGAACACCCTGCTCGACGAGAACCTGAGCGGGGTGAATGGCTTTGTCGCGCAAGTCCTGTTCTTTCCCGTCGCCTCCGGCGAGGTCGATCACGAGGGGAAATCAGTCCAGTGGGCCCTTCCCTTTATCGTTACCTGGCTCGCCTTCGGGGCGCTTTTCTTCACGGTCTGGCTGGGCTTCATCAACCTTCGGGCGTTCAAGCACGCGGTCGATGTGGTGAGAGGCCGTTACGACGACGAGCACGACGACGGCGAGGTGACGCACTTCCAGGCGCTGACCTCGGCGCTGTCGGCCACGGTGGGGCTTGGCAACATCGCCGGCGTCGCCGCCGCGATTTCCCTGGGTGGACCCGGTGCCGTCCTCTGGATGACCCTCGCCGGATTCTTCGGCATGTCGATGAAGCTGGCCGAATGCACCCTTGGCCAAATGTATAGACGCGTAAATCCCGACGGGACGATTTCCGGCGGGCCGATGTACTATCTCGAGCGGGGCCTCCGCGAGATGCATCCCGCCATGGGGATCCTCGGCAAGGTGCTGGCCGTCATCTTCGCCTTTTTCGCCATCGGCGGCTCCATCGGCGGCGGCAACATGTTCCAGTCGAACCAGGCTTGGGAAAGCGTCCGATCCACCTTCGAGATCGAAAACTCCGCCGTCTATGCCTCCATTTTCGGCGTGGTCATGTTCTTCATGGTTGGGCTGGTCATCATCGGCGGAATTCGGCGCATCGGCGCGGCCACCTCCCGCATTGTGCCGGTCATGGCCGGCATCTACGTGCTCGCTTCGATTTACATCCTGCTCGTGAACTTCACCGAGATTCCCTCCGCTGTGGGCACCATCATCACCACGGCCTTCACCGACAACGCCCTCTATGGCGGGATCGTGGGCGTGTTTGTGATGGGCCTCCGGCGTGCAGCGTTCTCGAACGAGGCCGGCCTCGGCTCTGCGGCCATCGCCCACTCCGCTGCACGGACAAAGGAACCGGTCCGGGAGGGCATCGTTGCCCTCCTCGAGCCCTTCATCGATACGATCGTCATCTGCAACATGACCGCCCTCGTCATCGTCATCACCGGGCTCTATGCGGATACCAGCGGGCTCCAGGGCCTCAGCCTCACCAAGGCCGCCTATGGCGAGACCCTCACCTGGTTTCCCTACGTCCTCATGGTCTGCGTCGTCCTCTTCGCCTATTCGACCATGATCTCGTGGTGCTACTACGGGGAGCGGGCATGGATCTACCTGCTCGACCACCTGGGCGAGGGGGTCGGCCTCAGCTCCGTGATGGTCTTTCGCATCATCTTCCTGATCTTTGTCTATATCGGCGCCGTGGCCAACTTCCAGTCGGTCATCGACTTTACGGATCTGCTGATCCTCAGCATGGCCTATCCGAACATCCTTGGGTGCCTGATTCTGGCGCCCAGGATCCGGCGGGCCGTCCAGGATTATTGGCGGCGGTTGAAGGCGGGCGAGATGCAACCGGTCCGCTAGCACACCGCGGAGGCGGAAAAAACCCTCGCGCATCGCCCGGGCTCCGTCCAGTCTGGTCAATCCCAGACCAGCCAACGGAGTCGCCCAACGTGACCTTTCGTCCCCATGCCCTCGCGGTGGCCGCCGGCCTGCTCGTCGGCACGCTGCCCTTCCAACTCCCCGCCCAGGAGGCGGACGCGATCCGTGCGGCCGTCGAGGCCCGCGTCGCCGCCATCCAGCAGACCGCAGGCGACTACAACAAGTACGACGTCCTCATCGTCCCCGGCGCGGAGTTGCTCGAGGTCAACCTCACCGACGATACGGTGACGCTGGTTTTCAACGAGCGGCTGGCGTTCCGCAACTACCTCCCGGGGGCCGCGGCCCAGGCCCGTGCCGAGCTGGAGGGGGCGGTTGCCTCCGTGGACGGCGCCCCCGCCAACGTCGAAATCGTCGTGCGCTACGATCGGGGGCGTGGCGCCACCGCCGAGTTTTCCTTCGACGAGATGATTACCACGCCCGAGCGCATGCGCACGCGCCAGGAGGCGATGGAGTCGGTGAAGACACTCGCCGCCCCCGTGGTCGACCGCGTGGCCTACGCCGGGCCCGGGCGCGCCGGCGGCCTCGCCGGGCGCAACATCGTCGTCGGCCCAAGCCATGGCATCACCTGGCACAAGGAGAACCGCTGGCAGTTCCAGCGCGCCCGCGTCTATACGATCATCGAGGACCTGTTCCCCCTCTCCTACATCAATCCCTTCCTCGCGCCGATGCT
Source organism: uncultured Candidatus Sumerlaeota bacterium (assembly GCA_964420455.1). Taxonomy (GTDB): domain Bacteria; phylum Sumerlaeota; class Sumerlaeia; order SLMS01; family SLMS01; genus CAYQTO01. The sequence goes on along the minus strand of CAYQTO010000035.1, from coordinate 10,796 downwards.
CGAGAACGCGGGGGCCGTGGTCTGGTCTGTCCGCGAGAGGGACTACCAGACCGGCGAGGTGATCGTCGACAACGACGGCACAACACGCTACTCGGCCTTGGAGACAAAAGGCGACTGGCAGCCCGCCACGGCTCCCGGCTGGAGGGGGGGGCGTCCCGCAGTCCTCGACCAGGACACCGAGCCCTTCACCCTCGGAACCACGCTCCGTGCCGTTTCCGATCCTGATCCCGACGCCGATGCTCCCCAAGCCGTCTATACACCCTGGTTTCCCCACGACGGCCGCTATG
>CAYQTO010000035.1:0-10499 GCA_964420455.1 uncultured Candidatus Sumerlaeota bacterium | reverse complement strand
CCTCTCCTGGGCTCACGACCCCGCCAACAGCCCCGCCGTCCCCGTCACCGTCCGCCACCTCGGTGGCGAGACCCGCTTCCTCGTCAACCAGCAGGTGGCCGGCAGCACTTGGGTCCTGCTCGACTTTTTCGAGTTCGCCAAGGGCGCCGACATGGAACGGGGGGCGATCGTCGTCGATGCGGCCGGCGCCGCGCCCTCCGCCGCCGCCGACGGCCCAACGTATATCTCGATAGACGCCGTTCGCGTGGGTGGTGGCATGGGCAACATCGCCCCCATGGACCAGATCAGCCACAAGCCGCGCTTCGCCGAGGCGTCCAACTATTGGCTCCAGTACTCAGGCGCCCCCGCCGACATGGTCTACAAGCGCCAGTTCGACGTGGAGCACTTCGGTGTCGACTACTGGAGCGACATCGCCGCCCGCGCCGAGTGGCCCAACTACCTCCACGGCGCCCCCAACGGCCCCAACCCGGTCGATGGCACCAACCATCGCAACCACCCGGGCCTTGGCGTGCCCATCGACCTCTACTTCTCCTGGCACACCGACGCGGGCTTCGACGAGGTCGGCCTCATCGGCACCCTCTCGATCTATCGGGTCTTTGACGACATCGGCAACGACAGCTTCCCCGACGGCCGCTCGCGCTGGCTCAATCGCGACCTCACCGTCCTCGTCAACGAGGAGATCATCCGCTCCGCGCGCGCCCTCTACTCGTCCGACTTCAACCGCCGCTTCACCTGGGAGCGAAACCTCGGCGAAATCCGCCGCCCCAACATCCCCTCCACCCTCCTCGAACTCGTCTCACACCACAACTTCAACGACATGAAGTACGGCAACGACCCGCGCTTCAAGTTCGACATGTCCCGCGCCATCTACAAAGGCATCCTCCGCTTCATCGCCCACTCCAACGGGTACGAACCGGTGGTCCAGCCGCTCCCCCCGACCCATGTCGCCACGTCGGTCACCGGCGAAGGAGACATCACGGTGACCTGGCGCGAGCAGCCGGACCCCCTCGAGCCCTCCGCCACCGCCGATGGCTACATCGTCTATACGAGCACCGATGGACGGGCCTTCGACGACGGCACCTCGGTCCGGGACAACGTCTATACGGTGACGGGACACCCGGCCGACACGTCGATCTACTTCCGCGTCACCGCGGCGAACGCCGGGGGCGAGTCCTTCCCGAGCCGGGTGGTCGGTGCGCGCTGGTCCCCCGGCCTCGAGCCCCTTCTTGTCGTCGATGGGTTCGATCGCATCTCCGGTCCTGCCATCGTCCACGAGGAGCGCACCCATGGCTTCGACCGCCAGCGTGACCCGGGCGTCGGTTTCCACTACAACTACGGCCTTGTCGGCGACCAGTACGACTTCGATCCGAAATCCCGCTGGCAGAACGACCTGGAAACGCCCGGCATGGGCGGCAGCCAGAGCCTCCACGAGGATGTCCTCGAGCTCGGCAACACCTTTGATCATGTCGCCCGCTATGGCGAGGACCTCGCCGCGGTCGGCTATCCCTTCGTCTCCGCCACCAACGACGCCTTCGCGGCCGGGCTCGCTCCCCGGACCGGCGCCATCGTCTGGGCCGCCGGCCGCCAGAAGACCATCGATCCCTATCCCGGGAACTGGGAGAACGGCGCGCCCGACCTCATGGAACCCGAGTTCCCCGTCCTCACCGGTCCCTCCGTCGAGCGCCTCGAATCCTTCCTCGAAGACGGCGGCGTGCTCCTCATGAGCGGTGCGCACATCGGCGAGGACCTCGCCTCCGGTTCCCTCGCCACGCCGGCCACCCGCCGCTTTCTCGAAGGCGTGCTCGGCGTCGAGGCGGCCGTGGCTCCCGCGACATCCGTCAACGCGGTCGAGATCGCCGACACCGCTCCCGGTGCCCTCGCCGATCTCGAGCCCTTCCGCTTTGGCCGCGACCTCGAGCGCCCCTTCAACCTCCTTCCCACCGTCTATGAGGTTCCCTCCGCCGAGTCCTTCGCGGTTTCCGGCGGCTCGACCGTGATGATCTATGGCGATTCGCGCGAACCCGCCATGGTCCTCCGCGGCCCGGTCGCTCTCATGGGGTTCCCGCTGGAGACGGTCCTTCCCCACGAGCGTCGTGGCGAAATCCTCGATGCCGCCCTGGTCACTCTCCTCGGCGACCGCGCGTCCACCTTCCGGCCCGAGCCCCAAGAGGAACCCGACGCAACCGACACCGGAGGCTGATCCCATGGAAATCGTCGAGCACGCCGGCTGGAAGAACTGCATCCGCCTCGCCAACGACGCCTGCGACCTCCTCGTCACGACCGACGTCGGCCCGCGGATTGTCCACTTTGCGCTGGCCGGCGGGGCCAACACGTTCGGCACGATTCAGGAACACCTTGGCCAGACGGGCGGCTCGACCTTCCGCCTCTACGGCGGGCATCGCTTCTGGCATGCCCCCGAGGCGGCCTTGCGTACCTACCAGCCAGACAATGAACCGGTCGCGCACGAGATGGCCGGCGACATCCTCCAGCTCCGTCCTGCCCGCGAGAACGCCACCGGCCTCCGCAAGGAGATCGACATCGAGCTCGATCCCGTCCTGCCGCGGTGCCGGATCCTTCACCGCCTCGTCAACGAGGGCTGCTGGCCCGTCCGCGTCGCCCCCTGGGCCCTGACCATCATGGCCCCCGGCGGCACCGCTGTTGTCCCCCAGGAACCCTTCGCCTCCCACCCAGACGCCCTGCTGCCCGCGCGGCCCGTCGTCCTCTGGCCCTATACCAACATGGCCGACGCCCGTGTCCGCTGGGGACATCGCTTCGTCACCCTTCATCAGGTGGACGGCGCCCCGCCGATCAAGTTCGGCGTCCGCAACTCCCACGGCTGGGCCGTCTATACGGCCAACGACACAACCTTCCTCAAGCGTGCGCCCCTCTTCGCCAACCGCACCTACCCCGACTTCGATGTGAACTTCGAATTCTTCGCCAATCACGAGATGCTGGAGATCGAGACTCTTGGCCCGCTCGTGGAACTCGAACCCGGCACGGATACCGAACACCGCGAGGAGTGGTTCCTCCGCCCGGGCGCCCTGCCCATGGAGGAGGAACCGCTCTCCGCCGCTCTCGACGACCTGCTCCGTCAGATCACCGCGGATACAGCTCGTTGAAGAAGATATACGTGTAGGTCGTTGCCGCGAAGATGCCAACGACGTCGGCAATGAGCCCCGCCGGGAGCGCGTGCCGCGTCTTCGCAATCCCCACCGAACCAAAGTACACGGCCAGCACGTAGAACGTCGTCTCGGTGCTGCCCATCATCACCGACGCCAGGATGCCGATGTAGCTGTCCGGCCCGTACTCGATGAAGAGGCTGTTCATGACGCCGGTGGCGCCCCCGCCAGAGAGGGGCCGGATCAGCGCCATGGGGATGATCTCCGGTGGGACGAGGAACGCATTGGAGATCGGCCCGACCAGGTCGCCGAAGTCGAGAATCGCCCCAACGTCCCGCAGCATTCCCAGCGCGATCAGGATCGCCACCAGGTAGGGCATGATGCGCACCGCGACGTCGAAACCCTCCTTCGCCCCCTCCACAAAGGCCTCGTACACCTTCACCCCGCGGATCCAGCCGATGAACGGGATGAGCAGCAGCAGCACGGGCACCGCCCAGTCCGCGATCACCTGCGCGTATTGTTGAAAGAGCTCCAGCATCAGGTCCGGGCCTCCTCTTCCTCGTCCTCATCGTTGTCCGGAATGCGGAAAACCTCGAGCCGCTCAAGCAGCTTGCAGGCGATGATTGCCGCCGTCGTCGACGTCACCGTTGAAAGGATCATCACCGGAAGGAAAATCATCAGGTTGGTGGAACCGGCGGCGGACCGGAACCCGATGATCGCCGGCGTGATCAGCGTCACGCTCGACGTGTTCAACGCCAGCAGCATGCACATCGCGTTCGAGGCGTACTTCTTGTTAGGATTGAGTTTCTGGAGTTCCTCCATCGCCTTCAGACCGAGCGGGGTCGCCGCGTTCCCCAGCCCCAGCATGTTCGCCGACACATTCATGATGATGGCCCCCATCGCCTCGCTTTCCGCCGGGATGTCGGGAAACAGGCGCGTCATGATCGGCTTGAGCACCCGTGCGATGAACTGCACCACGCCGGCCTTCTCGCCGATGCGCATGATCCCCAGCCACAGCATCATGATCCCGATCAGGTTGATCGCCAGGTCGATCGAGATCCCCGCCCACCTCGCCGAGGATTCCGTCAGCACCGCCATGTAGGACTTCGCCTCGACGCCGACCCGGTCCGAGTATTGTTCCAGGAAACGCAGTTCGATGTTGTCTATATAGACAACTCCCGAGTCGCTGCTGCCGCGGCCCGATCGCTGGAGCAGAAATCGATCGAGAACATATGGTGCATTGGGCGAGGCCGCCGGATTCTCCGGCGCGGGCACGAGTGCTCCCGAGGCGAGGTCGAACGTCCCCGGGCGCCAATCTTCCGCCCACGTCAGCCGACTGGAAAACCGGGAAAAAAACACCTCGCCATCGGCATCCAGGAGGACCGCCAGGAGGTTGTGCCCCCCCCCGTCGGACCAGACCCGGGCGCGCATGTCCCGCAGCCCGGTCGCTCCCTCTTCCAGCCCCGAGGGCTCGAGCGTCAGCCCGAGCGTACCCGAATCAGCGGGCTGCTCCTCCGCGAAGTCGTACATCAGCGCCAGGCTGCTCCCCGTTGTTCCCTCGGCGTCGCCTGGAAGGAAAAACGTCTCGCTGCTATACGCAACCGAGTCGTCCGGCGGAGGTCCTTCGAACGACTCGATGATCTGCGGCGACGTCTGTCGATACGGCGGATCGTAGGCCACGTCCTTCACCATGGCATACGTGATCGCGATGACAACGAGCGCGACCCAGATGTGGTTGATCACGAACGGTCGCTCCTTTCGGGGCAGGCCGCCGCGGCGGGAAACCGCGGGTGCGTCCGCCCTCCGCAAGGGGGATGGCTAACGCGCGACGGTGGTGGGGAATTCAGAAAGGGGGCGAGCACTTTCTCGCCCGGTTGTCACAACGACGCCATGAAGGCGTCCCTTATCCGAGGGTGGCCTCGTACTCCGCAAGAGCCGCCTCGAGCTTCTCCGCCCCCTCGTCGATCTCTTCCTCGCTGATGATGAGCGGCGGCAGCAAGCGGACCACGTTGCCTCCCGTGGCGTTCACAAAGAGCTGGTGGCGCCGTGCGACCGCAGGGACCGGCGTCGCATCCACCTTCAGCACAAGGCCCTGCATCAGGCCCACACCGCGCACATGGTCGCAAAGCTCTGGATGGCGCTCGATGATTCCGAGCAGGTGTCCCCAGAGGCGACAGCCCTTGCGGCCAACCGATTCCAGCAGCTCCTCGTCGAAGAGAAGCCGGCTCGCCGCGAGCCCCGCCGCGCAGGCCAGCGGGTTCCCCCCGAACGTCGTTCCGTGACGCCCGCGGGTCAGCACATCCGCAAACTCGCCCCTCGCCAGCAGCGCCCCAAGGGGAACGCCCCCGCCGAGCGCCTTCGCGAGCGGCACCGCGTCCGGCTCGATGCCCGCGTGCATATACGCCATCCTGCGGCCGGACCGGCCCATCCCGCACTGGACCTCGTCGCAAACCAGCACCGCCCGGCGATCCGTGCATCTTTGGCGCAGGCCCCGGAGGAACTCCGCCTCCGCCGGCCGTACCCCCCCCTCGCCCTGTACCGTCTCCACCATCACCCCCGCGATCGTGTTGTCCCACTTCGCGTCCACGTCTTCCAACGAGTTGAAGGTCGCGAAGACGAAACCGGGGAGCAGTGGCTCGAATCCATCGCGGACCTTTGCGGAGAAGGAGGCACTCATGGCGCCAAAGGTCCGGCCGTGAAAGGCGTTCGTGAAGACCATCACCCGGTGCCGGTCAGGGCCGTGCTTCTCCCGTGCCCATAGGCGGCACAGCTTGATCGCCGCCTCGGTCACCTCCGCCCCCGAATTGGCGAACATCGCCCTGTCCATCCCCGTCTCCGCGCACAGGAACTCCGCGAGCCGAACCTGGGGCTCGATCAGCACCCCGTTCGACGTGTGCAGCAGCGTCCCTGCCTGCTCCCGGATGGCGGCCACTACCGCCGGGTGGCAATGCCCCAGGCTGTTCACCCCGATCCCGGACAGAAAATCCAGGTACTCGGTTCCCTCCGCGTCCCACATGCGCACCCCTGCGCCGCGGACAATCGCCGTGTCCCGCGTGCCGTAATTCGGCATCAGGCACCGCTCGGCCGTTTCGACGAGCGTCTGCGTGCGATTCAGGATCGACGACAAGGCGGTGGAGGAAACCTCAGGAAATCCTGCTGAAGGTCTGGAAACAACGGTAGCCAAAGGCGCGAGCGGCCTTTCCCTGATCCGGGTAGCCGAACATGTCCTTCCACCCAACCTGCTCCGCCTTCCAGGCGCAATCCCACACAAAGCGGTAGGCCGACTCGCCCCCATTCAGGATGACGGTCCCCCGATAATCGCTGCATCCGGAAATCCCGTCGACTTCCACCCGGTCGATGGGCTCGACGGGGGCTGCCTCGAGCAGGCCCATCACTGCACGCAGGACCTTGACCGGCGGGTTCCCAGGCTTGAAGAGGATGCGCTCGCTGGGCCGGTGGCTTTTCTCCAGATCCCGGACGGCCCGGGCAAAATCCGGCGTCGCCGCACTCTGTTCGAGCAATACCTCAAGCGTCGGGACTTCGATCTCGATCGACATGGCTTCTCCTTGGTGTCCTGGCGGTTTCCGCGTTTCAGGGCCCCGCTGATGGCTGGGCCTCGTGCTGTTCCACCTCGGACTTCAGCGTCTCCAACACTTCTTCTGCCGTGCCAAGGGTCAGCAAGCGGCTCGCCAACTCCTCGAGGAAGGCCTTCTCGCTGCTGCGAATCGCCTTCTTCACCGGTCCCATGAGGGCGGGGCTCATGCTCAAGGTACGCACGCCCAAACCTACGAGCGCCAACGACAGAAGCGGGTGCCCGGCCATCTCGCCGCAGACCGACACCGGCTTGCCGAGTTGATCGCAGGTATCCACCACCCGCTTGATCAGGAGGAGCACCGCAGGATGCACCTCTCGGTAAAGGTGTCGCACCAGCTTGTTTACCCGGTCCACCGCGAGGGTGTACTGGACGAGGTCGTTCGTGCCGATGGAGCAAAAGTCCACCTCCGCCGCGAGCCGATCGATCTGGAGAGCGGCCGACGGGATTTCCACCATGATGCCCACCTGGATCTCCGTGGGCAACTCGGCCCCCTCGGCATCGAGGCTCTCGTACACCTCGTCGATCAGCCGCCGCGACTCGGCGATCTCCCCAAGGCTTGAAATCATCGGGAGAAGAATCCGGAGCTCGCGGCCCGCGGAGGCGCGCATCAGCGGCCGCAGCTGGCGCCGGAACAGATCCGGATACGCCAGGCAAAGGCGGATCGCCCGAAGACCAAGGAAGGGATTGTGCTCGGGCGGGGTGGGGATCGAGCCCGCAAGCTTGTCGCCCCCCACATCCAGCGTCCGGAACACCACCGGATGGTTTCCCACCGCCGTCACAACCTTGCGGTAGGCCTCCTCCTGCTCCGCCTCCGTCGGCAGGCTGCGCCGCTCGATGAAGAAGTACTCCGTGCGATAAAGCCCGATGCCTTCGGCCCCGTGGGAATCCATCAGGTCCAGTTCGGCGGTGAACTCGATGTTGGCCTGGAGGGCGACGCGGGTTCCATCGAGGGTGACCGCCGGGAGATCCCGCAGCTCCGAGAAGGTCGCCCGGAGTTGCTTGAACTCCTGACTTTTCCGCGTATAGTACTCGATCTGTTCGGGAATCGGATGCAGGATTACCTGGCCGGTGGATCCATCCACGATCAGCGTGTCGCCCGAGCGGACGTAGTGGGTGATGAAGTCGAGACCGACCACCGCCGGCAGGGAAAGAGCCTTGGCCATGATGGCGGCGTGGCTCGTCGGGCCGCCGGAATCCGTCACGAACCCGGCGATGAGGTCGCGGTGGATTTCCGCCGTTTCCGAAGGGCCCAAGTCCGCCGCCACAATGATCGAGTTCTGGGGGATGCTCCGGCCTTCGGGATTCTTCTCCTCCTCGAGGAACTTGAGCACCCGTCGCGCAACGTCATACAGGTCGTGCGACCGCTCGCTGAAGTAGCTGTCGTTCAACTCCTGGAGTTGCTTGCCGATCTTCTGAGTCACATTCCAGAAGACGTACTCGGCATTGCGATGGTCCTCGCGGATCGTGCCGACCGTCTGGTCAATGAGAAGGGGATCGCTAAGGAGGGTGACGTGGGCATCGAAGATGGCGGCCTGCTGGCTGTCGACCTTCTCGGTCACCGTCCGGCCGAGTTCCATCACTTCGTCCTTGGCGGCCTGAACAGCTGCAAAGAACCGTTCGATCTCGGGCTCCACCTCCTCTTCCTCGAGCGTCTGCGGATCAGCTTGGTAGTGTTGTGAGTCAATGACGTACGCCGGGCCGATCACCACGCCGCCGGAGACACCCAGCCCGTCAAAGAAGAAGGTTCTGCGTCGTTTCATGCGCTCCGCGCCGGGCCTGTTTCCAACCGGGGCGCCCGCTTCACTCGGCCTCCATTTCGCCGAAGCCGCTATCGACGAGCGATTCCAGGTCCCGCAGCAAGTCATCGGCTCCGGCCCCGTTCGCACTCAAGCGCAACTTCGTCCCCCGGCCCGCCGCCAGCATCATGATCCCGATGATGCTCTTGCCATTCACCGCCATCCCGTCCTTCGACACCGTCAGGTCAACGTCCGGATACTTGGACGCAATCCGGACAAACTGCGCCGCCGGCCGCGCGTGCAATCCTTGCTCATTGCAAATCGTCACTTCCATGTCCACAGCCCCCTTGCCACTTTTTGACTGCCCGGCGCCGTTCTCAACCACCGTCCACGACCTCCTCGATTTCTCCCTCGCCAGAGTCCGGTCTATTGCCCAACGCTTTCCCCCGACCACTGAGATAAAGGACCCTTCCCTCACGGAACGTTCCTGTCAAGTGGGCAATGCTTTACACAAAGTTTTGCTCCCTCAACACTCTGGCGGAACCCCATGGACCCTGAAACTCTCCCCCCACCGGAACCCGCCACCGTACGAATCTTCCTGGCGGTCCTGCCCCATCCCGCGGTGGTCGGCGAAATGGAGCAACTCGCTTCGCGGTTGCGAAAGGCTGCCCAGTTCACCCCCATCAAGCTTTCCTGGGTCCCGCCGGAAAACTACCACGTCACGCTTTGGTTCCTCGGAAACGTCGGCCGCGACGTGGCCAACCGCCTTGCCGGAGGCCTCCCCGCCACCGCCGCCCGGGTCTCCTCCTTCCAACTCGACTTTCGCCACCTCGGCTTCTTTCCCGACGATGAAAGCAGGCCTCCCCGCGTGCTCTGGGCAGGCATCCACAAGCCCCCCCGCGAGGCCGAGCAATTGCGCAACGAGTGTGCAAAACTAATCACCTCCTGCGGGCTACCGGTTCCGGATCAGACTTTCATTCCCCACGTCACTCTCGCCCGCCTCCGGAGCACCCGCGGGCTCTTTCCCTTTCGCAAGGTGATCCACCCCTACCGGTTCCACAAGTTCGGGGTTTCCGCCATCGATCGTTTGATGCTGATGGAGTCAATAACGGGGGGCGGTCCGGCGCGGTACGTGCCCTTTGCCGAAGCGCCCCTCGCCCCCTCCCGGGAGGCGTCGCCGTGAGCGGGTCCCCCCCCCAGGGGCGTGTCCTCAATGCACGATTCGTCCTGTCGACGACGACCTGGCGGCGGACGGCGGTGGACCCGCTCCCCCAGATTGCCTTCGTGGGGCGTAGCAATGTGGGGAAGTCCTCACTTATTAATTCCTTGGTCAATCAGAACGGCCTCGCCCGCACCAGTTCCACCCCGGGCCGCACCCAGGAAATCGTCCTCTTCGCGGCCGAGGCCCGCTGCGCCGACCGCACCATCGGTTTCCACCTCGTCGACCTGCCGGGCTACGGATATGCAAAGGTCCCCCTCGCCATAAAGCGCCGCTGGCGGCCGATGGTTGGTACCTACTTCGCCGGTAATCCCCATCTCCGGGCCGCGCTGCTCTTGCTCGACATTCGCCGCAGGCCCACCGACGAGGACCTCGATCTCCTTGAAATGATGAACGACGCCGCGGTGCCCCTCATCCCGGTGGTCACCAAGATCGACAAGGTCCCCCGGACGCGCCGCGCTGCCGAGCTCAAGCAGATCGCGGCCGCCTTCGATCTCGAGGACTGGCGCGATCTTCACCTCGCCAGCGCCCAGACACGCGAGGGCATCGCAGACCTCGCCACTACCGTCTTCGACGTCCTCTGGGAGACGACAGGCTCGTAACGGCGACTATTTTTTGAAGTCCGCCGGGTTGATGGAAAGCTTTTCGAGCTTGTCGTAGAAGTTCCGGCGGCTCATTCCAGTGAGACGGGCGGCCTCGGTGACATTCCCCTCGGCGGCGTGGAGGGCCTTGCGCAGATACTGGGTCTCGAAGCGGTCGCGGGCCTCGCGAAACTCGAGGACATCGCTGCTCGTCGGCATGGTATCGGGGGCCGCGGGCCGCGGGTGCCC
>CAYQTO010000034.1:0-25016 GCA_964420455.1 uncultured Candidatus Sumerlaeota bacterium | reverse complement strand
GGAGGTGGGGGTGCGGCTGGCGTTGCGGGATCCGGGGGCGACGGCGGTGCGTTCGCGGGTGCAGTGGATCACGGCGGAGGACTCGAACTGGTCGGCAGACAAGACGGCGGAGGCATGGGTGATCCCGGACGGGAGCGAGCAGGTGGTCGTCTATACGCTGGAGCATGCCGCGGGGTGGCGGCCGGGGGAGACGCTGACGGGGCTCCAGTTCGAGTTCACCACGAGCCCTTATCCGGGGCAGCGGCTGGCGGTGCGGGAACTGCGGGCGGCGGTTACTCGCTGAAACTCGTATAGTGGCGGTGGAGGGCGACGGCAAGGGCTCCAAAGACGCCGGCCTGCTGGCCAAAGGTGCACAGCTCGATCTGGATGTCCTTCTCAAGGGACTCGAGGGCGCGCTTCTTCATGGTGTGGTGGATGGTCTTGAGGAGGCGCTCGCCCTCCTCGGACATGGTGCCGCCAAAGATGATGCCCTCGGGGGCGAGGAGGTTGACGACGCCGGCGAGGGCGGTGCCGAGGTAGGCACCGGCCTTGTCGATGATGTTGCCGGCCAGGCGGTCGCCCATCTCGGCCGCCTGGAAAATGGCGGCGGGGGTGATGGTGCCGGTATCATCGACGTGTTCGGGGATGTGGGTCTGGACGCCGTCCTTCATGGCCTGCTCGGCCTGGGCAACGAGGGCGAAGTCGGAGGCGACGGTCTCCAGGCAGCCGTAGTTGCCGCAGTAGCATATGGGGCCGTTTTCCTCGACGGTCATGTGGCCGAATTCGCCGACGGTGGGTCCGCCGCCGCGGTCGACGAGGCCGTCGAGGACGATGCCCATGCCCAGGCCCGGCCCGAGGTGGATATACAGGTAGTTGGTCAGGTTGCGAAAGCGGCCAAAGATGGACTCGGCGAGGGTGGTGCCGACGACGTGGTTGCTGAGGTCCACGGGGACGCCGAAGTGGCCGGACAGGACGTCGACGATGGGGACATCCTGCCAGTCGTCCATGCGGGGAAAGCGGAGGGAGACGCCGGCCTCCTCGTCGACGAGGCCGCTGACGACGACACCGATGCGGTTGAGGTCGAGACCCTCGTCCTCCTTGAGGAAAGTGCGCTGGTCCTCGAGGGCCTCGATCATGGCCTCGATGGCGGCCTTGCGGCCGCTGGCGAGGGATAAGGGGCGGATGACATGGTTGTGGAGGCGGCCCTTCATGTCGGACCCGGCGGAGAGGATGCCGCGGCTGGAGAACTCGATGGCGGCGACCCCCCCCTTCTTGGGATTGACGTCAAGGAGCTGGGCCTTGCGGCCGCCGGTGGAGGTGGCGAAACCCTCCTCGATGAGGTCCCCAGCCTTGATGAGGTCCTGGACGACGGCGGACACGGTGGGGAGGTTGAGCCCCATTTTTTCCGCAAGGGCGCCGCGGGAGATCGGGCCTTCCTTCCACAGTTCGTAGAGGATGGCGGCGGGGCGGCTCTCGCTCTTGCGGTGGAGGAGGCCGCGCTGCTTGATGACGGTTTCTTCGCCGGAGACGCTCACGTGATGGGACCACCTTGGGGCATTGCGTATGCTGGGGTCATCCCCCACAAACGCCGTAGGTATGCCTCGGGAAGGCCATAGAGGTCAACTCAATTAAAAATTTTCGTCAAAAGTTTGGGATAAGTCCTCCAAATTGAAAGGGGCTTCGCCCCCCGCGGGGGGAAATGGAGACCGGGCATCCCCGTTGACCCCCCCGGATCGGGTCCTCCATGACAGCCTTTGATCTTCGACGCAGGTCGGTGGCGCCAGCGGGCGTCTCCGCCCGGAAAGTTGCCACGCCCGTGACCACCAAGGCCCTCGAATACAACGCCACGATCATCCACAAAGAGCTCCTGACTCCGACGCTGGCGATTTTTCGCGTCCGCCACGACGATCCCATCGCGACGTTTATCCCGGGCCAGTACGCAATCATTGGGCTTAATCACCCCGAGAAGGGCGGGGTCATGCGGCCCTACTCCATCGCCTCCGCCCCCTACCTCCACGGCGAGTACCTCGAGTTCTACATCCGCTACGTCAGCCAGCCCACCAGCGACAACCCGCTGACGCATCTGTTGTTCAAGGTCGAGGAGGGCGACCGGCTGATGATGCGGCCCAAGATTCAGGGGCACTTCACCGAGGAGAAGTGCATGGGGAAGGAGGACCGGCGGCTGCGCATCCTCGTCGCCGCGGGGACCGGCCTGGCGCCGTTCACCTCGATGGTGTTCGAGCACCACCACCAGACCGGGGATCCCGGGCCATACGCGATCGTCCATGGGGCCAGTTACCCGGTGGACCTGGGGTATCGGGAGGAGCTGGAAGCGTTGCTGAACAAGCCGGGGGCGGCGCCGCGGTATGCGGCGACGATCTCGCGGCCGTGGAGGCGGCGGACTGGTCCGGCCTCGTGGGCCGAGCGGAGGGGCACTTCGAACCCGATCGCCTCGGCGAGCTCGAGGAGTTCTTCCAACTCGGCAAAGGCGGGCTCAATCCACAGAATTGCACGGTCATGATCTGCGGGCTCCAGGGGACCATCGCCAACACGCTGACGGCGCTTTTCCATCGGGGTTTTGTACCGGCGGACCGGCGCATGCGCCGCGAGTTCGGCGTCCCCGCCGATTGCGGCCCCTCCATTTTCTTCGAGCAGTACGACACCACGCCGATCCTGGACCTGAAGAACGAGGAACTGAAGGCGCAGATGATCGACCGGCTGAAGACGGCGGGGGTGCCGCTCGAGGACGCGCCGGTCTCCGCCTGATGCCCCTCCCCGCCCCCAACGATCCGGACCCGTTTCGCCGCCTCGTGGCGATCATGGAGGCGCTACTTTCCGAGCAGGGGTGTCCCTGGGACCGCGAGCAGACCCACGAGAGCCTCAAGCGGTACGCCATCGAGGAAGTGTACGAGGTGGTGGAGGCGATCGACGACGGGGACATGGGGGAGTTGTGCGCCGAGCTGGGTGACCTCGGGCTCCAGATCGTCTTCCACGCGGCGCTGGCGCGACGCGCGGGCGCCTTCACCGTCGATGACGTCTATACAGCGATTTGCGACAAGCTGGTGCGGCGGCACCCGCACGTGTTTGGGGAACGGGACGCGGCGGACGCGGAGGCGGTGCTGCGCAACTGGGAGGCGATCAAGCGGGAGGAGCGCGCGGAGAAGGCGGGGGAGGAGGGTCCGGCGCCGAGCGCCCTCGACGGCATCCCGCGGGCCCTGCCGTCGCTGCAGCGGGCCTACAAGCTCCAGGCGAAGGCCGCCAAGGTGGGCTTCGACTGGGGCGAGGTGGAGTCCGTGCTGGAGAAGATTCGCGAGGAGACGGCGGAGCTGGAGGCGGAACTGGCCCCGCGCAGCGGTCAGATTGGCGCGCCGGTGAAGGGCACCGGCGGCACTCCGGAGGGAATCGACCGGGCGGCGGTGGAGGACGAGTTGGGCGACCTGCTGTTCGCGATGGTGAACCTGGCGCGGTTCCTCAAGATCGACCCGGAGCAGGCGCTGCAGGCGACCAACCGAAAGTTCGACCGTCGGTTCCGGTTCGTGGAGGAGCGGCTCGCGGCGGACGGCCGCCGGCCCGAGGAGGCGACTCTTGAGGAGATGGACGGGTACTGGAACGAGGCGAAGGCGCGCGAGCGGGCCGCCCGCGCCCCGGCCGATTCCGTGAATAGGGACCCCGCCGCGGGGTAGGAAAGGCATCCCGCGCGCGGAGGCCGGCGCCGATGCCAACCATCCGGTTTCAGGAAGTCCAAAAATTCCCCGGCTGGATGCGGGGGGTCATCCTTGCCACCTACGTCCTGACGATGGGGATCCTGGTGGCCGTGTTCTGGAACGACGAGTCGCTCGGGCCGTCGGACTGGACGATTATCGGGATCTCGACGGTGGTGACGAGCTTCGCGGCGCTGCTGATCGAGATGATGCGACTGCGGACGGTGGTGGACGAGGGCGGGGTCGAGGTGCGGCTCCGGCCGTTCGTGACGTGGCGGGTCGGTTTCGACGAGATCGCGGAAGCGACGCCGCGGACCTACAAGCCGATCGCCGAGTACGGGGGCTGGGGGTGGCGCCACGGATTCAGGCGCGGCTGGGCCTACACGGTGAGCGGAGACCGCGGGGTGCAGTTTGTGACGACGGGGGGCAGGCGCGTGCTGGTGGGGAGCCGGCGATCGGAGGAGCTGGCGGAGGCCGTCGGGCGGGGGATGGCGTCGGCGAAGGGGCGCTGAGGACTCCCGGCCGGCTCAGTAAAACGCCCAGGTGTCGCGGTCGCTCTCGATGGAAAGGATCCACTGGCGAATGATCTCGATCCCCTGCTCGTCCTTACGGTAGGAGGCGACGGGGGGCATGCGGCGGACCGGGTTGAGCTCGTTCATGCGGACGTAGATGAGCGAGTTGTCCAGGTCCTTGGGCATGACGTGAACAATGTCGTTTCCGAAGGCGGTGGTCTGGGGATCGCCGCCGAGGATGTCCATGTCCTTGAGGGAGGTGACGTAGCGGAGATCAAGATCGACGCCGGCGCTGCCGCCGGGGCGGTGGCAGGTGGCGCAGTTCATGTCGAGGTAGGCCTTGGCGCGGGCCTCGAGGGGCTCGGAGGGATCGGAGTAATCGACCATGCGGGGCAGTTCGTCGACGGGGGCGGGAAGAGGCCCGGTGAAGAGGCTCTGGGTCGCGAGGTGCTCCAGCTGGTTGGCGGTGATGTTGGTGCCGGGATAGGTGGTGATGTAGTTGAGGGCGGGGGTGCTGACGCCGGCGGTGTGGCCGTTGCTGCTGTTGTGGCACTGGAGGCAGTCGGTGGCGGAGGGATAGAGCCAGGAGTACTGAAAGGGGTTCCCCTCGGGATCGATGATGGTGAAGGGACGGAAGACGCGACCGTCGAGGAGGACCGCGTCGGTCTCGTCCTCGTTCCACTGATAGGAGTAGCCATGCCATTGGCCGTCCTTGAGGTAGAGGAGGCGGGTCTCAATGCGGAGGGCGGAATTGTCGGGGTCGCGTTCGTCGAGGGGCAGGGCGAAGTTCTTGATGATCAGGGAGCGGTCGGGATAGATCCAGCCGTCCTCCATGGTGAGCTCGACCTGCTCGGTGCCGGGGACGGCGATGTAGCGTTCCTTCTGGCCGAAGTCGGACCAGAGCTTGGCGGAGGGCTCGTAGAAGAAGACGCCGGGAACCTCGTGGCCGCGGCCCTTGCCGGCGAGCCACAGGGCGGGCATGTCGCTGAGACGCTCCGGCACCGAGTCGACGTCGGGAATGACGAGGTCAGTATTTGGGACGCGCTGGGCGGGGAGGGCGAGCGGGGTCGCCGCCAGCAGCGCAAAAACGAAAGACTTTTTCACCCGAACGGGCTCCTCTGATCAATGTTGACCATGGCCGACAAGGCGCATCCTACACAACTGTGTCAAGCTTTGGATGAAGGGGAAATCGGTTCGGCGGAATGAAGCGATGCACCTTTCATTCTCGAGCATTCCGTGGAAAGAATGGCTTGCGACGGAGGGTTTTCCACAACTTTTGTCCGGACGCGATGTTTGCCGTTGCTCCCGTCCCCCAAACCAAAAAAAACAGCCCCTGTCCGCAAGCTCCTCCTTGCCAGTCTTCCCGCTTGCCAGAGACACCGCACGTACCCGCTGATCCTGCTCCTGTGGATGTGCTCCCGTGACCCGATTTCTCAAGCGCCTCGAGCTGCACGGCTTCAAGTCCTTCGCCCACAAAACCTCCATCGAGTTCCTCGATGGCATCACCATCGTCGTCGGTCCCAACGGATGTGGTAAGTCGAACGTCCTCGATTCGATCCGCTGGGTGCTCGGGGAAACGAGTGCCAAGTCGCTTCGTGGCTCGAACATGGGTGACGTGGTGTTCCGGGGCTCCGCCTCCCTCAAGCCCGCCCACTTCGCCCAGGTGAACCTCATCGTCAACAACGAGGCGGGCCTTCTGCGGCTCGACCACAGCGAGGTGATGGTGACCCGCCGGCGCTTTTCCAACGGCGATTCCGAATACCAGATTAACAAGCAGAAGGGCCGCATGCGCGATGTCCAGGAGCTGTTCCTGGATACCGGGCTTGGGGCGGACAACTACTCGATCATCGAGCAGAACCAGATCGGGGCGATCACCGGGGCGAAGCCGGCGGAGCGCCGCGAGCTGTTCGAGGAAGCAGCGGGGATCTCGCGCTACAAGGCCCGCCGCGAGGAGACCATGCGCAAGCTGGTCCGCACGGAGGAGGACCTGCTGCGGCTGTACGACATCATGTCCGAAGTGGAGCGCCAGTGCAACAGCCTGTATAGACAGGCGAAGAAGGCAGAGCGGCACCGGCGCTACCGGCGGCGGCTGAACCGGCTGCAGAAGCGGCTCCTGGTGACGCGGGGGCGGCTGCTTTCCGGGCGGCTGGTGGACGTGGACCGGCGGCTGGTGGAGGCGCGGGCGGCGTTCGAGGAGGCGAGCGCGAAGCTCGCCGCGGCGGAGGCCCGGCGGGCGGAGTCGGCCCAGCTCATCGAGGAGTACCAGGGCTCCCTCCAGCAACTCCAGCAGGAGCGCTACGACGCGCAGGAACTGATCAACCGCGAGCAGCGGCGGATCGAGGGGGCACGGCAGACCGCCGGGAGCCTGGACGAGCGCGAGGAGATGGTGGAGAAACAGCTGGCGGCGGCGCGCAGCCGCGAGCAGGTGCTGCGCCAGACGCTGGCGGCGGCGGAGGCGGACCTGGCCCGGGAGACGGCGGCCCTGCGCGAAAAGTCCGCCGGGGCGGAGGAGGCCGCGAGACGGCTCGAAGCCCTGCGCCGCGAGCACGAGAGCTCCAGCGCCGACGTGAACCGGCTCCGTCGCGAGCTCGAAACGGAACGCACCAAGCGCAGCAAGGTCGAGCAGGACCGGGCCCTTTCCGAGCAGCTCGTTGAGCGGCTGCGCGGCGAGATCGCCTCCCACGAGGAGACCATGAGGACGCTGCGCGAGGAGGCCGCCGAGTCGGAGGCTCGGGCGGAGGCGGCCCGTGCCGAGCACGCCCGCCTGCGGGCACGTATAGACGAGTTGACCACACGCCATCGCGACCTTTCCACCCGCATCCGCGAACGGGAGGCGGAGAAGTCCGGCCTCGCGAAGGAACTCGACGCCGCCACCCGGGCCCACAACCAGGCGGCCTCCCGCCTGGAAGCGCTGGAGGAGCTCGAGGCCCGCTACGAGGGCTTCTATCGCGGCGTCCAGGTGGTCATGCGTGCCGCCGCGGACGGACACCTTTGCGGGCTCATCGGCGTGCTGACCAACCTGGTGACCGTCCCCGCCGAGTACGAGGTCGCCCTCGAGGTCGCCTTCGGCGCCTCGCTCCAGGACATTGTGGCGGAGAGCGAGAAGGACGCGCAGGCAGCGATCCGCTACCTGAAGGAGAAGCGCCAGGGGCGGGCGACGTTCCTGCCGCTGGACCTGCTGTCGGCGAACACGCGCTTCGACGCGCTGCGGCCGGTGATCGGCCGTCCCGGCGTGGTCGGCTTCGCCCGCGATCTGGTCCGCTTCGACAGGCGTATAGACAAGGCGATCGACCGGCGGCTGGGGACCACGATCATCGTCGAGGACCTGCCGGTGGCGGTGGAACTCCAGAAGCAGGGCCTTCGCAACCGCTATGTCTCGCTGGAGGGCGAGCTGGTGGACCCCTCCGGCGTCCTTACCGGCGGGTCCCACAAGTCCCAGGGCTTCCTGAGCCGGTCGCGGGACATCCGCGAGATGCGCGACCAGGTGGGCGTGCTCGACCAGAAGCGCCAGCGCCTTCAGGAGGAGCTCGCGTCGGCCACCGACGAGTTGTCGCAGGCGCACGCGGAGGCGGCGGCGATCCAGGCGGAGCTCCACGAGCAGCAGGTGGCGGAGAGCCGCGCGGAACGGGACCAGCAGGCGGGGGAGGAGCGGGCGAAGGAGCGCCGCAACCAGCTCGCCGCGGCGGAGGCGCGCCACGTGCAGCAACGCCACGACCTCGGCAGGCACGAGGAACGGATTCAGGTGTGCGCGGAGGGGCTGGGGGCGCTGAACCAGGGGATCGCGACTCTGGAGGCGCGTATAGACGAGGTGGAGGCGGCCACCGGCGAGCGGACCGGGCTTCTTGAGCGCCTTGGCGAGGAGGCAGCTGCAGCTCGGGCGGCCCTCAGCGGGCTCCGCGAGCGCGTGACCGCCCTGGACCATCGCCGCGAGGACCTGCAAAACCAGATAGAGGCCACCGTCGCCGAGATCGCCACCCGCGTGGAAGAGAAGGGGACGATCGAGGGGCAGCGCGGCGGGGTGGACGAGGAGATCACCGGGGCGGAGGCGCGGCTCGCCGAACACATCCAGCAGCGTGACCGGGTGGAGGCGGCCATTTCCCACCTGGCACAGGAGAACGAGGAACGGCTGCGCAAGGCGCGCGAGGGGCTGGCGGAGGTTCAGACCCTGACACGGGACCGCAACCAGCGCCAGAACACGCTCCACGAGGTCGAGCTGGAGGCGACGGACCTGCGAAGCCAGATCACCGTGATCGAGCAGGAGGCGGAGGACGAGTTCGCCTGCACGCTGGCGGAGCTCGAAGCGGGCCTCGGTGCCGACCAGGAGGGCGAGGCCACCGCCGTCGTCGCCATGGACGGCAGCAGCGACGACGAGGAGGAAGCCCCCGAGGACCTCACCAAGGTCTTCGCCCGCGACGACGAGGTGACCGAACTGCCCGCACTCCGCGCCCTCGTCAACGAGCTGCGCGAGAAGCTCACCCGCATGGGCGGCGTCAACGAGACGGCGATCGACGAGTACAACGAGCAGAAGGAACGACGCGATTTCCTCGTGGTGCAGCGCGACGACCTGACGGCGGCGAAGGACCAGCTCGCCGAGACGATCCGCACCCTGGACGAGACCACGACCCGCCTCTTCAGCGAGGCGTATACACGGATCCGCGAGAATTTCCAGGCAAACTTCCGTCGCCTCTTCGAGGGCGGCGAGGGGGACCTTCGACTCGTGGAGGACGCGAACAGCCCGGAGCCCGGTATAGAAATCTATGCACAGCCGCCGGGCAAGCGCATCGGCGGATCGATCCAGCTCATGTCCGGCGGCGAGAAGGCGATGACGGCGATTGCCCTCATGCTGGCCCTCTTCCAGTTCCGCCCCTCGCCGGTGTGCGTGCTCGACGAGGTCGACGCTCCCCTCGACGACGAAAACTGCCGCCGCTTCTGCCGCGCCATCCGCGAATTCTCCCGCACCACCCAGTTCCTCGTCATCACCCACAACAAGATCACCATGGCGCTGGCGGACACCATCTACGGCGTGACGATGCAGGAGCCCGGCATCAGCAAGCTGGTGAGCGTGCGCTTTGACGAGGTGGAGGACAGCGGACTGCTCGAGAGCACGGGCTGATCCGGATCGTCGACAGAACAAACGGGACGGCAAGGATGATGGGGGTGTGTGCGATCCCTTCCCCCGGGTTAACCCCGGGTGGATAGCTGCTGGGGCCCCTTCCGGAGACAAAATTGGATCCAAGAAGGAGGGGAAGAGTCGTTTCCTCTGTCTATATGGATAGACACGAATCCCCCTCCTGAACCCCTGACCTCATTGTTGGCTGTTGTTCGTGCGGCACCCCTACAGGGTGCGGGTGGGTGAACGACCGAAACCCAGGGTGGCGCGGCTCACGCCGCTGACCCTGGGCTTTTCTGCGGGCGCACTTTCAGCGCGCCCCTGTCTCCGGATGGCCGTGCAAGCCCCGGAGGGGCGTCGCAATCGTAGCCCCGGGTTTCAACCCGGGGTCTGCGGACAAGAAAAAGATCGGACCCCGGCAGGGGTCCCGCAACATGAGGTCGAAAGATCGCCGTTTCAACGCGCCGGGAGGCCGTAGTGACACCCCCGTCCTCTCCTCTTTTGCTCATTGTATATCATCCCTCCTGAACCCCGGACCTCATCGTTGGCCGTTGTTCGTGCGGCACCCTTACAGGGTGCGGGTGGGAGGGGGACGGGTCAGCGGCGACGGCGCTCCTGGATGAGCGAGAGGAGTTCAAAGAATCCGAGGATGGCGGCGGCGAGGAAGCCGACAAGCCCGAGGATGGGGATCTCGCCCCAGAGCGGGGGGACCTTGGAGAGGACCATGATGGAGGAGGCGATGACAAGGGAGCCGGCGAGGAGGGAGATGGAGAGGCGGTTGACGGTGCGGTCGATGGTGGTGATGAGGGGGTCGAGCCCGGAGTGCTCGAACTCGAGCTTGACCTTGCCGCGGCGGAGCTGACGGAGGAGCTCGCGGGTCTCGTGAGGGAGGTCGCGGAGGAGCTGGACGATGTCGTTGGCGGTTTCGAGGGTGTCCTGGGCGAGGCGGCGGGGGTCGCGGCGGCGGCGCTGGAACCGGCGGAGGAAGGGAGCGGCCTCGCCGATGGGGTCGAAGTCGGGGTCGAGCATGCGGCCGACGCCCTCCACGGTGGCGAGGGACTTGATGACCAGGTGGTATTCGGTGCCGAGGCGCATGCGGAAGGCGCTGATGAGGTCGATGAGTTCCTCAAGAAGGCGGCCAAGCTGGATATCGCCGAGGGGCCGGTTAAAGTGGGCGGCCATGAAATGGGAGAGGGCCTTTTCCAGGTCGTCGCGGTCCGGCTCGTCATCCCATTCGGTAACGCGGATGAAGGCCTGGGCGGCGGCGCGCTCGTTCTGGGAAGCGATGGAGAGAACAAGGTCCGCAAACGCCTCCCGTTCCCGGCGGGAGAGTTCACCCATCATGCCGAAGTCGATGTAGCAGAGCCGGTTTCCCGGGAGAACGAAGAGGTTGCCTGGATGGGGGTCGGCGTGGAGGAAGCCGTGGTGGAAGATTTGCGCCAGGATGAGCTGGAGGCCGCGGCGGGCGACGAGGGAAGGGTCGCATCCCTCGCAGGCGAGGACTTCAGCGCTTCGGGGGCGCACGCCTTGTATATACTCCATGACGAGGACGCGGCTGGTGGAGTGGGCGCGATAGACGCGGGGAACGTGGAGGTTGGGCTCGTGGGCAAAGTTGGCGGCGAAGCGCTCGATGTTTTGGGCCTCGTTGGTGAAGTCGAGTTCGCGGAGGAGGGTGCGGGCAAAGTTGTCGACAACACGGGTGGGCTCGTGGGGGCGCCAGTCCTCCAGGTGGCGCTCGGCGAGAGAGGCCAGATGGGCGAGGATTTCGAGATCGACCTCCACGACGGAGCGGACGCCGGGACGCTGGGCCTTGACGACGACGTCCTCACCGGTCCGTAGGCGGGCCCGGTGCACTTGGCCGATGGAGGCGGCGCCCAGCGGCTTGTCGTCAAACGTTTCAAAGACCGCCCCGATTTCCTTGCCCAGTTCCTCCTCCACGAGGGTGCGGATGGCGGCGCTGGGGACAGCGGGTACGTTGCTCTGGAGGTGCTCGAGCTCGGCGGTGAACTCCGCCGGGAGGATGGACGATTGGGTCGAGACGATCTGGCCGAACTTGATGAAGGTAGGGCCAAGTTCCTCGAGGGCGCGGCGGAGCTTCTGCGGCCGGGTGAGCTTCTCCTGCTCTCTCTTACCCCGGTCGACGAAGATCGCCTTCATGCCGATATCGAGATACCGCTCGAGCTCCAGGGACAGGAGAAGGTCGTCGAACCCGTACTTGAACAGGACACCCAGGATCTGGCGATAGCGGTTGGCGTGTCGGTACGTGCGCCCGATCACCCCGAAGGTGGTCAGTGCCACGGGGTGTTTCCTCCCGTCCGGCGGCGGTGGAGGCCACTTGGCGGGCGCGGGCCGGGGAGTGTCAACGGCGCCGCAACGCGGACGGGGCTTTTTCGTTGACCGTCTGCCACCCCCATCGGCTTATTCGCCCTTCGCTGCGGTGAGGTGGCCGAGTGGCTGAAGGCAGCGGTTTGCTAAACCGCCGTACGGGCGTAAACCCGTACCGAGGGTTCGAATCCCTCCCTCACCGCCATGTTCCTTCGATCATTGAATCACCTTGGTTAAAGCGACGGCCGCGCAGCTTCTTTCCCATCGCCACGCTCTGGTCACCCCCGCGGGTGCGGGGACGGCACGGGGAGATTCCCGCTGGAGGGTTCGACATACGGTTCACCCCCGCGGGTGCGGGGACGGCAAGAACTCAGCAAACCCATCAAGCTCATTGGGCGGTTCACCCCCGCGGGTGCGGGGACGGCCTCAATTGTGAGGACGTGGGGGAACTCGGAAACGGTTCACCCCCGCGGGTGCGGGGACGGCACCCTCTCCCTCCGCGCGGCGCACGTGCGGTTCGGTTTACCCCCGAGGCTTGGGAGAAACTTCTCGCCTTGTTTGGGGACGCCGTGAGCATTCAAGACTCTTGTCGAGGTATGGCGGAGTTACATCGTCCACTCTAAGGAGGGGTATCATGACGAAGGGAACTTAGAACCATCTACGGAGGACCTCCTCCAGAAGTTAAAGGATGGAGCGCCTCCGGGGGCCTCATCGGCTCGAAGGGGTCTGATGACGGCGATCGCGACCCGTTGCGCGCCTCCTCAGATGACGCCCATACCTTTCTGGCCAACCTCGCGGTAGCTCTCGGCTGGAAGGCCTAGGGCTCAATCGAGACTTGGGCGGGGAGGGACGAACGACGCCGACGGGCGGGGGGTCTCCTGAACGCGAAGAGGCTCCACAAGGCCGCTCAGTCCGTTCTGGACTCCTTGCCCGGTATCCTCTTCCGAAGCCCAGCCGGACGGAGTCGCTGGTTGCGCATCCGTCTCCCGAGAGCGGTCGCAAGGGCGAACTGTGAGTCCAACTCGGTGCCGGAGTACCTGAGCGAGGGCGCCAAAGGCCGGCTCGACCCTTTCGGTCCGTAGCACAGGCCAGTTGCCTTGGACGTTGACAGGGGGTATCACCGTAGCCATGCGCTCCCTGCCTCGGGTCGGAAGTTGGAGACGGATCACACGGTAATCCACGATCCAATTCCTTGGCGCCTGTAGCCTTGCTACCCGGAACCCCGCCTTTACTCCGGCTCTAACATCTTCAGCAATTGTGCCAGAATCCCCTTCAGAAGGTTCGAATCGTCCGATTTCTGAGAATTCTGCGGGTCGCTAAGTTGATTATTATCAGCGTTTTTGGGTTTGCTATAGCGGTCATCCTGATTCCCTCCCTCACCGCCATTTCGAAAACGGCTCCTTCCTTTCTTTGTTGCGGCAAAAGCCCGCTGTCATTTTCGGGTTTCTTTCAAAAGGCCATGCCAATGCAATTTACCGAATTGCCCGGTTGTTAGCAGTTCCTCCGCTCCAACCCTTACATTTGGCTGTTGTTTTTCTGATTTGGCGGGCGCGAGGGCAAATTGGACATTATTCAAAGGGAATCTAGCTTGCGTCATCCTCCGTGCAGGCGGAAGACCGATGGGCGAGGCGAAACATGCGGCTTTCCCTCTTTCCTTCCGGGCTCCCGATACCCCTCCCGGAAATCCAACATATTCCCATCCATGAAGAGACCAGCCTTTCTGGCAGTGGCGGGAGCGGCGGTGGCCTTGGGCCTCGGCGCGTCCGCCCAGGCGGCCGACCTGGTCGGCGTCTACCCGGTAACCGACAAGATTCTTTGTCTCCATTTCGACGAAGGGGCGTTTGATTATTACTCGCCGGCGGAGGGAACCGTTTCCGACAACCGGTTCGATTACTCGCTTCTCGATAAGGCGGCGGCGGACAATCCGGCCTCGTACACGATCAGGAGCGCGGGGGATGCGGACTACGCCGCTGGGCGGACGCCGGCGTCTGTGGGCCGAAAGACGAACGGGTCCGAGTTTCATTCCCCGCCGGAGTGGTGGTGGGACCATCTGAATGGCGAGCCGACGCACATCAGCGAGCACTGGATGTATCTGGAGCTGCCGGCGGCCATGGAGGTGGGCGAGAGGTACACGATCGCCGTGGGGGACCTGGCGGTGAACGTGGACGAGTGGGAGTTTACCTTCGACCCGTCGGCGGAATGGTCGCCGACGATCCACGTGACCCAGTTGGGCTTCGAGCCGGCGGGGCCGAAGTACGCGTACCTGTCGCAGTGGATGGGGGACTTTGACAACGGCCCGCACCAGGATGGCGGGCTGAACCTGGACGACTACGCGGGGGAGACGTTCCGTGTGGTTGACGACGAGACCGGGGCGGTCGTCCATACGGGGACGGTGGCGCTGCGCCAGCGGAAGTCGGAGACGGATACGAACACGACGTCCTTTGGGCCGCAGCGGAACTTCACCTTTGCGGACGTGTGGGAGTGCGACTTCAGCGGGTTCGACACGCCGGGGCGTTATCGCGTGGTGGTCGACCGGTTGGGGACGTCGTATCCATTCCGGATCGAGGGCGACGTATATCGCGAGGCGTTTCACGCGGCGATGCGCGGGTTGTTCCTGCAACGGTCGGGCATCATCCAGGAGGTTGAGCCAGGCCTCGAGTATCCCCGCGACCACGTGCCCGGCACCGCCGGCGTCACGATGTTCTATGATCCCGGATACGAGTACTGGGCGTTGGACGGGCGTCCCCACAACCTGGACGGCTTCGACTTTGCAACGAACCCGGTGCCGTCGGGCATTTGGGGGTGGTATCACGATGCGGGGGACTGGGATACGTATATACAGGCGCACTCGCGGGTGCCGCTGTACCTGATGCACCTGTACCGGCTGAAGCCGGAGAACTTCGTCGATGGGGAGGTGGGGAACCGTTACCGACTCGTGGAGGGAGGACCCTGGATCGAGGAGGGTGGCAACGGCGTGCCGGACCTGATCGACGAGGCGCGTTGGTATGTGGATTTCCTCCGGCGGACGCGGGACACGCTGGTGTCGCTCGGTTACGGGACCGGCGGTCTGCCGGACTATGTGGGGCGTGATGCGGGCGCGAACATCGGCTCGTGGCAGGACACGCGTGCGCTCGGCGTGACGGCGGAAAGCCCTGCGGGGACGTATGCGGCGGCGGCGACCTTTGCGGCCCTGTCGATGACGCTGGACCTGATGGTGGATCGTCAGGCGGCGGGGAGCACCCATCCGGAATCGGCCGGGCTCCTCCAGGAGGCCGTCGATGCGTACAACTGGGGCGAGGCCTACATCTCCGCCCATCCCGACAAGGTCACCCAGAACGTCCACAACGCGCGTCTCGCCGCCGCGTTCTACCTCTACTCGGCGACGGGAACGGCCGGCTATCAGGCCACCGCCAAGCAGATCTACGAGAACAGCTACAACGAGCGGGGCTTCGCGATCTGGACCAATCCATCGGAAAGCATGATGGGGCGGATGACGCACATGCTGCTGCCGCCGGACTTTCCGGGTCTGGATACCGCCTTTCAGGCGACGGTGACGAACTGGATCACGAACCTGGCGAACAACACGGAAGTCGCCACGATGGCCCAGAGCGGTTTTCGCTACGGGATGGACCGGGCCCGGTGGGTCGGCCTGTCGGTGCTGACGACGCCGAGCGCCTGGCCGTCGGTCATGGCTCACGAGCTCTTCGGCGGCCAGGACTACACGGATGTGGTGCACAACCAGGCGGCGTACCTGATGGGCGGGAATCAGGCGAACACGGTGCACATGACGGGGATCGGGCAGTACCGCGAGCGGGCCGTGTTCCTGCCGGACGAGTGGTCGCTGATGGACAGCGACAGCTTTGTGTATAGACGGCGCAACTGGCCGGGATACAGCGTCTATCGGCGGAACCAGTTTGACGTTGCCGGAATCGGGAGCGAGGCGTGGTCGGAATCGACGCGCCACCCGGCGTGCGGGGGCCTTGGCGACGGTTCCTGGCCCCTCGGCGAACGGCGGACCTTCAACCGCAACACGATCGCCGGCAGCGAATTCACCGTGCACCAGAATAACGGGCCGAACGTCTTTATCTACGGCTGGCTGACGCAGCCGAACCCGGCGGGGCCGTTTGAACGCAACGTCCCTCCGACAGTGGACCTGATGCTGGAGGAAGGGCGCGGGGCGACGGTCAATGGGCCGCTGCCGCTGCGGACCCTCGCGAGCGATGACACGATCCGGGTGGACTACTTCTACGGGCGCCACTTCATCGGATCGAGCCGCGACGCGGCGGGAAACTTCCCGCTGCTGTGGAACATTCCCGGCTCGGACGTTTCACCGGGCGAGACCATCACATTGACGGCGGTTGGCTACGACCGGGAGGGCGAGTTCTCGCAGGAGACGGAGGACGTGGATGTGGAGGTGACGCTGACCAGCGATCCGTACGTGGCGGTGAGCGGGGTGTCGCTGAGGAACCTGCCGGCGAATCCGCTGGGCACGGGGGGCGTGTTTGCCCTCGAGGCGGCGGTGGCACCGGCAGACGCCACGAACCGCGACGTGGTCTGGCTTGTTGACAATCCCGCGGTGGGCACGATCGACCCAAACGGGGTTCTGAGCATTCAGGGCGAGGGATCGATCAACGTGACGGTGCGCACCGTGGAAGGGGGCTTCGAGGCCAGCACCTCGTTCTACACCTCCTTCGTTCCAGCCACGGGGATCGCGATCACGAACGCGCCGGCAACCCTGTCACGGACGAACTCGCTCCAGCTCGAGGCGGTGCTTTCCCCGCCGAACACGAGTGAAAACACGGTCCGCTGGACCTCCTCGGCGCCGTCCATCCTTTCCGTGGACGACGGATTCATCACGGGGCTTGCGACCGGCACCGCGACGATCACCGCCTCCATCGAGGGAACACCGCTTTCCGACAGCGCCACGATCGAGGTCGTGAACGTGCCGGTTTCGTCGGTGACGATCACCAACGTGCCAGCGGAGGCGCTGCTGCGTGGGGGGACGCACCGTCTGGGCGTCGAGGTGTCCCCCGCGAATGCCTCGGACCAGACGATCAGTTGGTTCACGGGGAATGGGAACGTGGCGACGGTGGGCAGCACGGGCCTCGTGACCGGCGTTGGGGTGGGAACGACGACGATTACGGCGAGGGCCGCGAGCGGCGCCTCCGACACCGTCTCCGTCAGCGTCGACCTGCTGCGGTCGCCCGCCCTGCTCGAGCACCACTGGCCCTTCGACAACACCCCGGAGGACATCGTCGGGGGACTCGACGCCACCCTCCTGGAAACAACGGTCTATACGGATCAGAGCCTCGCCGGTGCGGCCGCCGTCGCCGGTGGTAGCAACCGCATGCACGTGCTCCTCGGCGACCTTAACTTGCCCGACCAGTTCACCATTTCCCTCTGGGCCTGGGACAACGGCACCCAGCAACATCAGAACTGGCTCCTTTCCAACCGGCTGGGCAACGAGGAGACCTCCTTCCAGCTCTACTTCAACGACTACAACAGCACCAATGGCCGGGTGAACTTCACCACCGCGGGCTTCGCTGGCGGATACCGGTTCTTTACGGACACCGGCGGGTTCCCCTTCAACCGTTGGAATCATCTGGCGATCACGGCAAACCGGGCGACGGGCCAGGCGACCCTGTGGGTAAACGGCAGTGCGGTGCCGGCCACGCTCAATCCCGCCACGGTCTTCACCAACGACTTCTACCTCGGCACCAACGGCGACAACCTCTGGAACGGATTCGAGGGCCGCATTGACGAGGTGATGGTGTTCCACCGGGTGTTGGACGCGGCCGAGATCCAGAGCCTTGGGACGCCTCCGCCGGCGCCGCAAACCACCTGGACGGTGACCTTCCAGACGGACGGAACGCCGGGCGCCACGGTGACCGGCCCGAACCCGCAGACGGTGACCGACGGGGCCGCGACCGACCCGGTGACCGCCAGTGCCCCGGCTGGATATACCTTCGTTGAGTGGAGCGACGGCGCCGGGTTCCAGTCGACCAGCAACCCGCTGATCTTCTCGCCCGTGACGGAGAACGTGACGTTGACGGCGGCGTTCGCGGATCTCGAGGCGCCCACAAGCAGCGCCGCCGTGGCCGACGCGACCCAGGTCGGCGGCAGCATCACCGGCACCTATTCCGCGGAGGATGCCGGATCGGGCCTCGACCAGGTGGCCTTGTGGCGGCGGCAACCGACCGGCGCCTGGGCGTTCGCCAAGTTTGTGAACGGGGGCGTCTGGTCCTTCAACCCGGGCGCGGGCGACGGGGTCTACCTCTTCGCCACGGTGGCAACGGACCTCGCGGGTAATGCGCAGGCCGCCCCCTCGGCGGACGATCCAGGCCAGGTCCTCGTCCACTGGAACGACGCCGCAAACTCGTCCTACGCCTACGACTCCGTGGCCGACGGAACATTCGTCTTTCCGATGACGGCGGACCTCGACGTGGAGATCGCTTTTGCCGGCGGCGCCACAGGGGGGGCGGTCACCGTCGAGCGCCAAACGGGCGACGTGGCCCCGGCGGGCTACATGCCCGGGCGCCTCATCGACGAGGCCCTGGTCATCACCGGCACGTTCACCGGCGAGGCCATGATCACCTGGCCCTATGACGCCGCCAACGGGAACGGGCTCGATGGCGCCCTCGATACCGTCTTCCGCTTCGAGGCGGGCGTTGAGACGGGTGTCTATACGCCCGCGGTGAATGGTTCGGTGCTGACGATCGGCCCGGTGGACGGGTTCAGCACGTGGTATGCGGGTAGCAACGACGCGGTGGTGGGGGAGTGGTCGCTGCTCGACGAGGAGTAGCGCCTGCACCTCACGCGAAGGATCCGGCTGACGCCCCCGCGGTCTTTTGGTCGCGGGGGCGTGGTCGTTGGGTCATCCGGCGTCGCGCTGTTCCTCGGGCTCCTCCCGCGGACGGGAGGGGCGACAGTCGGTTGCCACGCCGTCGGCCTCCTCGATGGCGAACCAGTCGTCGGGGGGGCGGATGATGAGGGCCTCGAGGGGTGGCCAGTATGGGAACTGGGGACGATGGATCCGGCAGCGGCGGCGCCTGCGCATGGTTTGGTCTCCTGTCGGGAAAATGGCCCCTCCCCGGGGCGTCGACAGGGACCCTACGGGTAGTTAGTCAAATTACGGCACTTTAGGGTTGATCTTGTACTTTTCGGCGGCGGCGTTGTGCCGCCCGGCGATCCGTGCGCGGAGTGTGTCCGGCTCGAGGACCTCCGCAAACTCGCCAAAACCAAGGATCCACTCCTCCAGCTCCCAGCTCACGGCGCACTCGAGGACAACCGTCAGGGAGCCATCCCGACGGGAGCGGACTTTTTGCGAGGCGTGGTATTGGAATTCGCGAAAGAGGTAGGCGATCTCCTGGGCCACGCGGAGGCGGACCCGTTGGGGGGGAGCGATATAGCCGCCGAAGCGGGCCTGGAGGAGGCGGTCGACGGCGGCGGTGTCGTATTCGGGCTTCTGGATGTCGGCGCGGACCTGGAGGGACTCGAAGCGGTCGAGCCGGTAGAGGCGCGGCTGGCCCTGCTTGACCTTTACGGCGAAGAGATAGGCGCGCCCCTCGTGCCGGGCGAGGGTGACGGGAAGGAGGAGGACCGGGCCCGTATAGCCGTTGCCGTGCGTATAGACACCCTCGAGGACCTTGTCGCGGCGGAGGGCCTCGGCGGCGGCGTTGAGGATGGCGACCGGGGGGGGATCGACGAGGGTCCGGCGGCTGCCCTTGACAAAGCGATCCACAAGGCGGTCGCGGTCCTCGCCCTTGAGGTGGCCCACAAACCAGCCATGGAGCCCGTCGACGAGGTTCTGGAGTTGTTGGTAGAGAGGGTAGTCGCGGGGGACCTCGTCGCGGAGAAGGGCGCGAAGGAGAGAAAGCGTGGTGAGCTCGGCGGAGGTGGGCCGCCGATGGCGGGAACTGGAGAGTCGGCCGATGTCGCCGCCGTGGCGGAGGCTCCAGCGCAGGTTCTTGTAGCGGCCGCGGCGCGCCTGGTCGCCACGGAGGTAGTCTTCGGTGTCGATTTCCTCGCCCTCGCCGGTGGTGACGAGGAGCGGGAAGCCGGTGCGGACGAGGAGCCAGAGGTCGTCGCGGGTGGTGGGGATGTTGCCGGCGTACTGATCGAGGTCGTGGTCGAGGGTGACGCGCTCGTTGATTTCGGGAACGCTGAGGGGGCGCTCGGCCTCGATGACGGCGAGGAGCGTGCGCCAGAGGCGGACGAGGCGCATGCCCTTCTCGCCGCCAAAGGTGGCCTTGGGGCCGCGGCGTCTTGATGTGCGGGGGCGGGTGGCCATGCAAACCTCCGAAACAACTGTATAGATAGACAGCACACGGAGATGGAGAGACGCAAGGAGGTATCGTGGACTTTTCGCCGAGCCCCGGGCGGCGATTCCGACCCGGAGGTCACAACGGGCCGGGCGGAGCGCGCTCCGGGCTTGCCCGGCGAACGCCGGGGGGGCTGGATGCGGGCATTCCAATGCCGGGGGAACTGGCCATGGCGGATGCGATGCTGGAGACGTTGATCGAGGACACGCGGGCGATCCGCGGCCGGGTGGCGGACCTCGCCCGTGCCTGCGAGGCCCAGGCGGACGTCGTCCCGCCCACATGGAACAACAACATGCGGTGGCAGGTGGGGCACCTGGTGGTGACGCCGCGGCTGCTGGTGTTCGGGCTGGCGGGCAAGGATCTTGGGGTGCCGGGGGAGTATAGGGGATGGTTTGCGAAGGGGAGCGGCCCGGCCTCCTGGGAGGGCGCTGCGGTCCCGTCGCTCGCGGACCTCCTTCGCGAGATGATCGATGGCATGGAGCCGGTGTTCGAGGAGGTGCGGGCGAACGGCGACGTGGCCTTTGCCGAGCCGTACCAGACGTCCGCCGGGGCGGTGCTGCGGAGCCCGCGGGAATCGCTGCTGTTCAGCCTTGCGCACGACGGGATCCACCTGGGCTCGGCGCTGGCGCTCAGGCGGGCACTGGCGGCCGTCTAGACGTCCGTGCGGTCGACGACGAGGATAAACTCGTCGCCGGTCTGAAACTCGGCGACGGGCCTGTGGGGGAGGGCGTCGAGGAATCGCCCGAGGACGGCGCGTTCCCGTCGCTCGATGGAGCGGCGCTTGACCATGGCGGTGCGGGAGCCGCTGAGGACGAGGCGGCGTGCGGGGACGCGGGCGAGGAGGGGGAGGCGGTCGCGCTCCTGCCGGTCGATCACGGGGACGAGCTTGAGAAGGAGGGCGACGTCGTGGGTGGCCAGGGGGAGGTCCGGCCAGCCGTCGGCGAGGATCCATTGGCGGGATTCGAGGAAGGGGAGGCGCGTTGCGGCGGCCCAGCGGGAAAGGGTCTCGACGGAGGAGCGGTCGCGGTCGAGGGCTGTATAGACGGCGGGACGCAGCTCCGCGCCGAGGGGGAGCAGGAGGGGGAGGAGGCCACAGCCGGCATCGAGGATGGTGCCGGCGTTGCGGAGGTGGGGGAGGAGGCCGTTGAGGAAGTCGGCGAGGTGGGGGAGGCGTTCGGCGGTGCTGACGTGGAGGGCGGCGAGCTGGCGGGCGATTTCGGGGAACTGCGCCGGGGGGGCGGTGTCGAGGGCGGCGAGGAGCTGGTCGCGGGTGGACTGGTCGCGGTGGTAGGTGCGGAGGACGTCATAGGTGCGGGCGGCGAGGGCGCGGCGCAACTGTGCATAGATGGACGTACGGGCAAGGGTGCGGAGGTTTGGGGCCGTGGCCAGCGCCTGGCGAAAGGCGGAGTCGGCGGCGATGGCGGCGTGGACGCGGGCGAGGGCGTCCTCCTCGGCGAGGCGGTACTTGCGGGCGAGTTCCCCGGCGAGGACGCGGGCGACTTCGTCGAGGAGGGGCCGGCCGGTTTCCATGGGAGGTCAGCGCAGGGGAGCGATGTAGTCCGCGGCCCAGTCGCGGACATGCTTGCCGGCGAGAATGTGGCATTGGCGGACGCGGGCGAGGAGGGGCCGGCCGAAGGTACCGAGGGGAAGATAGATGAGGGCGCGCTTGTGGGCGCGGGCGAACTCGCGCAGCTCCATCGATGGCGGGTGGGGGGCCACGACGGCCACGTAGCGTTCCTGCGAGAGGAGCACGCCGCTCGCCACGAGGATCTCGCCACAGGTGGCGAACCGGCGCGCCTCGAGCAGGCGCCAGACGTTGGGGATGCCCATGGCCGGATAGACGGAGAGGATGCCGTGGTACTCGGTGCGGGTGATGCCGGGGCCGACCATCTCCTCGCCGAGAGGCCGCGCGTAGAAGGCGATGTCGGACTCGTTCTGGTTTTCCGCGTAGAGGCAGGTGCGCCAGAGGTTGGGGGTGGCGCGGGGGAAGTCGTGCCAGAGGAGGACGACGGGCCCGACGCGGCCTGGGGGGAGGCGCTCGCGGCGGACGTAGAGGCGCTGCTCGTGAAAGTGGCGCATTGTCTCGCGTATATCCAAGCCGTCGAGCACGCTCGAGGTGAATTCCTCGGTGGTGGAATGGTTGTCGGTGATCTGCTGGAAGGCGCGCGCGCGGACCGTGCGGAAGAAGCGCTCGATGAAGTCGTCCTCCGGCGGGTAGGAGCAGATGCCCATGCCCTCGAACATGCTGCGGGCGAAGTCGAACTGCCAGAGCAGCTTCTGGCGGGCGTTTGGACGGCGGCGGAAGGTGAAGAAGACGGATTCGCGGGGGGGCTCCGGATAGGCGGGGGCGGACTTTTCCCGACCTTCGCCGAGATCGACATAGATGTCGCTGCTTCGGTGGAGGGGACGCTCCTCGGGGCCGGGGGGCTCGTCGTCGCGGTTGGGGGGATAGTCGAGGGCTTTCTCGAGGCAGACCGCGCCGAAGTCGTCGTTCACGCAGCCCTTCGCGGCGGTGAGGACCTCGTAGAGTCGGGGCCGGAGGGCGTGGCGGGCGAGGGCGAGGTTGCGGGCATACTGGACGAGGGCGCGGCGCTCCGTGGGGCTGACCAGCTCATCGTAGAGATTTATATACGCTTCGGTGGTGGCGTCGAGGAGACGGTCGTATGCTTCGAGGAGGGGGAAGCGGTCCTCCGGGCCGGTGCCCGAGCGAAAGTTCTCGTAAAGCCAGGTGACGAAGGGAGGCTCGGCAAGGACGCGATCGAGGAGGGGTGCCGGGATTGGTTCGACATGCCAGTGGGTGGGTTCGTCGCGGGCGGGCGGGGGCGGTTCGTGTTCGGCGGGCGACATGCGGCGGAGGGCGGCGACCGTATGGAGGCTGCCGACGAAGAGGAGGGGCCCGGCGCGCTCGGCGAGCATCTGGAGGCGCCAGGCGAGTCTGCGGACGCGTGGCGGGGGAGTCTCGGCGGGAAGACTCGCGAGGATCTTTTCCGTATAGACGCCGAGGCCGAGTCGCGACGCCGCATGGTCGTCCGGCAGGTGGCGATAGGGTTCGCCGGCGGCCCCGTCGGCGTCGTCCACGGGATACCAGGAGATGGCGAATTCCTCGCAAAGGCGGACCGCCTCGACGAAGGGGTCGCAGGGGTCCATGACGAGGCGACGGATCTCCCCGGATTCGGGGGCGCGCCAGAACAGTGCGGTGATTTCCGGCAGCCGGGCGAGGGCGGAGGTGAGGCCCGCCTTGAGTTCACCACCGGGCCATTCCACGGCGACGACGGTGGGGCGGAGTCGCGCAAAGGCCCGCCGGAGCTCATCCGCGAAGGGTGCGGAGCCGCGCTGGACCGCGAGCGCCTCGACCGAATCGCCGAGCGGGATGGCGGTCCCTTTCCCCGGTGAATTCTGTTCCGGTGTGGGCAAGCGTGATTTCCTTTCCGCCCGATTGATCAACCCTTGCACGTCTGTCCGTCGGGGCGCCATGGGTTTCCCACACGCACCCCACGAGACCATTGAAAGGATGACACGATGCCGCCCGCAAACAGTTCGTTGCGAGTGCGCCTGGGCTACTTCGAGGACTTTACGACGGTGCCGGTGACCATGGGGCTTGAGGGGATGGTCCGGTCGGCGGCGGTCCGCCGCGGGAGCCCGGAGGAGATCGTCGAGGCGATCCGCAACGACGACCTCGATGGGGGCCTGGTGCCCTCGGCCTCCGCGTTGACCCTTCGCAATCACGCGCTGATTCCCGCAGCGGCGGTCACCACCCTCGGCGCGTCGCGCTGCATGATGGTCTTCGCCAACAAGCTCCCGGCGGAGATCACACGGGTCCTCGTCGAGCCGAACGATCTCGGGGCCACCCCGCTGGCCCGCCTTCTCTTTCCCAAAAAGCTGATGGCTCGGCCCGAGTTCCTCGCCAGCGATCAGCCCCTCGACCCGGCGACCTTCGACTTCAATGCAGACCACGGCGTGGACGCTTTCCTTCTCACCGGCCGCAACGCGCTCCTCATGCGAAAGGACGCTTTCTCCTTCCAGTGGGACATGACCCTGGCCTGGTATGAATATACACGGACGCCCTTCGTGATGCACTGCTGGGTGATCCGCAAGGGACTGAATGTCTCGCGGCTGGAGAAGGAACTGCTCGAGGTGGTGAAACGCCAGGAATCACGTATAGACGCGGCGGGGAAGGTTGCGGAGCGCTACCGTCTCGGCGAGTCGAGCGTCCGCACGGTGTTCGAGCGGGGCTTCATGACCGAGTTTAACACGATGGTGCTGACGTCGCTCCGGCGCTACGGCAAGGAGTTGGCGCAGGCGCGGATCCTCCCCACGATTCCGCTCCAGGTCTATACAGAGTCGAGCTCGCGGAGGGCGACCGGCGCGTGATCGCCGTGCTGGCGGCGTTCGGGGCGGGGTGTCTGCTGCTGCCGCTCTTTGGCCGCCGTTTGCCCTCCGCCGGGGCGGTCCTTGCCTTGGGCCTCGCCGTTCTGGCGCTGATCGGCTGGGTGGGGGCGCTGGCGGGGTGGCGATGGCAACCCGCCGCCCTCGCCCTTGCCACGGTGGGGGCGGGGGTTCTTGGCTACCGGCTTGCGGCCGGGCCCCGCCCGCGGATCCATGCGCTCCCGGCGGTGACGATCGCGCTGGCGGTGGCGCTCGGCGCGCTGGCGACCGGATGGCCGCTCCTCAATTACGACGTGTTGAGCTACCACCTGGCAATGGCGAGGGCGGCGGCGGATCCGGCCTCCGCGGCGGAGATGTTCCACGACCCCGCACAGTTCTACGCCCGCCTGCCGCTGGCGGCGCCACTGGTCCAGTCCCTTTCCATCGGCAGGGAGGCGACCGCGTTTACCGTCGGTGGGGCGTTCCAATGGTTCGCCGCAGGGCTGGTCCTCGCCACGGCGCTGTCGGTGGGTCTCACTATCGTTACGCCCGATCCGCTCATCGGAGCCTACGACGTCGAGACGATCTGGTAGCGGCGGCCGGTCGTCATCCGGGGCGTTAGTTCTTCAGCGAAAGATCCGCGAACACCGGAAAGTGGTCGGAAGGAAAACGGCCTCCCTCCTGGTAGCGAACGATCTCGACT
>CAYQTO010000033.1:0-25493 GCA_964420455.1 uncultured Candidatus Sumerlaeota bacterium | reverse complement strand
CGACGACGCGGCGGCCGGAAATGCGGGACTTCGTCGGCGAGGACGTCAGCGCGCCGGTGGGCCCCGGGGAGTACTGGGTCTTCGCCAAGCACACGGGAGAACCGGGCTTGTTCGCCGGACCGGTCAAGATCAACGTGATGGAACCGGCGGAATGAGGAATCGAGGGGTTATTCGCCGGCATTTTCGTTTTTTCGCCGCCTTTTTGCGGCAAATCCATGGCGTTTTGTTGCGCGATTGCAACCGGCCAGCCTGAAATTCGCGTCCATGCATGATTTTCGTTGAACCATGCGGGGGCTCCCCCCTAGCAAACCGGCCAATCAAAGAAGGACATCCCTCCCCAAGGACCTGCTTTCCTGCCAAGCAAGCGTTTGCCCCGGCGGAAACCGGAATTGGGCGAGGATGTGGGAGACAGCCTTCTGAAAGCGCGTGCCGGAAGGCACGGAACGGCGAATGAACCCGGATTTGAACCGCGACGCCCCCGCGTCGGCACCCCCTGACCTTCCCCGCAGCACCCCCACCTCCAAGAAAGGGAGCATCATGAGGAAGAACCGTTTTCTCGCGGGCAGCCTGATGGCTGCCTCGCTCCTCGGGCTCGCCGCCACGGCGCCCGCCCAGCTGATTCTTTCCGAAATCAACGACGGCCCGCTCGGTGGCGTTGTTGACAAATGGATCGAGGTCACAAACGTCGGTACCACAACCATTGCCGATACTTCCATTTACGACGTCGCCATCCAGAGCAACGCGAACACAGGGCCATTTGGCTCCCGTGTGCAGCTTCCCGCTGCGTCGCTTGCCCCGGGTGACAGTCTGGTCATCTCCAACGACGCTTCCGGTTTCCAGGGAACTTACGGTTTCGCCCCCGATATCGTCTCTAGCGTTGGCGGTGGTTTCAACGGTAACGACCGCATCGCCATCGTCGAGACAGGAACGGATACGGTTGTCGACATTTACGGCGTCCTCGACGTGGACGGTGCCAGCACATCTTGGGAGAACACCGATACTCGCGTCTACCGCCGTGCGGGCGTTGGAAGCCCGAACGCGACTTTCACGGAGTCCGAGTGGATCATCAACAACCCGAACGATACCGACGGTGAAACGGCCGCCGCGATGGCGCGCATCGCCAATCCCGGCGTCCACAATCAGCATCTCATCGTCACCGCCGACGAGTTCACGACGGGCACGATCGACGCCCCGACTGTTCCGCTCCAGCGCGCGATCTCCAACAGCGACCTCATCAATGGCATTGCCCCGGTTGTTGATGGAATCGGGATCCATTCCGCAGCGTCTCCTGGGTCCGACGTGAACACGACGGACGGCGCGGGCAACGGCGCCGATAACCTTTCGGGCCTTCTCGAGGACTCGAACGGCAACGCGGAGACCACCGGCCTTGCCTACAGCTTCGCCGCCGGCAGCGAGATCGAGCAGATCAACATCTTCACCCAGAACGCGGGTGCGGATGCTCGCATCTTTGTGAACACGCGCATCAGTCTCGACCTGACCGACGACTCGACGGACAACCCGACGTTCTTCGCCGAGGCGGTCGCTGGTGGCCCCGGCGCCGCGGCGAACGGCAACACCGTCGGCGCGCTGTACATCGACCTGCCCCCGGGCATCGGCACGGTCTACGGCGTAAAGTTCGACTTCTTCTCGGTGACCGACGCGGGCGTTAACTACCGGCCCGAGGGCACCGGTGCTGGCGGCTCGATCGTCAAGGAGATCGACGTCCTCGCGCCGACGTTCTTCGATACCGTCTTTGTCCGTCCTGGCAGCGGTGACGGCCAAGAGGTGTTCGACACGGTGAACGAGGCGCTCGACAGCTTCGAGCAGGGCGGCTCCAACGAGTTCGCCTCCTCCAACGGCGTTCCCAACACGATCATTCTCGACGTGGCCAGCAGCTACGTCTTCGACGAGATCTTCGTCCCGGGCATCTTTGGCAGCCCGAGCGGCGTTCTCGCCGGCACCTACGTGGGCACGGACCCGGTGATCGTCCGCGGCAGCGACCCGAACAACCGGGCGCTCCTGCTGATCGGCGCCAGCGCGACGTCCCTAGGCGACGGCCTGTTCGTCAGCGGTGGTGTCAACCTCACGTTCCAGGACGTGATCATCGCCACCTCGGAAACGACGGCCAGGGTTGGCGACGAGGTGTTCAATGTTCGCGACAACGGGACAGTCTTCACGATGATCAACGCCGTGCTGACGGCTCTGCCCCCCGCGGCTTCGGTTCCCTACAGCAGCTATGTGGACGAGGCGACGCTCGAGACAGTGGCGGGTGTCACCGGCATCCTCGACGGTACGGCCCCCTATGACGAGACCGGCCTCGTGCAATCCGGCGACAACGGGTTCTTCATCGGCGGGTTCAACGGAACCGACTCGCCGACGGTCAACCTGATTGATACGATCATCACCCAGCAGGGCACCGACCAGCTCGTGGTCTACGGCAACTCGACCGTGAACCTCTCCGGTGCCTCTGCGGTCACCGCTGGGCGCGCCTTGGGCTTCCAGCTTGGCAACACCGTGACCCTGAACGTCAACGGGTCGCCGGGTAACCTGATCCGCATCAACGACAACACGGGAATCGGCATCCGCGTGTTCAACGCGGGGGCCATCAACCTGAACTACGCGGAAATCTCCGGCAATCCGGTCGGCATTTTCGACTTCCCGTCTGCCAATGCCCCCGTCGTTCAGATTACCAACAGCGTGTTCCGGAACAATGCCGGCTTTGCGGTGCAGAACTTCGCCGACATCGCCCGGCTGACGACGATCGACAACTGCCTGTTCATCGAAAACGGCACCCCCGGTGACACGGACTCGGGCCACATCGAGCTGCTTGCCGGTAGCTCGTCCTTCGAGGCTCCCGCGCTCACCATCAGCAACTCGACCTTCGTCAACTCCCTCAGCGACATCGGCATCGCGCTCGGTCGCAGCACCGCCGTGAACGACGGCGGCGACGACCCCTACGGTGGCGACGTCACGTTCAACAACGTGATCCTGGCCGGTACCCCGGGCGAGGTGCTGCTCTCGGTCGAGAACTACACCACGACCGGCACGCTGACGCTGACCGACGTGGCGCTGGTTGAGGACGGTGAGTTCGGTGTTGGCGCGGGCAACGGCATCTTCGGCGCCCCCGATACGTCGATCATCAAGCTCGACCCCGTCTTTGTTGATCCGGCGAACAACGACGTCGACGTCCAGGCGGACTCCTACGGTGGCATCGCCACGGGCGGCACGGACCTGACCGGTTACGGCGCCTACATCGGCGGCGTGGCCAACGCCGCGGTCGACCTGGCGGGCACCCCGACCAGCATCGACTTCGGCTCGGTCGACGTGAACACGACGGCTCTCGACAGCTCCATCAGCTTCACCAACACCGGTGGCGCCTCGGCGCTGATCGAGGTGGTGCTGAGTGGCGCCGACGCCGACCAGTTCGAGGTGGCCCCGGTGGTTGTTCCCGGCGGCGGCTCGGCCACGCTCGACGTGACCTTTGCTCCGACGAACATCCCGACCTTCACGGCCAACGCCCAGGTCGACGTTGACGGCGCCTCCGCCGTCACGACCTCCAACGGTCCGGTCGCCGTCACCCTCACCGGTCAAGGCACCGAGGCGACCAGCGCCAACGAGTGGATGCTCCTCAACGAGGAGTAATCCCCCCTCACCGCCGGTTCTCCGGCATTCCTGATCATGCGCTTCCCGCCCCCGGCTTGCCGGGGGCGGGTTCGTTTTTGCCCCATTCGGCGTCCGCGGTTCCCCCTTGCCGGGGTGGGGCCATCGCGGTTTCCTCGATGCGCAACAGTCCCTTCCCATCGGAGGCGCCCCGGCCACCATGTCTTCCCGTTCTCCCCAACCGACCGATGCCGGATACCTGCGGGTGGTGCGGCCGGCGGATGCCTGTTTGCTGTGCGGTGCGGCACTCAACGTGGAGGGCAAGCACACGTCGACGATCGAGGTGGCTGCGGACGCGGAGGAGGTGGTGCGCAAGGACCTTTGCCCGACGTGTTGGGAGCGGATGGGGGAGCGTGCCTATTTCGGGTTCTGGGTGACGAAGCGGGTGGCGGCGCCGTCGGCGAAGGAGCGGCGCCTGGCGCGTTCGGAACGCAACGAGGCGCTTTGGCGACTGTTTGCGGCGCTGTACGCGTCGGACGAACGGCCGAACCTCGCGCCCCAGCTGTTCCTCCTCGCGCACCTGCTAATGAAGTACAAGGTGCTGAATTTCGCGGGCACGGGCGGGGATGGAACGCTCACGTTCGTCCATCCAAAGCTGGGGGAGGAGTTCGCCGTGGCGGATCTGCCGCTGGATGGGGCGGACTTTGCGGGGCTCCTCGTGGAATTGGAAAGCCAGGCGGTGAACTACGCGGGCGGCGGCGAGGGGGAACCAGCAGAAGGCAATCCTCCCGAGGGATGAGCCTGCACCTCGCGCTGGTCCATTATCCGATGCTGAACAAGGACGGTTCGGTGGTGTGCACGTCGGTGACGAATCTGGACGTGCACGACCTGAGCCGGATCGGGCGGACTTATGGTGCGGAGGTGTGGGTCGTGCATCCGTACGAGCCGCAGCGGCGGTTCCTGAGGCGGGCGATGCGCCACTGGCTGGAGGGGTGGGGCTCGGTGTACAACCCGACGCGTTGCGAGGCGCTCGGCGGGACGCGGCTGGTGGGGGATCTGGGCGAGGTGGTGGCAGCGATCGAGGGGGTGGAGGGGCGGCGGCCGCTTCTGGTGGGCACCCACGCCCGGGTTATGGTCCAGACGGTGACCCATGGGGTCCTGCGCGGGCGGATCGAGGCGGAGCCGGAGCAGCCGTTTGTGATCGTTTTCGGAACCGGGTGGGGATTGCACCCGGAACTGATGGAACAGATGGATCTGGTGTTGGAGCCGGTGATGGGGCCGACGGACTGGAATCACCTGTCGGTGCGGGCGGCGGCGGGGATCATTGTGGACCGTCTGCGGGGATTGGGGCATCCGCATGGCGGAACGAAGTTGGAGGGTTGACACGTCGGGGTTTTCCCGAGTGTAAACCGTGTTGCCATTGACGGATTGATGATCCAACCTTCGCAGTGCGGGCTTGGTGGACAGGGCCGCGTGCTGGGACTTTTTCCGGGGGACACAGGCCTTGGCGGATCGGGCAGAAAACAGCCAGTGGCAGGAATACTCCTTGGACGTGGATGCCTCGAAGATGAAGGGGCATAACGCGTGGCTGGAGGCGCTGGAGGAGTTGAAGTCGGAGAAACCCGGGGCGGCGGCGGAGAAGAAGGCCGAGGCGCCCCAGAAGACGGCGAGGGGGGACGAGCCCGCGGGAGATGCGATGGACGCGGTGTTCTGCGAGGTGCTGGAGAAGGTCCGGGCGGCTTCGGACGGATTGAACGATTTCCTGAAGGACCACCCGTACCTGTTTGCGCCGAACGTGTCGGCCATGTGGGAGGATCACCTGCGGGAGACGCTGGTGTTGCTGGGGCGCGAGCGCGAGCGGCGCTGCGGCCCGAAGGACGAAGGGTGATCGTGGAAAGGACGAGGCAATG
Source organism: uncultured Candidatus Sumerlaeota bacterium (assembly GCA_964420455.1). GTDB lineage: Bacteria > Sumerlaeota > Sumerlaeia > SLMS01 > SLMS01 > CAYQTO01. The sequence continues at coordinate 19,983 of CAYQTO010000033.1, read as the reverse complement.
AGCGAGGACGAGCGGCAAGGCCGCGGGCCCGAGGGCGAGGACAACACGGGGACGTTCCGGCGACTGGAAAAGGAGCTGGAACGGGAGCAGGGGGATCTCGAGGAGGAATCGGGCGTGAAGGCGCGGGAGCGGGCGGAGGAGGCGCGCCAGCGCCAGCGGTCACGCTACGAGCAGCTGGCGAAGCAAAGCTCGATGCAGCTCGAGCAGGGCGACATGCAGGTGCTGATGCAGTTCTCGTCGGTAATCGCGAAGGTGAACGAGGCGGGTCAGGCGCTGAACAAGCTGCGGGAGCGCCACGGCGAGGAATTGCCACCGCACATTATCAACGGCCTTCGGGAGAACCTGAAGGAAACGTCGACGGTGATGCTGAAGGAACTGCACGCGCTGCGTAATGGCCGCCAGCAGAAGAAGTACGACAAGCGGTGCATCTGTAAGTTGTGCCACTCGGTGTTCATGGTGCCGCTGCCGCCGGACGGAATCTGCGACGAGTGCCGGGCGGCGACGACGAACAGGTCGAAGACCTACTGAGGGACATCCCGCCATTCCCATCCATCGTGGGATTCAAACTTCCTCCGGGACGCCGGGTAACTCGATGGTGAAGGTGGTGCCGTGGGCGGGGACGCTGCGGACGCTGATGGCGCCGCCGGCATCGCGCACGAGGGAGTGGACCACGCTGAGGCCAAGACCGGTACCGGCGCCGGGCTCCTTGGTGGTGAAGAAGGGATTGAAGATGTCGGGAAGGATCTGGCTGGGGATGCCGGTGCCGGTGTCGGTGATTTCCAGGATGACGTGTTCGTCGTAGGAGTGATCGCCGCTGCGGCGTTGGTGGGCGGCGAGGCGGATCTCGGCGGGATCGTTGTTTTCCGGGGTGGAGGCGGCCTCGCGGAGGGGCACCATTCCGGGACGGCGGCGGGTGGCAATGGTGAGGCGGCCACCGGTGCCCATGGCCTGGGCGGCGTTGGTGATGAGATTGATGAGAATCTGCTTGAGGGCGTTGTTGCTCATGCCGACGTCGGGGATGTGGTCGAGGTGGAGTTCGTGGGCGATGCCCTTCTTGCCGAGGTCGTGTTGGACGAGGCGCATGGTCTTCTCGATGACGTCGTTGAGGTCGGCGTAGCCGGTGGAGCGCTCGGACTCGCGGGCGAAATCGAGTAGGTTGTTGATGATGTCGTGGACGCGGCGGATCTCCTCCATGGAGATGGTGATGTCTTCCTCGATCTCGCTGGAGGGGTGTTCGATGATTTCGGTGAGGTCGAATAGGGCGTTGTAGATGGTGTTGAGGGGGTTGCGGATTTCGTGGGCGATGCCGGCGGCGAGCTGGCCGATGGCGGCGAGCTTTTCCGACTGGACAAGCTGGGTCTGGAGGCGGCGGCGGTCGGTCTGGTCCTCGATCATGAGGAGGATGTACTGGTTGTCGTGACCCTCGACGACGATGGGGCGTCCGTAGATCTCGATGTCCTTCTTGCCGGTGAGGAACTCGAGCTCCCAGGAATGGGTGCCTTTTGGGGCGCCGCGGCCGGGGTTTTCGCGGATACGGTCGATATAGCTGGCGAGGCGGGCGCGGGTTTCCGGGAAGTCGCGGAAGGATTCATCGAAGGTATGGCCCATGACGTCGAGGCGTCCGAGGCCGGTGAGGTGCTCGAACTGTTCGTTCACGAAGGCGATCATGCCGGAGGAAAGCTCGGTGACGGCGATGGCGACGCGGATGGTCTCGATGGTGTGGCGGAGGAGTTCGCGGAGAAACTCGGCCTCCTTTTCGGACTGCTGCATGTCGGTGCGGAGGGAGGCGCGGAGTTCGTCGATGGTGCGCAGGGCGTTCTGCATGGGCCCGAGGTTTTGAAAGAGGAGGTGCCAGCCGGATTCGCCATGGGCGACGGTACAGCGCACGGGGAAGGTGCGTGTGTCGCGGCTGACGGCCTCGAAGGTCTCGTAGAGGACGGCTCCCTCGAGTCGGGCGGCGTCCAGGAGCTGGCTGGCGCGGGGGCGGGCGTCGGCGACGAGGAGGTGGCGACCATCCATGGAGCCGCAAACATGGTCGCCGCGATAGCCGAAGAGGACCTCGGCGGAGCGGTCGAAATGGGTGATGCGATAGTCGTTGTCGAGTTGGACAAAGGCGCACTGCTCTGCGCGGTCAAGGAGAGCGCGGAGGCACTGGTGGTCGGAGCGTGTGGCGGTTTCGGCGTCGCGTCGGGTCATTGGGGGGGTCCTGTGCCATGGAGGATCGAAAGGCATGCCGGGCCCTTGGGGATCCGGCCTGACGCGTAAGGTTTGGGCCCGGCGGAGTCCCTTGGGTCAGGCGGGGGCGGGGCCGGTGGACTCGCGGACGACGAGGGAGGTATCGAGGGTCCAGTGAACGTTGCGGAGATTGGGGTCGTCCAGCTGGCGGAGCATGAGATCGCCGACGGAGGCGCCGAGGTCCCAGCCGTTGTGGCGAACGGTGGTGAGGCGCGGGGTGATATACTCGGTCCAGTGGTTGTTGTCGAAGCCGACGACGGAGAATTCCTGGGGGATGCGCTTGCCCCAGATATTGGCGGCGGCCATGGCGCCGGCCGCGATCTCGTCCGAGGCGCAGACAACGGCTGTGGGGGTGTCCGGTGTCTTGGCGAAGATGGCGTTCATGGAATCGTGGCCGTTCTGATAGCCATGGGTGAAGAGGCAGTTGCGCATCCAGTCGCGCCGAATGGGAATGTCGAGTTCCTGCATGGTGCTGAGGAAGCCTTCCTCGCGTTGGACGGAGTCGAACCAGCCGACGGTGCCGCCGAGGAAGGCGATTCGGCGGTGGCCAAGGGTCCACAGGTAGCGCACGGCCTGGGCGACACCCATCTTGTTGTCGAAGCAAACCGAGCTGAAGGGGTGATCCTCGAGGATTTCCTTGGGGGCGGAGGAGGCGAAGATAATGGGGGCCTGGAGCCCCTCGAGCTGGTCGATGTCGTCCTCGGGAAAGATGTCGAAGCGGACGACCACCGCACGGCAACTGGAGGAGGCGACCAGGTTGCGGATCATGTCGAAGATGCCCTCGGGGTGGCGGGGCGCGAGGAGGGTGAGGTGGTACCCGTGTCGGGAGACCTTGTTCTCGAAGGCGGCGATCGCCGAGGAGTGGTAATACCCAACCATGCCATCGGGAGCGGTCATCATGTAGGCGATGTTCATGGAGGTGCCGCGGCGAAGCGCACGGGCGGCACTATTGGGCTGATAGCCGACCTTGCGCGCCTCCTCGAGGACGCGCTGGCGCGTGGTTTCAGAGACTCGCGCGGAGCCACTGAAGACGCGACTGACAGTCATCAGCGAGACGCCGGCCCGGCTGGCGACCTGTTGCGCGAGTCCGTTGGTCTTGCGCGAGCCCCGTCCCTTTCCTTGAGCCTGAGACATAGATGGAAACCTCAAGTCCGTAAAGAAAAGGATATCGGGGGACGGAGGGAAGGCGAGCAAACAAAAAAAGGAGCGCCGGTGGAAGGATCCACCGGCGCTGCCCCCCGGAATAGTATGAAGACTTGGAGTGCTCCAACTGACGTTAAGGATAACACCTGACGCCGCGTCCCGTGTCAAGACGCGATGTCTGATTCTCCAACAGGGAGATTCAGGAAGGCTCCCGGACAAAGGGGATCGTCAGCGGACCCTCGGGCAGGAGGGCCACCCGCGCCCGGCCCACACAATCCGTGATCGCCTCATCGAGAGCCCTCGCGAGGTCCTCCACGGGCTCGAGGTGGCACGCCCGGACTTTCTCCGGCGGCAGGCTGGAATAAACGCCCACACGGGCGCGGACGGCCACCTGGGCGATGTCCTGGTTGCACCATTGGTCGGGGAGTGTCCGCGGCTGGGCGCGGAGGAAATCGAGGACCTCAGCGGCGCTGCGCCCCTGCTGCCAGATCTCGGCGAAACGGCTGCCGTCCGGCAGGCCCTTGGAGCACTCGCTCGCGACGAGCAGTCGCCCGTCCTGTGCCACGATCTGGCCACCGATGGTGATCGCCTTCACCGTCTGGTAGAGATTCTGGTCGAGGGGGTAGCCGGCGTTGCTGGCGACGACGATCGGATAGGGGGCCTCGAGGGGGATCATGCATTCGCGGCGGGCGGCCTCGCAGCCGACGCGGTGGGCCCGCTCGTAGTGACCCGCATGGACGCCGGTGATCTGCTTGTGGCCGTTGAGGGTGACGTTGACGAGGAAGTGGGGTGGGGCGAGGGCCGCGGCGGCGTGGAGGAACTCCCGGGTCGGGTTGCCGTCCAGGTTTCCCCACGTGCTGGCGGGCGAGGCGATGCGGGCGAAGTTGTGGTACTCGAGGATGGTATCGATGCCGGCGACGGCGGGCATGACCCCCTTTGGCCCGCCGGAAAATCCCGCGACCAGGTGCGGTTCGATGAATCCGATGACGATGCGGCGAGTGGCGTCGAGGTATTGGCGGTTGAAGGTGACCTCTGTCCCTTCGACATGGCCGACGGGTGCGAGGTGCCCTCGGTCGAAGGCGTCGTGATTCACGATGCGGAGCCGCGAGGAGAGTTCCTCGCCGAACATCTCGCGGATTTCCCCGGGGGTGTTGCCGCGGTGGGATCCGGTGCCGATGAGGACCGTCACGCGGTGGTCGGGGACGCCTGTTTCCTCGAGGATCCAAGGGATGAGCTGGCGATTGGGGACCGGACGGGTGCCGTCGCTGGTGACGATGACGACGTCCTGGTGGGGTTGGACGGCGTCGCGCAGGGCTGGCGCATCGATGGGGGCGCGGACGGCCTCGCGAAAGGCGGCATGGGGGTCCGGATGGGCGGGGACGAAGTCGGGGCGGAGGATGTGAAAGTCGGCGCGTTGGGGATCAAGCTCGAGGGGGATGGTCCCACGCCCGTAGCGCAGGTCCACGCACGTGGGTCGAGTGACGGCCTCGATCACGGGAACTGAACGCCTCCGGACTCGCGATCGTACAGCAGGTGGCCACCGCCAGTTGAAAGGACGACCGGGGGGCCTTCGGAAAGGAGCGTGTCCGGCATGGGGTCCGTAACGTCGAGGAGGACGACGTCGGCGGGGGCACCGGGCTCGAGCACCCGTGAAGGCAGGCCCATGACGTCGGCGGGCGCGGAGGTGATCATCGCGAGGACGTCGCGCATTTGTCCGAGCGCGGTGAGGTGTCCGGCATGGGCGGCGAGGTTGGCGATCTGGAGCATGTCGTAGCGGCCGAGCTGGTTGAAGGGATCTCGGACGTTGTCGCTGGCGACGGCGACGGTGACGCCAGCGGCGCGGAGGTCCGCGATGCGGGTGAGGCCGCGGGGGGGTGGCCATGCGCCCCGACCGAGGAGGACGAGGTTGCACGAGGGGAGCGCCACGATATGGATGCCGGCGTCGCGGACCTTGCCGATGACGCGGGCAGCGTCGCCGGGGGCGAGGGAGGCGAGCGACGAGCAGTGGCCGGCGGTGACCGAAAGGGGAAAGTGGGTGCGATGGACGGTTTCCGCGAGGAGCTCGAGCGAGAGCATAGCTGGGTCGGTGGTTTCGTCGACATGAAGATCGACGGGGCGGTCGAACTCGAGGGCGAGGGCGAGGGCTTCGTCTATACAGGCCTGGGGATCGGGGGAGAGGGCGGGGCAGCCGCCGACCGCATCGACGCCGAGCCGCAGCGCCTCGCGAACGGCGTCGCGCTGGCGGCCTCCGGTGCCATTCAATCCGAGGGCGACGACCTGGAGGGTGAAGCGCCCGCGGAGCTCCTCGCGCAGTTCGAGGATTGCCTCGAGCGGGTGGAGGCCCAAGTCCGCGTCAATATCGACATGGGTACGCATGGCGGTGGTGCCATGGCGGACGGCCATGTGGATGGCGCGGGAGGCCCGGGTGCGGACGTCTTCCCGCGTCCAGGATTTTTTGAGCCGGCCGATGAGACGGATCGCCCCGGTGAGCGTGCCGTCCTCGTTTCTGGTTTCCGTGAAGGTCTTGTCGAGATGGACGTGGGCGTCGGCGAAGGCGGGAAGAAGGACGCGTCCGCCGGCCGTATAGACGCGGGCTCCGTTGGGGGGATGCAGGTCCGGGCCGATGGCGGCAAGGACGCCGTCTGCGAGGAGGACGTCGCAGGGGTCGGCGACCGTAGGGAGCCGGACGCCCCGAAGGTGAATCGGCGGGGTCATGTCCGGCGGGTGCCCGGGAGGGGAAAGGTGCTCATGTCGGCGATGAGTCGGGCCATGCGGCGACCGATGCGGGCGAGGGAGGCGCGGCCGTGGTCCCCCGTGGCGCGGTTGGGGTCGCCGTAAGTGCCGGTTGCGGACCAATCCTGCGCGAGCCAGCCGATGCTGACGGGGCCCGTGAGCCCGAAGGGGGTTTCCGGCAGCGGGGGATGTTCCGCGACTGCCTGGGAAAGATCCACGAGGGATTCGTCGAGCGCCAGGATGAGGCTGGTTTCCCACTGGCCGGCATGGATGCCGAGGCGGCGCTCGCGGTCGTCGAGGGGGTCTTCGTCGTCGACCATCGCCCCGGCGTGGACCAGGAAGCAGAGGAGGCCGTGTTTCTCGCGGGCGTCGCGCATCACGTTGGGAAGGACGCCGAGGTTGCCCCCGTGGCCGTTGACGAAGGCGAGGCGGCGAAAGCCCGCGCGAGCGACGGACGCGGCGACCTCCATGAGGACCGCATGGAGCGTCGCGGTGGACAGGGCGATGGTGCCGGGAAAGGCGAGGTGTTCGGTGGACTTGGAAAACGGGAGCGGGGGGAGGGTCCAGGCGGCGACATCGGTCGAGAGCGCGCGCAGTCCTTCGTCGACCATGGCGCTGGCAATCATCAGGTCCGTCGCAAGGGGCAGGTGGGGGCCGTGTTGCTCGATCGCACCGAGGGGGAGGAGGAGAACGCCCGGATCCTTGGGGAGCGCGGCGACATCGGCCGTGGAGAGGTGGTGGAGCCGGCGGGGGTCGCGCATGGGTCAATGGTCGTGGAGGATGCCGGCGCGAGCATTGGCGCCCTGGGCGGCATCGGGGTTGCGCAGCTTGCCGGGATTCAGGAGCCCGTGGGGGTCCCACCGCCGCTTTGCCTCGAGAATCGGCGTGCCGTTCCAGCGCGTGTCCTCGTCGAGGAACCGGGTGTGGGGATCGGCCAGGATCATCCCGATGGATTCACAGAAGGCGGTGATCTCCGCGAGTTGGGCGGGGGAGCGATAGCGGACGAGGGACATGCCCTGAGGATAGACGATGCCTCCGGCCCTCATGAATTCGATGTGGTGGAGGAGGTCGTCGCCGAAGCGCTCGCGGCGGGCGGCGATCTGCTCGCGGACGCGGTCTTTGTCGAACGCGTCCTGTATATACGTCAGGGAGTCGTCGGCCTTGATGGCCCAAAGGGTGGTATGATTCCAGGAGAAGTCCGAGAGGGCGAGGCCGCGTTGGTAGCGTTCCGGGGTGATGTGGAGGGTGACCTCGCCGCGGTGGTGATGGGCGAGGGCCCGGACGACATCGGGATCGTGGTCGACCTCGAGGAGGACGAGATGGCGACCATCGGGCGCGGCGCCCTCGCGGACCAGCTGGCGAAAGGATGCGGGAATCGGCCATTCAACAAGCGAGACGAGCCGCTTGGTCATGGCCTCGTCGTAGGCGACCGCCTCGCCAAAGGCGAGGGCGTGGTTGAAGTCGTCGAAGGCGACGGTGAACTGGGAGTAGTCGTGCCGCGGGGCCAGGGCGAAGGTCACGTCCAGCAGGATGCCGTTGAGGCCGAGGGCGTGGATGGCCTGTAGCAGGTCGTCGTGGCCGGTGAGGGGTATCTCGCGCGGTTGTTCCTCCATGGTCAGGAGGGTGACTTCGAGGACGTTGCCGGGATCCCACAGGGTGCCGTGGGTGATCGATCCGATGCCTCCGGCGCCTCCGGCGAGGAAGCCGCCTGCGGAGGCGGTGGCGTAGGTGCTCGGGTAGAAGCGAAGCTCTTGGCCATTGGCGCGGGCCTGGCGCTCGAGGACGCCGAGCTTGACGCCGGGTTCCACGCGGGCCCAGCCGTCCTCAATGGCGATGATGCGGTCGAGCTTCTGAAGCCCCAGCACAAGACCGCCCTCCACGGGCACCGCCTGGCCATAATTGCCCGTTCCGGTGCCGCGGGGTGTCACCGGCACGCGATGGGCAGCGGCGAGGGCGACAATCTGCTTCAGCTCGTCGCGCGATTGCGCCAGGACGACCGCGTCCGCGATGCAGCCGGCGAGCTGCTCCTTCAGGACCGGGGAAAACCAGTGATAATCAGCCGAGTGCCGTTCGAGCTGGGGTCCGGAGGTGATCAGGCGCTGCTCGCCGACGAGTCCCCCGAGGCGCTTGAGGAAAGTCGGGTCGAGGGGCATGGCGTTTCTCCGGGGGTTCGGTCTGGGGGCTGCATCCCCTAGAGCAAAACCCGGGTCCTTTTGGAGGAAGCCCCCACGGCCTCAGCGCCGGACATACTTCGACCGGAGGTAGAGGTAGGCCCCCGCCCGGCGCAGGCTGGTGGGCACCATCTGGGGACTCGATTCCGGATCGAAAGCGGTCGACTCCACCAGCCCTGGCCGCCACGCGCTCCGCACACAGTTGCCGATCACCCGCGGGCATATGGTCAGGAATTCCTCGTCGAGAATTCCTTCCGCCAGCACATTGCCGTAAACCGACGAGCCGCCCTCGCACAGGATTGTGCGGACGTTGTGCTCGCGATGAAGCACGGCCACGAGTTCACTGATCACGACCTTGTCGCTCCAATGATCGAGCAGGCGAACGCTGGCGTCCGCAGGCTTCTCGCGGCGGATGCGGTCGCCCCCATGGCGGGTCGTCGCGATGACGATGGGAATCTCCGGCATGGAGAACACGTCACTTTCCCAGTGGATGCGGCCCTCGAGCGAAAGAAAGCAGTGGAGCGCCGTAGGGGGGCGTTTTTCAAGGAAGCGAAGCGAGGCGAAGGCTTCCTTGTCCTGGGGGCAGATGTAGCCGGGCGTCCAGAGGTGGTCACACGGTTCGAGCTCGAGGGTGCGGTCACCCACCATGACCGCATCGGCGCGGGCCCGGAGCAGGCCCATGATCCAACGGTCGCGGGTATCAAAGGAGGTGACGCACCCGCCGGTGTAGTAGCCATCCAGATTGTAGGAGATTCGCCCGTCGTGAGAGATGGCGAAGTTGCTGTAAAGGAAGGGACGGGTGGTGTCGGCGGGGAGTCGCCAGTCGCTGCCGTAGATTTCCTGGAATTCGGGGGGAAGCCCGAGACCGCTGTTGGGTTCCTCGTCGAAGAAGAGGTCGAACTTTGCGCCGCAGCCTTGAAGGACAACTGACATGGTGGAAGCCGCCGCTTTCGTTAAGCTTAACATTACACTGGAAAGTCGGTGCCATTATGAGCAAAGTCAAGACAAACGCCCCCTCCTTTCTGCTAATTCTGGGACGTTTTCGGTCGCATCGGGGATGGAGGCGGGGGTGTGCTGCCCCAAGATGAGGGCTCGCGTCCCATTTCGAACCGAAGCACCCCGCCACCGGCGATCTCCTCGTGGCGGATCCAGGCGCGGCCAAGCGGCTCGCCGTTCAGGCTGGCGGACTGGACCTGGCCGGCGCCCTCGCAGGCGCCGGGGGCCTCGATGATCAGCCGGTTCCCGCTCTTGCCGAGCTCTATCTCGGTCCGGTCCACCATCGGCGCGGACAGGAGGTACAGGTCCTGGCCCATGATGGGATAGAAGCCCATGGTCGCCAGCATGTACCAGGCGGACTGGCAGCCCATGTCCTCGTTATCGACGAGGCCGTCTCGGGTTGGCTGGAAGGACTCGGCGAGGATGGTGCGGATCCGTTCCGCCGTGCGGTCCGGTCGTCCCGCATAGATAGGGAGCCACGGAATGTGGAGCATCGTTTCCTTCGAGGAGTAGAAGCCGTTGTCGAAGAACCAGTCGAGATGACGGAGGAAGGCCTCCGGGCCGCCGTGGCGTTCGATCAGGCCCGCGAAGTCGTGATGCGTGCTGAAGGACCACTGCACGCCCTTGCCCTCGTAGAAGTAGGGGTCAAACCACCAGTCGTGCCGTGAGTGGGTGGGGTCGTAGGGGTGGATCCATTCGCCCCGGCGGTTTCTGGGGGCGAAGGACTTGAGGTCGTCGCGCCAGAGGTTCCAGAGCTTGCGGCTGCTTTCGAGGGCGCGGGCGGCGTCGGCCTCCCGGCCGAGTCCTGCGGCGAGGGTGGCCGCACACCAGTCCTGGTAGGCGTATTCCATGTGACGCGAGACGCAGCCGTTGGTGGCCTCGACGGGAACGAAGCCGAGGTCGCGGTAGTCCGGGAGGTGACGGCCGTAAAGGGCGGGGTTGGGCGACTCGACGGTGTTGTTCTTGAGCATCTGTCGGAGGGCGCGCTCGTAGTCGATGCCGGGGAGGCCCTTGAGCCAGGCCTCGCAGAGGAGGACGTCGGCGGAGGAACCGCCCTGTATATACGCGCTGTGGCCGGCGATCCAAGCGTCCGGAATCCAGCCGGTATGCTCGCCGATGTCGAGCAGGCAGTTGAGCATCGCGATCTCGAGATCGGGATCGAACAGGGTGATGAGCGAGTTGGCGTTCCGCACGGAATCCCAGAGGCAGTAGTAGTCGGTATAGTGGCGGACGCCGGATTTCCAGGAGGGGAACTCGTCGTCGATGCCGAGGTCCGACGGCTGGCACAGGAGGCGTGTCATCATGGTGTGGAACATCGTTCGCTGGGTGTCGGTGCCGTCTATACGGATGCGGTGGAGGGCGGCCTCCCAGGTGGCCTCGGCCTCGCGGCGGATGGCGTCGAAGTCGCGGCCGGCGGCCTCGCGGTCCACGCTGGCGCGAGCGTTTGCAATGCTCACGTAGGAGATGCCGACCTGGAGGTTGACCACGCCGCCGTCGGGGAAGGTGGCGATGGCGCGGGCCCCGAGCCCCTCGAGGGCGGGGAGCCGGGGAAACCAGCCCTGGGCATTGGCGACGCGCCGCTCCGTTGCCGGCCGGTCGAACCTCGCAAAGAAATACACCGAGTAGGGGAAGTCGTGGCCGAATCCGCTCTTGAAGGTGCCCATGCCGCAGGCCTCGCGCTCGTTCAGCCATTCGACGGTGCTGAAGAGGCAGATGCCGGTGCCGCGACCGGGCTCGAGGTTCTCCGCGTGGATGACCGCGCCGGCATCGATCATCACGTGGGCCGGTGCGCCGTCGGGAAAGGTATAGCGGTGCACGCCGGTGCGCGGCGTCGAGGTCAGTTCACAAAGGATGTTGTCGTGAGTGAAGCGGCAGGAGTAGTAGCCCGCGGACGCCGTCTCACTTGTATAGACAGCGCCGTCGAGCACGGCACGGAACAGGCCGGTGAAGGGGCGGACACCGACGTTGCCGTAGCGCCCCCCACCCCCGGTGCCGCTGACGTGGGTGTGGCTGAAGTGGCGGATCGGCTTGCCGGTCCAGTAGCCGTGGGGCTCCTGGAACTCGACCATGTCGGGACCGAGGCGCACGAGGGAGTTCGGCAGGTAGGGGCCCGCGAGGCAGCGCCCGGGGCACTCGACGCCAATGAATGGATCGACGAAGTCGACGAGACGGGTCATTGCTTGTTACCGAAGCCGGCGGGCCGGGTGGCTTCCAGGATCGCCTCGATTTCCTCCCGCCAGAGGGCCTCCGTATAGACGCGGATACCGCGCATCCATCCGGTGAAATGGTCGCCCTGCCACTGACTTTCTTCCATCTTCGCGCCAACGAGGAGGGGATCGTTGTTGGGAATCGGCAGGCCCGCGCCGGGTGCCCGCGACACGCACACGCCGTTGCTGAAAAGGCACAGCTCGCGTCCGTCCCAGGTGGCGGCAAGATGCGACCATTCGCCGATTTTCGGGACGTCCGACTCCACCTCGCCAACGCCTGGCAGGTGGAACCAGAAACGCCAGTGGATCTTGGCGATGCGCAGGCCTTCGTCCTGGCGACCCTTCTGGAACACGCGCCAGAAGCCCCCCCACGCGGCGGGCTTGATCCACGTCATCAGGGTAAGCGCCTCCGCCTTCTCGATGGTGCGGGCCTGAGGGCATCGCAAGCCCGTTGGACCTTCGGGAAAATGGATGGCGTCCCCTTCGGTCGTGGTTGGGCCGAGCGGCTCGACATCCGGTGTTGGGGCATCCATGAGCGTGATCAGGGGGGCGATCGGTGTCACGGCGGCGGCCGCCTCGGTCATCGCGTTGGCCGCGGGCGCTCTGTCGCGGAGTCCCTTTGCCGTGATCTTTGAAATGGTGGTCGCGTCGGCGAGTTCGATCAATGCCGCGGCCCCCTGCTCGAGTGACTTTACGGAACGGACGGTGGCATCACCGGGAGCCCTCAGGGCTCCCGGCGCCAGCAAGGTTTCCTCGCCGACCGGTTTGTTGAAGCGCACGCGCACAAGCGGCAAGCCGTCCACCTGGGATGCGGATTCGATGGCCGGGGGGGTGGTGTCCCTGACTTCGAGGGGGAGACGTGCCTCGGGCCCGGCGGGAGTCTGCCCGCGGAAAGGCCGGATGCGAAGCTCGCGCGCGTCGGACAGGAAGAACGGCTCGGGGACGACCGGTGAATCGGCCGTGGGCTCGGTCCCGTCGGTGGTATGGCGGAGGACCGCGCCTCCTGTATAGACATTGGGTGTTACCCGGACGCGGAGGGTGTTGTCGTGGGATCCGGAGGCAGGCTCTACGGTGGGGGGGGCGATTTCGCGTATGGGGAAGGGTTCCAGTTCCGTGAGGAGCGGATTGAGCGCGGGGGAGTGGCGGACCGCGGTCGCGGAGAAGACGCGCACCCGATCGTCCTCGGGAAGGATCAGCTCGGTCGCGCCGTCGGGGATCCCGAGCACCGTGCGGAAGAGGTACGTATAGACATACGGCTCGTCGTTGCCGTCGCGGTCGTGTCGGTGGGTCAGGTGCCAGGCGACGTCAGCGTCCTTCAGGAATCCGGGTACAAGACCCGTGCAGGTGAAACCCTCCCAGGTGCGATTGTCCCATTGATGGATGAAGGAAGACCAGTGGGGGACAAGGCAGGTGTGGCTGGCATGGCCGGCCCGGAAGGTGGCGCGGACGTCCTCGGTGGCGGCAAGGAGCAGGTGAACATGGCGATGGGGGCCGGCGGGGAGGGCGATGGACTGGCCGTTGCACCGGAGCGCGTTGGCGCCGTCGGGCGGGCCAAGGCGGAACTCCACGCCGCCCGACGTGAGGGTGCCGGGAAAGAGTTCGGCGGGGTAACTGTGGCCGTCGCTGTCGAAGCCCCTGCCGGTCTCGCCGCGGTGGGTGGTTGCCTGCATGTCGAAGGGGAGCTGGAGGGGGTCGGATTCCGGCGCTGCCTCTTCCACGGCCGGGGCCTCGAGCTCGAGCGCAAAGGCCCGCAGCTGGTAGGGTGCCATCTCGACCACCAGCCGGCCGCCCTGCACCGTTGCGGCACCGATTCGGTCCTCCTGACCGTTAACCTCGTGGGCTGCCAGAACAGGCGCCGCGAGGGCGATCTCCACGGGCCCGCTGTTGCGGCCGTATTGCTCGCTGAGGCGGACGACGAGCGCCTTGCCGTCCTCCGCCTTCTTCACCGCCTTGACCATCACCTGTGGCGAGGAGCAGCGGAGGAAGGAGATCTCGCGGCCGAGACGTCCTTTCGACGGTTCGGCACGAATGGCGACGGGGGCCTGGTTGAGCCGTGCGGCACGCCAGTTGATCTTGCCCTGGGACCAATCGCCTTCGTGTCCCGCAATCGCGTAGGTTACCTTGTGGGTGCCGTGGTCCATCCAGTTCTGGGGGGTAAAGACGGTGGCCTGTGGCGTATTGACGAGGGTCAGGCGGAGGGTGTCGGGGCTGGGAAAGTCGGAGCCGTATTTACAGTCCTCGAGGATGGCGACGCCGAACGCGCCCGAGGCATCGGTCAGGTCGATCCACTGGTGCGACGGCACCTCGTATTTGCGGGGGTCGTTGGTGGTTCGCTCGATGGTGGAGACCCCCCAGCTGTAGCGCGCCTTGTCGTTCCGTGCGGTAAGGGGGAACTCGGCCTTGAGGGTGACTTTTTTCGAATGCCAGTCGATGCGGTTTTGGACCTCGAGGCGGTCGCCCGCTTCGTTGGCGGCGAGGCGGTAGGTCTGGACGAAGGTGCTCCCGAGGGCATGGCGGGTGATGCGGAGGGCGACGCGGGCGGGGCCGTTCTCGATGATGTCGAAGGTTGCGGGCCCTTCCACGTGGGCGACAGGGGGCTGTTGGCGATCGGACCAGTCCAAGTTCCAGGCGGGCCACTCGTGGGGGGTGCTGCGAAGAAACACGAGGCGGGCGGGGCCGGAGAGCAGCTCGCGGCGGAGTTGCTTGTCGAGGAGCCGGACGAGGTCGCCCGCGTCATTGAACTCGGCGCGATAGCGGGGCGATTCCAGGTGGCGCTCGGAAACGGACAGGCCGGTGTCGATGTCGGACGGCGCTTCGGCTGGGCGCACGTCGAACACCGCCGCGCCGCAGGAGGGAACCGGCGCCTCGAAGAGGAGCCGGTTTCCGTCCCCGTCTCCCCGGATGACCTGGGAGGGAACCTCGACGTCGTCTTTCGTATAGACGCGGACGGGGCCGGGGAAGTCGATGCGCGCCTCCACCAGGTCGTTGCGCGGTACGGCAAGCGGGTTGAGGACGACGAGCGGGGTTCCGGCCACGGCGGTGTCGAGGCAGCGGGTGATGGCGCCCCCCGCCGATGCGATCACGTGGCGTAAATACGCATAGGCGACCGCCTCGTCGTTCCAGGACCACTCGTAGGCCCTCGGGATGCTTGTTCCCGGGAGGATGTCGTGCATCTGGGAGCCGAGGATCAGGTGCCAGGCGGTTTCGAGATCCCGGTTGGGGTAGGGGAGAGCGCCGAGCCAGTCGGCCAGAGCGGAGAAGCGCTCGGCCGTGTCCGCGAAGAGCTCGTTGCGGCGGTTCCAGCGCTTGATGGCGCACTGGGAGGTGATGGAGGCGGCGGAGTGCTCGGTGAGGAGAAGGTCGCCGGAGTATCGGGGGAGGCGGTCGGCCTGCTCGTCCGTGAGGTCGAGGAAGAGCTGGTCTGCGGCGCCCGCATGGACCTTGATGGGGCCGTCGGTCTCGAGGGACTTCATGACCCATTCGACGGCGGGGCGGCGGGGCGCGCCCCCCTCGTCGCCAATGCCATAGTAGTGGTAGTCTGTATAGACGCCGGCATCGCGGCCGAGCTGCTCGATGCGTTCGATCCAGGAATCGTCGGTCGCGAGGTTGGTGGTCACGTCGGCGTCATAGGCCCCGGGATTGAGGGCGGCGATGACGTGGGTTCCGTCCGGCCCTTGCCACACCCCGACATTGAAGGGCCGCGGCACCGCTGATCCCCAGGTGAGTTTCTGGGTGGAGAAGCCGCGCACCCCCGCGTGGGCCAGGACCGTCGGCATGGAGGCGGGGAAACCGAAGCAGTCCGGCAGCATGTAGTCGACCGGGCGGCGGCCAAAGACGCGTTCGAAGTAGCGGTTGCCGTAGAGGATGTTACGGACGAGCGATTCCGGCGCGGGGACATTGGCGTCGGTCTCGTCCACGGAAGATCCGTTGACGATCCAGCGGCCCGCGGCGGCCCACTCCTTCACGCGGGCGAAATCCTCGGGATAGTACTCCTCCATCATCTGATAGCGGCGCGACCCGGTGAAGTTAAAGATGTAGCCGGGGAACTCTTCGAGGAGGGCGAAGTTGTCGCGCATGGTGGCGGGGAGATAAACGCTGATGGTGCGCTGGTAATCCCAGTTCCATTGGGTATCGAGGTGGGAGTAGCCGACGACGTAGAGGGTTTTGTCGCGGGGGAGATCGACGGTGTGGTTGTTGGGGGTCATGCGTTGATGGTAAGCTTACCATGGGGATTGGGCAGGTATGACGCGCCCCCTCATCGCGGGCAAGGAGAGTTCGCCCGGCGCCGCCCTCCTACTCGGCGAAGACGATCTCCTGGTCCTCCATCGAGCGGATCGCGACCAGCGAAAGGATCGGGTAGTTGTAGCGGCTCTCGAGAAACTCGCGGCCGCCTTCGAACTGTTTCTCGATCACCGCGGCGATACCGATCGTCTGGGCCTCGCCGCCGCGCACGATACGGATCAACGCCTGAATCGTCCGGCCCGACGCCAGGAAGTCATCCACGATGAGAACCCGGTCGTCCTTGGTGATGAACTCGGCGGAAACGAGCAATTGCGTCTCGCCGCCTCCCTTCGTGCGCGAGGGCGCCGTCTCCATCAACACCGGGCCGTACATGGTAACGGGTTTCTTTTTGCGGGCGTAGACGACGGGGATGTCGAGAGCGAAGGCGGCGGCGAGGGCGGGAGCGATGCCGCTCACCTCCGCGGTGAGGATACGCGTCGGCCGAAGCTCGCGAAAGCGATCCGCGATGCGTCCCCCCATTTCCGCCAGCAGTTGCGGATCCACCTGATGGTTCAGGAGCGCATCGATCTTCAGGATGCCGCCACCGAGGTTCTTGCCCTCGGTGAGGATGCGTTGCTTGAGAAGATCCAAGTCAGTGGGCCCCCGGTCTGCGTGGCTGGCGATATGAAGGGGTGGAAGGGACCGTCGGTGCCATCTGGTTGTCAAGTCGTTGGGGGGAGGTGGGCAAGTTCCGTGTTGGTGGAGGAGCGGGCGGCCACACTGCCCCTCAGGATGACCAGGGACTTTTCGGCGCGCGTGCGAAGGGCCTCATACCAGTCGCGTGCGTCGAGGACGACCAGGTTGGCTTCGGCACCCGCCTCGATGGCAGGAGGCGTGATTCCGAGGAGGCCGGCGCCGTTCCCGCTGGCCATCCGGCGGACAAGGTCAAGGTCCTCCCCCCAGGCGAGCCCCATCGTGTGCGCGGCGAGGAACGCCACCTCGAGCATGTCGTTGTTTCCAAAGGGATAGTACCAGTTGGCGATGTCGTCCTGGCCAATGGCGACGGGGACGCCCGCACGGAGGAGTTCGCGCACGCGTGTCAGGCCGCGGGGCGATGGCTGGGGCTCCGTTGGGGTGGTGACGAGAGAAACGTGGCCGTTGGCGACGATGGCCATGCGGGCCTCCCTGAGGAGGGCGATCACCTCGCGGGCGTGGTCGTCGGGATAGAAGGCGAGGGCGCTGGCCTGGGTGGCGTGGACGCGGCCATGCCACTGGGCGTCGATGGTGGCGCGGGCGATGACCTCGAGGGTGCGGCACGCTGGATCCGTGGTGTCATCGGCGACAAAGTGGAGGTCGACGCCGCGCTCGCGGGCGAGGGCGAAGAGCCGTTCTATGTGGCGCTGGCGACCTGCCGGGTCCGGCGATGTCCACGGGATACCGCCGAGGAGATCGGCACCCATGTCGAGGGCGCGGCGTAGCAGGTTCTCGTCGAGATCATCCTGGGGAAACGCGGCGATCTGGATGCGGAGGAGGTGCTGGTAATCCTCGCGGGCGGCGAGCATGCCCTCGAGGGCGCGAAGGCCCGCATTGCTGTCCACGTCGCAAAAGAGTCGCAGGGCGCAGGTACCGTGGCGAACGGCGAGGCGGAGGGCGCGGCCGACGCGCTCGCGGACGTCCTCCGGCGTGTAGGCGCGTTTGACGTGGAGGGCGGCCTCGAAGCGGGGAAGCGCCCGCACCGCTGCGGTCTGCCGGGCAAGGCATTCGGACCAGAAGCACTTGCACGCATGCAGGTGGGGATTGACGAAGGCGGGGAGGACGAGACGCCCGCCTGCATCGAGGGTCCTGGCGTCTTCGGCGTTCACCTCGGGCCCTGCGGCCACGATTCCCGTCCCGTCTATAAAGATATTCGTCCTCGTGCCATCGGCGAGGAGGGCGTTTCGCAGAAGAAGGCGATCACTCAACGCGGGTTTCCCTGCGACGGCGGGGCTGAGGCAGCGGGCTGTTGGGCTCCGGAGATGGCTTTAGCCTCGGGCGCCAAGTACGACTCTTTCATTAGCAAGTCGCTTTTCGGCATAAGTGGGACGAATTCTGTTCACCAGGACGATTCTGGCAGCGTCCCCCGGTGGTGGCTACAGCTTTCGACGCAAACGTCTTTTCGTCTCAAAAAATGGAACCTGTGCCTGCGGATTCTCGGCGACACTGGCCTTAGACAGGTGGCCGTTGCCCAGCAAAACAGGATTGCTCAATACAGCTATCTTGCACGCAAACCCATGTTCACGGAACTGGGGGCGTCTGTATAAACGAAATCTTGAACGAGACCATCTTTGTCGATCCGAATTTGCAAAACTTGTGTTTGCATATCGACGCCGCCAACAAAGGGACCGACGATTGGAATGAAGGACTCAGGTCTTGAACTCGCTTTCACATAGGTGTAACCATATATCCTATTGCCGTCTTGGTCGAGCGCGACGGTTTGAGGAGGACCAAATCTCAATCTGATGTCACTCTCGGTTGTAACTCCTTTTTCGATGCTGCCGACATCATAGGCCCGTATTGGGGTCCCCGAGGAGGCACAACCTGTGATGATCAGGACTGAAAGGAGAACAAAGGTGTACACAACCATGCTTTTATGCCCTCCATACGGCTCGCGGTGATGATGTCTTTTCGGTGTTCGGATCATTTTTTCTCCTTTGTTTGTTGATCTGAGGGGGCCGAATTTTTCCGTGCAAGTGAGAAGAGGAGTTTGAGTTAACCGCAGGACATTAAAAGGATCTTGTTTGAGTGAGGCGTTTTTTGTATTTATATTATTCTGTACCGACCATGGAATTTGAAACTACACGTCCACTACTCTGGGGTCAAGCCTTAGTCTCGAAGCGGTGTGGCAGCAAGTCGGCATGCAGCCCCGGCAAGTTCAAAGGGGCGACGGTTGGACGGTGTTGTCGAGGATGGTGCAGAGGCGGGAGGTGAGGGCACGGCGCTCGAAGCGGGCGAGCCAGGGGTTTTCGGGAAGGATGCGGCGGCCCTCGAGTCGCCACCGGTCGAGTTCCACCTCGATGGCGGTGGCGATGGCGGTGGTGTCGCGGGCGTCACAGAGGGGCCCTTCGCCGAGATCGGCGAGGAAGTCGTGGGCGGCGCCGCGGGGCACAATGCCAAGGATCGGACGACGGGCCGCCGCGTACTCGAAGACCTTTTGGGTGAGCATGATGTGGGCTCCATCAACGGGGGCGACGAGGAGGAGCAAGAGATCCGCCTCGGCCATGGCCTCCAAGGCCTCGCCGTGCGCGAGGTAGGGATCGCGGCGCGTGATCGCGGCCACGCCGAACTCGTCGATCATCGCCGCGTATTCCTCGAGCATGGTGCCGATGAAGCGAAGGCGAAGGACCTCGCGCAGTTCCGGACGGCGCTCGAGGAGGCTGCGGACTGCCTCAAAGAAGCGCCGCGGCGAGGTGCTGCCGTACATCGTTCCGGCGTAGGTGATCGTATAGACGGTTGGGTCCGGGCGGGCGGCGGCGAAGTCGAAATCGCCCGGGTCGAAGCCGTTGGTGATCGTGTGGAACTTTGCTTCGGGCTGGTCGGGGTATCGCTCGAGGAAGTCGGCGGTGATGGGGCCGGTGGCGCTGACGACGGCGGCGGCGGTGGAGACGACGGATGCCTCGAGGCGGCGCTGGAGGCGGTCGTGCCAGCGGGTCGCCGGCTGGTAGAAGTAGTAGTTGCCGACCCAGATGTCGCGGAAGTCGGCGACGAGGGGGAGGCGGAACTCGCGGGCGAGGCGGGCACCGACGAGGTGGGCGGTGTTGGGGAAGGAGGTTGTATAGACGGCGTCGAAGCGTGTCTGGCGGAGCCATCGGCGCCCCTCGGCGAGGGCGAAGGGATACCAGGGGGCGCGGTCGTCGGGGACGAGGACCCATCGGCGGGCGATGTCGAGAAGGCGGCGGCCGGGGGAAAAGACCGCCGGGCGCGTTTCCGCGGCCGGTCGACCGGTGCGCCCTCGACGCAGGCGCCCGGCCATGCAAGAGGCCACGTGCGCGAGGCGGTTGGCGTCGAGCGATTCGGTGCGCCGGATCGGCGTGCCCGGGGGCAATTCGCGAAGCGGGCCGCGGTCCCAACGGGGAGCGCGGACGGACTTCACCGTCAGCACCCCCGGCCGCCAGCCGAACTCCGGCATGTAGCGACAGAACTTCAGCGTCCGCCAGATGCCGATGCTCGACGGGGGAAAGTCGTAGCTCACGATGAGGACGCGTCGTGGTCGCATGGCGCGAAGGGAGGACGTCGGGGGT
>CAYQTO010000032.1:0-25752 GCA_964420455.1 uncultured Candidatus Sumerlaeota bacterium | reverse complement strand
TCGTTACCCACGATATGGCCTTTGCCCGCGAGACCGCCACGCACGGGGTCCTCATGCGCGAGGGCCGGATCACCGCCTCCGGCGTGGTGCAGCAAATCCTCGACGAGATGGATACCGCGGACAATGCCTGACGTTCTCGAAAAGCACGGCCAATCCCTCCTCCAGCACGGATCCCTCAACGACCGGGTGTATCTCATGAAGTACGCGGAGCAGGACCACCCGGAACTCCTCGACGTGGTGGACGACCTTTGTGCGGAGCACGGCTACGGAAAGGTCTTCGCGAAGACGCGTTCCTTTGCGCGGAGCGAGCTGGAGAACCGCGGCTACCGGCTGGAGGCACGGATTCCCGGCTTCTACAACGGACGCGAGGACGCGCTGTTCTGGGGAAGGTACCTGGACGAGAATCGGGCCCGGGATGTCCGCGCGGCGGAGACCCGCCAGGTGCTCGAGGCTGCCCGTTCCAAGGCCGCCACCGCCCTCGCCCCCAAGGATCCCAATGGCATGATCCTTCGTCCCGCCACGCCCGCTGATGCGGATGGCATCGCCTCCGTCTATACGGAGATCTTCGAGACCTACCCTTTCCCTATCCATGATCCCGCCTACCTTCGCGAGGTCATGGGGCAGAACTTCGTTTTCTTCGTTGCGGAGGAAAACGGCTCCGTGGTGGCGGTCGCCAGCTGCGAGATGGACGAGTCCGGCGGCAACGTGGAAATGACCGACTTCGCCTCGCGCCACAGCATTCAGGGGCGAGGTGTCGCGTCCGCACTGCTCGCCCGCATGGAGCAGGCGATGGCGGAACGCGGCCTTGCCACCGCATACACCATCGCCCGCGCCTACTCCTACGGCATGAACATCACCTTTGCCAAGCTTGGCTATACGTTCTCGGGAACGCTGATCAACAACACCAACATCGGTGGTGCGATCGAGAGCATGAACGTTTGGTACAAGCGGCTGGGCGGTTAGCGGGGCGGTTATTCCGCAAATCCCGCCAGGTGCTCCGGGGTGACCGCCGGGTTGAGACGGGTCTGGCGGCGATGGACCTCGAGCGAGGCGGCAAGGGACAGCCCCTCCGACATGCCGGGCAGGTCCTTGTCCTCCCACGGGAAGATGTCCACTGCCAGGAGGGTTTGGGAGGAGCGTGCGGCGTAGGCGCGGCGCCCATCCCGGGACAGGCCAAAGCCCACGAGGTATTGTTCCCCCGGCTCCTCAAAGAGGGTCGCCAGTGCGCGCGCCCCCTCGATCGACCAGACACGGACGGTATCGTCGTGGGCGAGGGAGAGGAGTCGCTCGCCATCGGGCGTGAACTGTATATCCATCACGAAGCTGCGGTGGCCCTCCAGGCTGGCCTTCGTCCGCCCGTCCTCCGCATCCAGGACGAGGATGCGGCCTCCCAGGGTTCCCGCGGCGGCGGAGCGCCCGGTGGGGTCGACCTCCACCGCGAGGATCTTGTCTCCGTCGACTTGCCGCTCCCAGAGGGCGTTTCCGCCGCCGACGGGGTAAAGGGCCACGCGGCCGTTGTGGTCGCCGCTGGCAAGGAGGCGGCTGTCGGCGCTGAAGGCGACATCGCCGAGGAAGCGGGAAGAGGGAGAGTCGAAGTCGCCGCAATCCTCGCCGAGAAGGGCGATACGCTCGAGGGTGTCGCTGTTCCAGACGGACACCTGGCAATTGAAGTGGACGGCGGCGAAGAGGCGGCCGTCGGGGCTCGCGGCAACGCGGTAGACACGCTCGTCGCCGAGGGGACCGATCCGCTCGTCCGTCAGGGGATTCTCGACGTAGGCGGCGAAGGTCTGGCGGTCTATGGTGGCGCGGCGGTCCATGGAGGGTGTATAGACAGTGTAGTAGGAGTCGGCCAGAATCCTCCGTTCGCGATAGCGGAAAACGGTTCGACCGCCGGGTGCCTGGCCGGCCTCGTCGCGCCAGCGGCGGTCGTAATTCAGCCAGGCGGAGTCGGTCTCCAAGGGGGCGGAGAAGATGGTGAGATGGGCGTCGGCGTCCCCGGTACTTGTCTCCGCGAGGGGGACACTGAGGCGGTTGGGGGATTCGAGCAGGTGTTCGATGTTGTAAAGCCGGATGGCGGTTTCCGTGGTTGCGAGGAGCTGGCTGCCGTCGGGGGAAAAGCGGACCTTGTAGACCCTTGGGTCGGAGTCAATGTTGAGCATGCGGGCGCCGTTGTGGGCGTTCCAGACGCGGATCGATCCGTCGTTGTCCCCGGTGGCGACGAGGAAGCCCCTTGGATGGAAGGTGGCGCTCTGGAGCCAGGAGGTCTCGTTGGCGATGAAGGTCAGGGAGGCCCCATTGCCGGCGTCGAACACGCGCAGGTTGCGGTCGGTGCAGGCGGTGAGGAGGCGACCGCCGTCGGGCGAAAAATCGATGTCGAGAACGCCCTCCGGGTGGGTGGGGAGGCGGAGGATCTCGGAGAAGTCGCTGGTGGAAAGAATGGCGACCTCGCGTCGGGCGCTGAGGGCAAGGCGGGTGCCGTCGGGGCTGAAGGCGACGTCGTAGACGCCGTAGCCGAGGGGATCGAACTCGCGGATCGTTGCCCCGGTCCGCCCATCGTAGATGCCAAGGACGTCGTCGCGGCCGGCGACGGCGAGAAGGCTGCCATCGGGGCTGAAGGCGAGGCCGCGGAGGATCTTGGCGGAGTGGAGCATGTCGGCGATTTGATCAAGTGTTTCGGCGTCGAGGAGCCGGGCGACGCCGTCGAAGCCGGAGACGGCGATGCGGGATCCGTCGGGCGAGAACTCCGCGGCCCAGATGCCTTCGTCGGCCACCTTGCGATCGGCCACCAGGGCGCCGGTCGCCGCATCGTAGAGCCGGATGTGTCCATTGCTGTCGGTCGCGACGATGCGCTCGCCGGCGGCGTCGTAGGCGGCGTGGAGCAGCATTGCGGGGGGCGACACGGTTCGCAGGGTCATCGATTCACGGTGCGCCTCGGCAATGAGGTAACCCCACTCGATGTGGCGAAGCCCGAGGGGGAGGCCGGCGAGGAGGGTTTCGCTGACGCGGCGGTGTTCGCCCTGGCGGAGATAGGCCTCGGCAAAGTTGATGGTCGAGAAATACTGGGCACGTTCGGCAAGCGCCTTGGCCTCGGCCGCCGCATCGCGCTCCGCGGCAAGGAGTCGGTTCGTCTGTCCCTGCGTATAGACATACATGAGCGAGAGGGAGAGAAGGGCGGCGAGAAGGAGGACAACGGCTGCGACGGACAGGCGGCGGCTGCGGCGCTGGCGGGCGACGCGGCGGGTGGCGATGCGGACCTGATCGAGGAGCTCACTGCGGAGGGCAGGGGCGGCAATCTGGCCGGCGAGGTGGCCGGCGAGCTTGAGATCGTCGCCGCGGAGGGCCTCGCGGGCGTACAGGTCGAGCGCCCGGTCCCGCAGGGGGGCGATGCGGCGGTTGCCCATCCAGAGACCTGCCGCCCGGTCCAGCTGCTCGATCACGGTGAACAGCGTTGTGTAGATGGTATCCTCGCCGGTGGCGGCGAGGTCCGAATCGAGAAGGCGCTCGAGTTCCGTGGTGATGGCGACCGATTCGCGGCGGCCCGAGGCACCGGTGAGGTAGTCCTGGAGCCCCTCTATGAATTCCTCGACGGTGGCGATGCGGTCCTCGGGCCTGGGGCGAAGAGCCGCCATGGCGAGGCGGGCGAGGGGCTCGGGGATGAGGCGGTCGGGCGCGCGCTCCTGTGGGGGCTCCACGATTCCCTGGCGGGCGAGCCGGATGACCTCACCGCTGTTCGTCAGGGGATAAGGATAACTTCTGGTGAGGAGAAAGTAGAGGGTCCCGCCGAGGAGGAAGATGTCGGTCCTGGTGGAGATGTGGGCGGCGCTGCGCTCGGTCTGCTCCGGCGACATCATGCAGGGGGTGCCGCCGGGCGCGGTCGCGGTCACCGGCGTGGGAAACTTCATGTCGCTGGGCATGTTGGCGGCCGTCGATCCGGAGGCATCGCCGAGGTACACGGCAAGCCCCCAGTCCATGAGGACGACTTCGCCGAAGCTGCCGATCATCACCTGCGAGGGCTTGAGGTCGCGATGGACGATGCGCCGGGAATGGGCGAAGGCCACCGCCTGGGCCATGGAGACGAGGATGGGGAGGTGGCGACCAAGGAGTTCCTCGACCTCGAGATTTTCGAAGTCCTCGCGGAGGATGTCGCTCCAGGGGCGTCCGCGGACGAGCTTCATGGCGAGGAGGGGCCGGCCCTGCTCGTCGACGCCAAGGTCGTGGACGGGAACGATGTTGGGGTGGTCGAGCTGGGCGGTCAGGTAGGCTTCCTGGCGGAACTGGTGTTCCATGGCCACGGCCTGCTCCGACGTGGGGCCGAACCGCTGATAGTGCTCGTCCTGCGGTTTCTTGACCGCGACGACCCGGTCGAGCGAGATCTGGATCGCCTCGTAGACTTCGCCAAACCCGCCCTTGGAAATCAGTTTCTTGAGCAGGAAGGCGGCCCCGCCGGTAAAGAAGGCGCGATCGAGGGGGCGGTAGGCGCCGCCGTCGGCCCCACCGACAGTCCATGTGGCGAGGGAGGGCCCCTTCGGCTCGGCAGGAGGGCGCCATTCCGTTGGCATCTCGCCGAACATGGAATCCTGCGGATCGTCGGGGACCCTCGGTTCGGTCAGATTGGGTTGCCTGCCAGGATCCATCGGGGATCAGGGTTTTCCTGAAAAGGAATCAATGAAAGTCATAGACGGGCGGTGTGCCCTGTCGAGCTTTTTACGCACGGTTGTCGCGATATGTTCAGCGAACTTGGGGCCCGCTCACCGTCGCTGTCAGAAGGGCTTCCGAATCTGGAGACCTCCGGTGATCCCTTTCGGCCGGCGAGAGATCCGACAGGAAGGGCGCGGGTCCGCAGGAGGAACTGGGCTTGCGCGGCGCCGTTTGCGCCGTAGCCTTCCGCCCGCCTTGCCCCCCGCCGCGGGGGACCCCCACCTGCACTACGGAGACCGCCATGGCGTCGCCCCTTGCCGAAATCGAACGCCGGCGCACCTTCGCCATCATTTCCCACCCGGACGCGGGCAAGACCACGCTGACGGAGAAGATGCTGTTGTATGGCGGGGCGATCCATCTGGCCGGGGCCGTGAAGGCCAAGCGTGCCGGCCGCGCCGCCACCTCCGACTGGATGGAGGTCGAGAAGGAACGCGGCATCTCGGTCACCACCTCCGCCATGCAGTTCCCCTTCCACGAATATCAGTACAATTTGCTGGATACGCCGGGGCACCAGGACTTCTCCGAGGACACGTACCGGACGATCACGGCGGCGGATTCGGCCATCATGTTGATCGACGCGGCGAAGGGCGTCGAAGCGCAAACCGAAAAACTGTTCCAGGTTTGCCGCCTCCGCGAAATGCCCATCTTTACCTTCATCAACAAGATGGACCGGGAGGGCCGCGAGCCCCTCGAACTGATGGAGGAGATCGAGAAGCTCCTTGGTATCCACTGTGTGCCGTTCAACTGGCCGGTGGGCCGTGGCCAGGGGTTCCGCGGGGTGATCGACCGGGAAACGCGCCGGGTGGACCTGTTCGAGCGGACGGACGACAAGGGTGGCCGCATCGGGCGCGAGTCGCTTGCCTTCGACGAGGGGCGGCTCCGGGCGCTCCTCGGTGATTCCGCCTTCGAGGAGTTCTCCGAGGAACTCGAACTTCTCGACATGGCCGGCGAGGAGTTCGATGCGGAGAAGTTTCGAATGGGCGACATCACGCCGGTGTTCTTCGGCTCGGCGCTGACGAATTACGGAGTGGAGCCCTTCCTGGAGGCGTTCGGCCGGCTTGCGCCCGCCCCCGTCGGGCGCCCCTCCACGGCGGGCATTATTGCGCCGGACCACGAACGGTTCTCCGGCTTCGTCTTCAAGATTCAGGCGAACATGGACAAGAACCATCGCGACCGCATTGCCTTTATGCGTATCGTCAGTGGCCGGTTTACCCGCGGCATGGAAGTCATCCATGCGCGCATGGGCAAGAAGGTGAAGGTCAACAACGCGGTGATGTTCTTCGCCCAGGAGCGCGAAATCATCGACGAGGCCTACGCGGGGGACATCGTCGGCTTGTATGATACGGGGAACTACGCGCTGGGCGATACGCTGACGGTGGGCGAGGCGTTTCGCTTCGAGGGAATCCCCCGGTTTTGCCCCGAGTTGTTTTCCCGGGTGATCGCCCCGGACCCGATGAAGCGTAAGCATCTGGACAAGGGGTTGGCGCAGCTGAGCGAGGAGGGGGCGATCCAGGTGCTGTACGACCCGGACCGCGGCCAGCGCGAGCCAGTGCTGGCGGCAGTGGGGCGCCTCCAGTTCGAAATCGTGCGAGACCGACTGGACCGCGAGTACAACACCGCCGTGAAATTCGAGCCCCTGCCCTACGGCGCGGCCCGCTGGGTGGTGGACAAGGACGGCAACCCGCCGGGGGATGTCGGCCGCTTCAACCGCCAGGGCATCAGCGCTGTCTATCTCGACAACAAGGACCGGCCGATCATCCTCTTTCGCGACGATTGGTCGATGAAGTACGCGGTGCGAAACTACGACGACGTCCAGTTTCTCCAGGCCGCACCTGAATAACGCCCTGAGAAAACTTCGGGCCTTCCCCGAGATTGTTCAGAAGCCCCCTTGTTGCATCTTGACCGGTTCCTTGGAATGCAGACATTCCCAATCCGAAACCGATAAAGGAACGCAGGAGTCCCGAAGGCGGACCTCCTGTATCACTCCACATGATTGCCTTGCGTTCGCAGGTTCCAGGAACGTCCACGGGAGGCATTGGCCTGAACGTTCTTGCAGCAGCCTTTCTCCTGGCCACCGCCCCCCTCCATGCCGACGAGGTCACCGCCCTGGTCCTCGTGAATGCCACCGACAACTCTGACATCCGCACGCTCGTCGATAACGACATCCTCGATCTCGACACGTTGCCGACGCCCGACCTGAACATCCGCGCCGAGACGAGTCCTGCCACCGCCGGCAGCGTCGTCTTTTCGCTCACGGGGGCGGAAACCTACAACCGGACCGAAAACACCGCGCCGTTCACCTTTAGGGGCGACAGCGGCGGCAACTACAACGACTGGACCCCGACCACGGGCAGCTATACGCTCACGGCGACGGCGTATACAGAATCCGGTGGGGCGGGAACGGCGGGAACGCCCTACACGATCGACTTCACGGTGACTGGCGAAGCAGCGCCTCCCCCTCCGCCGCCCCCACCCCCTCCTCCCGATCCCGCCCCCTCGAGCGGCTTCGGGCCCCGCATCCTTTTCATCCGGGGTGGCGCCGGCACCGGCGGCTTCCTCGAGGGGGGCGCCGACACCCAACTCAGCGACATCACCAACGACGCCACCACCACCGGAAACCATGGATGGTTTGAGTTCGCCAGCCTGCTCCAGTCCGAAGGGTACACCACGGACCAGATCATCGAGGATCCGGACGTGCCGGTGGACCTCCCCGGGATGACGCTCGACAACTACGCGCTGATCATCTTCGGCTCCAACAATGCCGCCTATCCGACGGCCGCCGTCGACGCGGTCGAATCGTATGTCCGAAATGGTGGCGCGGCCCTGTTCATCAGCGATGCCAACTGGGGCAGCGACTGGGACGACGCGTCCGACAGCGACCAGCCCTTCGTCGGGCGATTCGGATGGGAGATGAATCAGGACAATGGCACCTACCGTATAGACGCTTCCGAGTACCTCGATCCGACGCATCCGATCCTGCGCGGGGTGGGGGCCTTCGACGGCGAGGGCGTCACGCCGATCACGGTGGTGGACACGACGGTACCGGGGGTGACGACGACGATCCTGGCGACGGCGGAGGGGCAGGTACGCCGCAACACCGTCGACGGCCAAGGCCCCACCAGCGCAGCAACCGCCAACGATGCCGCGCTGGTCGTTGCCAACGCGGGCTCCGGCCGGGTCGCCGGCCACTTCGATCGCAACACCTTCTTCAACGCAAATGGCGCAGGCACGTGGCTCATGCGCGAGGACGGCCCGCTCAACAACCGCCTGTACGCCCGCAACCTCGTGCGGTGGCTGGTCTTTGGCGACGAGCCCGCCGTCCAGATCAACGGCATCCTCCGTCAGTGGCACGATGTTGAGGTCACCTTTTCGGGGCCGTTCACCTCGGAGGCGGACACGCCCAACCCGTTTCAGGACTACCGGCTCGACGTGACGTTCACGCACGAGTCCGGCAGCCCGGTGCTGGAGGTGCCGGGGTATTTCGCGGCGGACGGAAACGCGGCGGAGACGAGCGCCTCGGCGGGAGACCGCTGGCGGGTTCACTTTGCCCCGCCGGAAACGGGCGACTGGGACTGGGAGGCGCGCTTCCTCACCGGTACCGGAGTTGCCATCGCCGATGACCTCACGACCGCCGTCTCGACCGCGTTCGATGGCGCCACCGGGACGCTCACGATTCTTCCCACCGACAAGACCGGCCGCGACCACCGCGGGAAGGGGCGCCTTGTCTATACGGGCGAGCGCTACCCGCGCTTTGCCGGAACCGGCGAGCCCTTCCTGAAGGGAGGCGCCGGATCGCCCGAGAACCTCCTCGGCTATATCGACTTCGACCAGACGCCGGACTACCGCCACGAGTATGCCCCGCACCTGGGCGACTGGAATCCCGGCGGTCCCCAATGGCAGGGGGGCAAGGGCCGCAGCCTTATTGGCGCGTTCAACTACCTCGCGGGCGAGGGCATGAACTCCGTCTATTTCCTGCTGAACAATGTGCAAGGCGACGGCAAGGACGTGTGGCCGTGGGTCAGCGACACGAACTTCGAGCGCTACGACGTGTCGAAGCTCGCGCAGTGGGAAATCCTCTTCGACCATTCGGATGCGATCGGCATCCACCTGCACATGTTCCTCCAGGAGACGGAGAACGACCAGATGCTGGACGGGGGCGACCTTGGTCCCACGCGGCGCCTCTACCACCGCGAGATCGTTGCCCGCTTTGCCCACCACCTGGCGGTGACGTGGAACATGGGCGAGGAGAACACCAACACGGAGGCCCAGCGGAAGGCCTTCGCGACCGACGTGCGGGGGCTGGATCCCTACGATCACCCGATCGCCATCCACACATATCCCGGCCAGAAGAATGTCGTCTATACGCCGCTGCTTGGGTATCCGGACTACGAGGTCGCCTCGCTCCAGTCCAGCGTCACGAAGATGGTGAACGACACGGAGCAGTGGCTGGAGGATTCGGCGGCCGCCGGGCGGCAATGGATCGTGGCGGCGGACGAGATCGGCCCGGCGAACACCGGCGCCAAGCCGGACTCCGCCGATCCGGATCACGACGGGATCCGGGTCGATCCGCTTTGGGGCCACCTCCTAGCCGGGGGCGTCGGCGTCGAGTGGTACTTTGGCTACGGTTTTCCCAACGACGACCTCGACTGCGAGGACTGGCGCTCCCGCGATCTCCTGTGGGACCAGACGCGCCACGCCCTCGAGTTCTTCCGCAACGAACTGCCCTTTGACGAGATGGAGCCGGACGACACTCTCGTGGATGGCGACGCGAGATGCCTTGCCAAGGCGGGGGAGATCTACGTCGTTCAACTGCCGGAGGGAGGGACGACCACGCTGGACCTCGGCGGCAGCACGGACGCCTTCGAGATCTACTGGTTCGACCCGAAGGGCGGCGGCGCGCTCCAGTCGGGCTCGGTCGCTAACGTGGTGGGCACGGGAGTGCCGGTTGCCCTCGGCGATCCCCCCTCGCGTCCCACCGGCGACTGGATCGTGCTGGTGCGCAATTGCGACCTGTATGGCGGGGCAAACTGTGGAGTGGGCGCCTCCGTCGAGGCGTGGCTGCTTCTCGACTCCTGACGAAAAGAACGGGGGCGACCCGGGAATTGCCCGGATCGCCCCCTGGTCTTGCGATCTGTCTTTATAGACAGGCTATCAGTAGACGGTCCAGTCGGCGACGTTCGAGCCGGCGAGGGCCGACAAGACGCCGAGGTAGGTGATGTCGGCATCGAGGGCGCCGTTGGGGAAGGTGTTGCCGGCGTTGGTGCTGCTGCTGACGGGTTCGGGCGGGTAGCGGAGGGAGAAGCCGGAGCCGCCGCCCGCGTTGAAGGTGACCACGCCCTCGCCGGTGACGCTGTCGACACGGTCCTCAAAGAGGGGCCCCGACGCGGCCACGTTGGTGTTCGAGTAGACGATGATGCGGTTGACGGAGGTTCCCTCGGCGACACCGAAGTCGGACAGGTCGAAGAGGGTGACGAAGGCCTGGGCGGCGTTCTCGACGTTATAGTCGTCGGCGAATTCGTAATAGGTGGCGGTGGGGGTACCCGTGGAAGCGGGGACGACGGCGACCGAGTAGGCCTCGGGCGAGCCGATGCCGCCGTTCTCGAAGATGAAGAAGTCGGGGCCCGGCTCGTTCAGGAGTTCGTCGCCGGTGGACCAGCTGAACTCGATCCGGGTACGGTTGGTGTTCGGGGTGTTGGCGATAATGTCGATGGAGTTGGTGCTGCCCGCGGTGCCGAGGAGACGGCTGCCGGCGCTGAACTCGCCGTCCCAGGGGCCGAAAGCGACGAACGTGGACACCTCGGTGCCGACGGTGGCGGGGGTGGTGCCCGTCAGACCGACGAAAGCCTCAACCACGTCGGGCGCGAAGGCATCGTCGACATTGTAGAGGGTGCTATTGGCGGTGAAGTTCCACTGGGCCGCAGAAACAGCGGCAGGTACCGCGACCGCGGCGGCCAGACTCAGAATTGAAAGGGAAAGGCGCATGCAGGTGACTCCGGTGATGTAGGATGCTTACGAAGGTTACCCGGTGGACGCGCCCGTCAATGCAAGGTGCGCCTGTCACAAAGATGCCTCATACGCGGGTGGCGATTGCTGCTTGGCAGGAGAGCACTCCGGCGGCACCTTTCCCGCCAATCCAAAAAGAAGCGAGACTGTCGATGGCCCGCCAACGCGCCTTCACTCTTATCGAACTGCTGATCGTCGTCGCGATCATTGCCATCCTTGCGGCGATTGCCGTGCCGAACTTCCTCGAGGCACAGACGCGCTCGAAGGTTTCCCGCGCCAAATCCGATGTTCGCACGCTGGTCACGGCGATCGAGGCCTACGCTGTCGACTGGAACAAGTATCCGGCGGACTACGTGTTGCCGATCCTCGTCCGGACGACCGATGGCGAATTCGCCACGGCGGAGGGCTACGCGCCGGCGGCCCTCAGCACACCGATCGCCTACCTCACCAACGCCCTCCTCGACGATCCGTTCGTGACGCAGGGCGGCGACGGCGTTGTCTTTACACGGCCCCAATACGGCACCCTCTTCTATCAGAATGTCACCACCTCGCGCGCGGCGGTGCGGGGAGACGTCTCGGCCTACAACGGCCAGGAGTTCACGGGCCAGGTTCGTAATGAGAAAATCCGCATCGGCTGGTCGGTGTTTCCGTGGGAGCAGCGCTACGGCGCGTGGAAGATGGGCTCGCTCGGGCCGGACCGTATTTACAAGGGCGGCTTCGACATCTATGACCCCACCAATGGCACCATCAGCGAGGGCGACATCTATCGCTCGCAGAAGGCAAACGAGGGCGGGTTTACCTTCTAGTCCGCCGCTCCACCGCGGTTTTCCCCCGCCCCGCCGGTGCCGCCGGCGGGGCTTTTCTTTGTTCCTGCGCACCGGGGACGGCAAAAGGAGTCTCGACAAGCGGACCTGTATAGATGCATGCGTTTTCCCTCACTCAACCACTATCCTGATTCCGGGGGCGCATCATGAAACGGCGCGAGTTTCTCCTGCAGGCGAGCCTTGTGATTGGCGGCACCGTGGTTTGGCGCCACGGGGGAAACGGGGCTTTGGCGCAGGTGCCATGGGAGGACGAGAGGGATAGCCTTCCGCTCGGAGAGGAAACGGACCCTGCCATCGACTGGTCGCGCCCCCTGGGGACCGGGCGCCGGGACCACTCGCCGCGGGTCGCGCTTGGGCCCGGGGGCGAGGTGCACCTCGCTTGGGTCGCGCAGGAGGACGGGGCAGAGCGCGTGTATCTCACCCGTTGGACGGGAAATGGTTTTGCCGAACCGGTAGCCGCGAGCGAGCCGGGCCGCCTGTGCGGCGAGCCCGCCCTCGCGACGGCCAACGGCGAGCCGGTGGTTGTCTATACGGAGCGGAGCGGGAACGCCTGGCATGTGGTGGCCGGGCGATTGGCGGAGGGGAGCCTGCAGTGGACCGAATTGGCTCGCGTGCCCGTGCTCGAGGGCAGCGCGTGGGCGCCCGCAATCGCCGTGAACGGACAGGGCGTCTGGGTGGCGTGGGAGGAAATCCGCGGGGAAACCGGGCGGATCATGGTGACCCGCCTTTCGGGGGGGAAGGCGCTGCCGGCCTTTGCCGCGAGTCCTTCGACCGCGCGGGAGCCCCGGCGCCCGTCCCTCGCCCCGGCCATGAATGGGGGCGTCTGGGTCGCCTGGGACGAGGCCACCCACTCGGGCGGCCGCTCGGTGTTTCTTCGCCGTATAGACGCCGATACGGGCACCGACGAGCCCATCCGCATAACCCATCATCCGGCGGCCAGCATCGCCCCGGCTCTCGCCACGGACACCCGCGGCCGCGTTTGGGTCGCCTTCACCAGCAACCGCCTCGGCGAGGACAAGTGGGACATTCCCCGATGGATTTACACCCGCTGCTGGGACGGGAGGGAACTGCTCGAGCCGGCCGGCCCGCCGGTCATGCGCAACCTCGCGAAGGAGGGCACGGACCAGTCCTTCGAGATGCCGCGGGTGCTTTGCGCGCCGGACGGCAAGGTGGTCGTCTCCGGCCGGCCGTCGCACAACTTCTGTCTCCAATGGTATCATGGAGACGGGTGGTCGCCGCTGTACCGGTTGCCGCGCGATGGATGGGGCGGGCGCGGGCGCATCCTGGACATGGCGCTGGACGGCGACGGGGCCCTCTGGGTGGTGCGGCGCGACCTGAACGTGAACGTGCTCGAACGACTGCCCGGGTTCGTTGGGAACACCCGCGAGCCGGCACTCAAGCCCTGCACGGAGGCCGCCAACGCCGCCCCCGCACTGCTCAACATCGTCCGTGCCCCCAGACGTTGGCCTGCCATCGAAGCCGCCGAGGGCATCGACGCGCCGCTCAATGCCTACTTTGGCGACCTCCACGGCCATACATACATGAGTGACGGCGTTGGAGACATCGATGAATACTTCTATACGCGTCGCGACTACTACGAGGACGACTTCGCCTCGCTCACGGACCACGATTATTTCGTCGGCCTGCCGCTGACCCTTCTCGGGTGGGAGAAACAGAAGGCCCTCACCGATCTTTACAACCGCGAGGGGTCCTTCGTTACGCTCTTCGGCCAGGAGTGGACCACCGCGCGGTACCCGCGGGGGGGCGGCCACAAGTGTATTTACAGCACAAATCCCGCGATTCCCCTGTTCGACCACACGCGGGGGTACGGCACCACGGAGCAACTCTACGCGGCGCTTCGCGAGTGGCCCGCTCTCGTCTTTCCCCACCACACCGGATGGACGGGCACCGACTGGGAACAGGCCGACCCGGCGATCCAGACGCTTGCCGAGATCGTCTCGAACCATGGCTGCTTCGAGTATCAGGGCAACACGCCGATCGCCCACCGCGGCGGCGCCCAGGGATGCTTCCTGCAGGACGGTCTCGCCCGGGGCCTGCGCTTCGGGTTCATTGGCGGGAGCGACAGCCACGGCCTCCTCTGGCACCACCACGCCGGTTGGAAGCGCGACTGCAACCGCACCGGTCTGGCAGCCGTGCTGGCCCCGGAACTCACGCGCGACGCCGTGTTCGAGGCGCTCCGACGCCGGCGCACCTACGCCACCACTGGCAACAAGCCACGCCTCGATTTTCGCGTCAACAACCACCTCATGGGCGACGAATTCGTCTATACGGATGGCCCGCTTGAAATCCGCGCGGAGATCGCCGCCAGAGAGGACATCCGCTGGATTCATGTGGTTCGCAACAACGAGACGTGGTACACCTATGGGGGCGAGGGATATACATCGCGGTGGTCCGTCACCGACGACGATCCGCCGGGGGGCACCGCGTGGTACTACCTGCGCGTGGTGTTTGAAACGGGGGACATGGCCTGGTCGAGCCCCGTCTGGGCCACGCGGGCGGGGTAGTGCCGGCGGTGCATCCGCAGGCTCCCGTCACCCAGAAGGTACGCATCCGCGCCCCAACTGGAACGCCCGCCCCAGCCAAGCTCCGGTCGCGCCATGATGCCAAAGGACTTACGTTTCGGCGCAAGGTGGCCCATCGCTTGCCCCTCCGGTCCACGACACCGTTCACAAGAGGGACTCCTGTCATGCGTGCGATCCTGATCGCTGTCCTTTGCCTTTTCGGCGGCGCCCGCGGCCTGCCCGCCGGGTTTGTCCCCAACGATGTGCAGGTGGGCGACCCGTCCGTCAGCTACATGAGCACGGAGTTCACGCCGGACTTCCGCTACCTGGTGTGGGGGGAATACGCGAATGACGGGAGCGACGACCTAGTGATGTGGCACTGTGGCGTCGATCCGGACACGGGTGAGTTGGAGCCGTGGGATGGGAAGGGCTTTCGCGCGTTCGAGAGCACCGGATGGGGGCGGGCCAATTCGCCTGGGCGCGACGCGCAAGGGGTATACTACGCGGGACTCAACCGCGAGGGCCGCATCGTCGTTGTCCGGCCGACAAGTGCGACCTCTGGCAGCGTCGAGGTGCTCCCCACGCCGGTCGACTTCAGCCGCCGGGCCCTGTACGGTCTCGACCTCCCGCCCGGCTTCCCCTCAACCGGCTATGTCTTCTGGATCAGCAATACCGAGGGGCTCCCCGTCGGCCCCGGCAGTCCCCTCGTCTCCAACGTCCAGCTCCGCTACCTGGCGCTGTCGAATCCAGGCCTCCAACTGACGTTGCAGGACCAGCCAAGACCGCCCGGTGCGGGAGGATTCGCCCCCCTCGACGCCGCCTTCCCACGCAACCTCCGGGGCACGCCCCTGCTAACGTCCGGTGTGCGCATCGGCGACCTCGTGCAACTGGTCGAGTTCGACCTCACGGAAACCAGCCCCACCCAGCGACTCGTCTCCAACGACCCGCGGACAAAGACCGACGCCTTTGGGTTCACCTTTGGCGACCGCGAAATCCTCCTGTCCGGCGGCGATTCCCTGGAGGGCACCACCCAAGTCTATACACGTCTCCCCGGCCAGCAGTACTTCCAGACCGCCGAACAGATTGTCCCCCAGGTCGACACCCTCGAGCCACCCCTCTTTGCCCAGTCCAACGAGCACATCGAGTTCGACGGACGCGTCTATACAGCGTTTCAGGTGAACAGCCGGGCCGACGAGTTCTTTGGCACGACGTTCCAGCAGACCGGGGAAATCTGGCTCGCGAGCGTGCAGCAGGACCCCCAGCAGCAATGGCGTGTTTCCGACGATTCGGACCGGGCCAAGTTTGAGCCCGAGCCCTTCATCGGGCGCGACCGTGTCTGGGTTTTCTACAGCTCAACGCCCCGGGGCTCCAAACTGCGGAGTACCACCATCACCCTGCGCCGGGCCGAAACGCCGCTCGTGCTGTCGGCCTCCGCCGGCGACGTCTGGTTCATCGAGTAGGTCCCCACCCTCCCTTGTTGCCCCGCGCCACTGGCGTCCACGCCGTGATGGACGACCTCTGTCGTGAGCGGAACCCCCGGGCAGGTTTCGTCGGCGTGGCCGCAGTCCGTATAGACAACGTGGAACGATGGCCACGCATCGGGAGGCCAGGGGAGTACCCTCGATTGCTACCATGTGATGTGGTTGCCGCCCCCCGCGATCTCCTTCCGGCACGAACTGCCAATGCGGAGGCACAGCACCTTGGACCGATGGTTCTGTGACCAATGGTTCCCAAGACTCATGACTTCGACCTGAAAATGAAGTACGCAGCCAGGACGATGCAAAATGCCGCCCAAAGATAATCAAGGGTCAGCCGTTCCTTCATATAGAGAAGCGCGAACGGAACGAAGACCGTCAGTGTTATGACTTCCTGAAGAATCTTCAACTGCCCGAGGCTGAGCACACTGTATCCAATGCGGTTCGCTGGAACCTGGATGATGTATTCAAAGAGAGCGATCCCCCAGCTCACCAGCGCGGCAATGATCCATGGCTTCTCCGCAAGGTTCCGCAGATGAGCATACCAAGCGAAGGTCATGAAGACGTTGCTGAGCACGAGCAGAACAACTGTGATGAAGACCGGGTTCAAGTGCTCAGGCTCCGACAGGGCACTGGTTCCAACGGGGCTGGAAATCGCGTCGTGTATACCGCTGCCATGGTTCCTCCGGCGTGATGGAAAGAATGCGCTCAGGCCGCTGGGGACTCTCGTGAGCGGCCTTCTGCTTGGCGGACTTCGGCGCGCCACGGGCAAGGATCACCCTCCCGGTCTCCGGCAGGTCATGCTCCCCGGCGACGGAGTACCAGGCCCACCGGCCCTCTGTGCCCACCGTCATCAACCCGGCGGTGGAAAGGACGTTCAGGCGCTTGGCCGTGGACAACGGTGCCAGGGCGAGCGGCTCCTCCGATCGGCACACGCACATTTCATCCCGCTCGGACAACGCGCAGGGAATCGGCGCACGGTTCGGGACGGCAAGGGCCTCGGTAATGGGCAGGACGGTGGGCGTTGGAGGGAGGTCTCTGTTAATTCACCCCATCACGAAATAAGCGGGATGGCATGTCGCAAGGAGAATTCTGCCCATGGGCGAATCAGGTCCGCCGCGACCGGGCGCATACCAGTGATTGAGAGGTTGCGTCGCGGCAGCATCCGCGGTCCCGTCGCGGGGCTCCGGGCCGTCTCTGGAGATTTTCGCTCGGCAAACAGGCTTGCATTCGCCCGTCGCTCCTCTCTCCCCTTCCATCGTCCGGCTGATCCTCCTGGCCGGCTTTGGCTCCCTTGTCCTCGCGGCGATCAAAATCACCACAGGGGTCGTTGGAAACTCCTACGCTCTGGTCGCCGACGGGATTGAATCGCTCACGGATCTTGTCACCTCCATCGTGGTACTCGTGGGGTTGATCCTCTCGCTGCGGCCGCCGGACGATTCTCATCCGTGGGGCCATGGCAAGTACGAGACGTTCGCCACGGCCATTGTCTCCCTTGCGCTCTTCGCGGCGGCCTCCGCCATCGCCTGGCAGGCGATTCAGGAAATCCGCACGCCCCATGAGGCCCCCGCGTGGTTTACCCTGCCGGTGCTCCTCCTTGTCGTCGCGGCCAAGGTTCTTTTCTGGCGGGCGCTCGCCCGCCACGGCAGGGATCAGGGCTCAACCGCCATGGAGGCAGACTCCTGGCATCACCTGTCGGACGCTCTGACATCCGGTGCAGCCTTCGTCGGAATTTCCCTCGCCCTGCTGATGGGCCCCGGCTGGGAAGCGGCGGACGATTGGGCGGCGCTCCTTGCCTGCTCCGTCATCCTCTGGAACGGCGCGAGGATCGCCCGGGGCAGTTTCTCAGAACTGCTGGAAAGCCGCGCCCCCATCGAACTGGAAGAACAGCTCCGAACGATCGCCGGAAACGTAAGAGGCGTCCGCTACGTCGAAAAGATGCGGGCGCGCAAGAGCGGACTGGGCGTGCTGATGGATATCCATGTTGAAGTCGACGGGCACCTGACCGTGATCGAGGGCCACGACATCGCCCGGGAAGTGAAGGGCGCCCTCCTGCAGACACGACGAGTCACGGACGTCACCGTCCATGTGGAGCCGCACCCGCCCGCCCCATCCAACCCGAATCCGGGTGGTGGTCCGTCAGAACCAAGAGCCGACTAGCCAGCGGGACATGTGACGAGGCATCACGGGGCGGTCCGATGGTTGACGGACCTGTCCGACGATACAAAAGAGTCGGTGCGAGAGGTGAAGGATCAGCCGGGGGCCGGTCCTGCATCAACCGCTCGGGACGAAGATGTCCGGTGATCCCTGAGCGCCCTTTGGGCCCTTGATTGGTTTCGCGTCCAGATTTTGATTGCGCGAGACAAAGTTCTCCCCAATCATGCTCCTCAATTATAACTGAAGATTACTATCAAAGCTCCAAGCTAGACACACGAGGTGCAGAATGCACAAGAACGGTCCATCAAACCCGACTGGCCTCAGGAATAAACTACTCGAACTCCGGCGCAGGCGTCAGAGTCTAAAAGCTGCACATCGTCGACCTCGGGGGCGGGGCCTTACCGCTAAGGAGCGAGCGCAGGTGCTCGGCAAAACAGGCGGCATGTGCCACATTTGTGGTGGAGCAATTGAGGGACGTTGGAGTGCTGACCATGTCCTGGCCCATAGCGCTGGTGGCCACAATACACCCGATAATTACCTCCCTGCCCACGTAACATGCAATAATTACCGGTGGGATTATCTCCCCGAAGAGATGGCTCTGATCCTGAAGCTTGGTGTGTGGGTGCGCACTCAAATCGAGAAGGGAACTACCCTTGGAGAGGAGATCGAGCAGAAGTTCACAGCGTACGAGGTGAGGCGCGTTCGTCGACGCAAGAACGAGGCGGCAAGTGACGATGTCTAACATAGCCTGCCGTCAACTGCCCGCCGCTCCTTCTCTGATTCCGAAGGCCAGAGCACTTTGCGGATGAACGGGAAGAACCTTCCGACATCACTTATTGTCGTCGCCGTCCTGTTTATCCTTATGGGTATCATCGCCGTCTTCGAAGTTATCGACTCGCTGATGAATAACGTTGTTCCGATTAACTTCGGTTTGCTTGGGTTGTTCATTGGACCGGATCTGCTTCGACGTAGCCGCGGCTGGCGAATCTGCGCCTTGATTCTGACGTGGATACCCCTTGTCTTGCTCCCTCTGATTGGGTTGGTGATCCTGGTGTTTGATGTTCCACTCAACATTAGTGTGCTCGGTCAGGATTATGGTCAGGCTCCAAGAGCAGTGGGAGTCGTCGTTGCGATGATGGTGTTCGCGCTCGTCTTCTGGGTGTATCGCGTGTTGACACGGCCGGACATACGGCGACTCTTTGGCGTGGACGCCGCCGGGGATATGGAAGAAGATTCGGATCCATAAGGGGAAACCAGCACCTGCCGGCCTGAAGCGGCAGTTTCTCAAAGGGTCCCTCCATCTGCAAAGAGCATCGGATACGAAGAAGTTCCCTTGACGAGCCCTTTCCATGGAGCGAGCCTGACCACTCATCCTTGGAAAAGGCTTTAACTTTTGCTCAAATCAGATCTTCATCCTCCCCAGCGATCACGCAACTCATGTTGTACATTGATGGGACTCGCCTTAACTGTTCAGTCGAGTCTGGCTTCCGCGCAGGTGACCGCAGGCAGTTTTCAAATCGGTGCGCCCAGCGACTATAATCTCTCCTACACTTCGTCGGAGATCGTTACCGGAGATTTCAATGGAGACGGATTCGGTGATGTGATCATCTACAACCGATCGCAGGGAACTTCTCCCTATTTGCTCGTCGTCCGATTGAATGACGGTTCTGGGGGCTTTCGTACCCCCGATGGACAAGCGCCTCTGGCGCCAACGGTGCCGCTGTTCAACAGGGGCGTGGACCTTGATGGTGCCTTGGGGGAGGATCTGATCGTTGGGCCCTTTACATCCTCCACCAAGGATGCGGTCGCCATTGGGAAAAGTCTTGGAGGTCCGAACCAACCTTTCAACAATTTTCCTGTCTATAGATCGAATATTCAATTGGACGAGCAGAGGGACTACCTCCTGCTCATCGGCGATGTGGACACCGACGGCGATAATGATATCCTCATGACGGGTACTGGGTCCGTGACGATGTTCTTGAATACAGGAACAGGGCAATTGGTGGCGGATAATCTTCGATTTACGATAGAGAGCTTTCCTCCCCGGGAGTTTGCCCCCTTCCTGATTCCGCAAGCAGCACCCATAAAGAGTCGGCTTGTCTATATTGAAGCGGTGGCCCGTGTTCCCGGCCCAGGTGTTGAGTTTTCCCTGAATGTCGCAACATACACCGCTGAAAGGGGCTGGGAGAAGGAGGAGTCCCTTACCTCTGACACTTCCATTCAGCTTGATCAAGCCACACATGGCGACCTTGACGGGGATGGGACTCAAGACCTCATCGTGCCGATATTTTCCGGGTTCCGTGCATACACCGCTGCAGCCGATGGCTCCTTCTCCTCAAGCGGTCGGCGAACCCTCAGCGGCTTTTTGCCCGGGTACGAGCGCTTGGGGGACATA
This sequence comes from uncultured Candidatus Sumerlaeota bacterium, assembly GCA_964420455.1. GTDB lineage: Bacteria > Sumerlaeota > Sumerlaeia > SLMS01 > SLMS01 > CAYQTO01. The sequence continues at coordinate 5,678 of CAYQTO010000032.1, read as the reverse complement.
GATGGGGATGGAGACGACGACTTCTTCCTCCCCGGGACGGCCTCGTTGCTGATTAACGAAGGTCTCGATTCATCCTTTAGGAGAGTTGAGATTGAGCCGACCGACGCCGGAGCGACGGTCAAATTGCATGGGGCCGCTCAGCTTGGCGGAGATGACCGCCTCGACCTTCTCGCGACTGAGTTGGACGGTATGACCTTCCGCATCATTCCGATCGTGCAAGTGGATGGGCCCGACCTGCCGGGGAGCCAGTTTGTTGTCTACTGATTGTTCGGGTGCTTGGGATTCTTGGTTGGTACCCCCAGTAGGACTCGAACCTACAACCAACGGATTAAGAGTCCGCTGCTCTACCGATTGCGCTATGGAGGCACCGCGTCCCCGTTTCGGGGAGGAAAAGCGTGGAGGCACGGACGGGGGCGATGCAAGGCAAAAACGACAAGGGGGGTCAGACGGGGGAGGTGCCGATGAGGAGGCCGCTTTCGAGTTCGTCGGAGATTTCGTCGACGAGGTGCTGGAACTGGGCGCCGCTGAGGCCCTTGGAGATTTGCTCGAGGAGGTGTTCGAGGCCGGGGGGGATATCGGCGGGGTCCAGGTAGGCGCGGGCGAGGGCCTGAGCGCGGAGGGCTTCGGCGCCGGCGGCGAAGTGGCTTTCGCGGTCGAGATAGAGTTGGGCAAGTTCGAGGCGCCCTTCGACGACGGGGAGGACGCGGCGTCCCTGGGAGAGGGCGAGGAGGCGCTGTTGGAGGTAGGAGATGGCGCCGGCGTGGTCGCCGCGGCGGGTGGCCTGGCGCTGGCGCAGGCGCCAGATGTCGGCGAGCAGGCGGGGTTCGTTGGCGGCGCGGGCGTAGCGGAGGGCGCGGAGGACCTGGGTTTCGGCGTCGCCCGCGGGCCCGTGGTCGAGGAGGTTTGTGGCGATGGCGAGGAGGCTTTCGCCGATGCCGGCGGAGTCGGAAAGCTCAAGGTAAAGGACGCGGGCGCGCTGGAGCCACTTGGTGGATTCCTGGGGGTTCTGGCGGGCGGCTTCCAGGCGTCCGAGCTCGAGGAGGGTTCGGGCCTCGGCGGGGCGGTTCTGAAAGTGGCGGGCGGTGCCGAGGGCGAGGAAGAGGCGGTCCTCGGCCTGGTCGTGGCGACCCTGGAGGCGGAGGGCGCGCCCCTGGTGGGTGAGGAGTTCGGCGAGGGAGGGGATGCGGCGCTCGCCCATGGGGAGGCGGTCGAGGACGCGGTCGATGAAGGAGGCGGCCTCGAAGGTGCGGTCGTTGGCGAGGAGGAGGTCGGCGGCGCAATTGGCGGTGTCGATCTGTTGTTCGTGGAGGTTGGCGGTGGAGGCGCGTTTTTCGGCGGCCATGAATTCGGCGATGGCGAGGTCGTCGCGGCCCATGTCGCGGAGGGCCATGCCGATGGCGCTCGAGGCGTAGACGGCGCGGAGGGCGTCCTTTTGTTGTTCTCGGAGGTATTGGGCGCGGCGGAAGGCGGCGATGGCGTCGGGGTGGGCGCGGGCGCGGAGGTAATGGCGGCCGAGGAGTTCGCAGGCCTGGGCCTCCTCGGGGGCAAGGCCGGCGTCGCGGGCGGCGGCGGCGCTCGCGGCGAGGAGGCGGGGGGCGGTGCCGGACTGGAGTTTGACGAGGGCGGGGCCGGGGTAGTCGATGAATCGGATGAGCTGTCGGCGGAGGTCGGCGGGGATATCAGTGACGTGGACGCCCTCGCGTGCCCAGTTGACGGCTTCCAGGCCGAGGGCTTCCTCGACGAGGTCGACGGCGGTTTCGTAGGCGGAGAGGAAGTTGGAGAAGCGCCAATCGCGGGGTGTGGGTTCCGCGTGTTCATTGTGGAGGCGCTGGGCAAGGCGGCCGTAGTGCTGGACGAGGCGCAGGCGGATGGAGTCGCGCTCGAGGGCGTCGAGGAAGGGAGCACGATCGACGGACAGGCGGACGGGGTAGGGGATGCAGTAGCGGTCGGCCTCGGGGAGGTGGATAAGGATGCCGGCGGAGACGGCGCGAGCGAGGGCGACGCGGATTTCCTCGCGGCGTGGGTCGCCGTGGGGGGGCACCTCGCCGATGGCCAGGGCGCTCGCGTCGCCGAGCTGGAACTCGCCCGGGAGGTGGAGGCAGCCGCGCATGAGGACGTTGGTCAGGGGTGAGCGCTGGCGGAGGAGGCGGAGGGACTCGATGACCCAAGCCGAGCAGATTTCCATGAGGCTGGTCTGCGAGAGGGTCCAGACCCAGTCGCCAAGGGCCTCGCCGGGTTCGGGGCGCTGCTCGTAGGGCAGTAATTCCAGAAGCCGCGGCTGACATTCCGCCAGGTGCGGAACGAAGGCGTGGAGCCGGTGGATGGAATGGCCTTCAGACATGGGTCAGCGGCGAGTTTGGAATCAGGTCTTCACCGTTCGCCGAAGCCCGCAAGTCGTCAATCGGTACCCTCCGCCGGGGGGGCAAGCCCGGGTTGCAGGACGTCGCCGCCCTCCCCTTCGGTTCAGGGAAGAATCCTGGCGCGGAGGCTTTCCGGAGGCGGGGTGCAGGCCTTGGGCGGGGGAAGGAGCCGGTGGCGAAGGCGGGCGATGACGGTATAGACGAAGTCGCGCAGGGGAGCCGGTACGGCGAGGCCGGCCCAGGCGATCCAGCGCCAGCGGCCCCCGAGCCGGTGGAGGACAAGGAGCGAGGCGTGGTGACGCGTATAGACACGGCCGGAGCCCGTGCGGATGACGACGCCCTCGGGGAGGCGCTGGCGGACCTCCGGGGGGAGGAGGGTGCGGAAGGTTTCGCCGCCGAGAGGGGCGTAGGCAAAGCGCCCGGTGCGGTCGCGGGCGGCGGTGAACCGCACCAGCCGGTCGCACAACCCGCATTCGGCGTCGTAGAAGAGGATGTCGCGCGATCGGGCCATGAGGAGCTTGTGGGGCAAGGACCGGGCCGTGTCGGCGGGGGTGGAATCACCTGCCGGGCGCCCACCGGTTCAGTTCCCGCGCGATGTTGTCGAGGAGGAGGGGCTTGGCGATGAAGCCGCTGGCTCCGGCGGCGGCACAGCGTGCCTCGTCCTCGTGGGTCGACTCGGCGGTGAGGGCGATGACAGGCAGGGGGGTGGTGCGGCTGAGGCGTTCCTCGCGGCGGCGGATCTCGCGGATCGTCTCGAGACCGTCGAGCCGAGGCATGTGGATGTCCATGAGGGCGACGTCGAACTCCTCGTCCTCGAGGGCGTTGAGGGCCTCTTGGCCGTCGTGGGCGATTTCCACCTCGCAACCGAGACGTTCGAGCATGCGGCGGGCGACGATCTGGTTGACCGTATTGTCCTCGGCAAGGAGCACGCGCATGCCCTGAAGGGAGGGGAGCGGCGGTGGCTTGGGAGCGGCGTCGGTGCTGTGGCGAAGGATGTCGTCGATGGTGAAGAGGAGGGCGGGGGCGTCGACGGGCTTGGTGAGGAGGCGGTCGCGGCCACCGAGTGTCTGGAGGGTGTGGGAGGCCTGGTCCGAGTCCGAGAGGTAAAGGATGGGGATGGGCGCGTTGGTGCGTTGTCGGATCATGCGGACCGCGGTGGAGTTGACGTCGGTGGTCTGCTCGCCATCGACAAGGATGATCCTGAAGGCGGGGGGTGGCTGATCGGACGGGGGGTTGAGAAGAGAAACGGCGGCTGTGATGGAGTCGACCGGGGTGACACGCAGGCCGGCGGTGGCGAGGTCGTGGGAGAGGACGTGGCGGCGGGCCGGGTCGGCTCCGACGAGGAGGATCGGCTCGTGCTGAAAACGCTGGGCTGTGGCCTCGTCGTCGGGCACCGGGGCGGGTATCTCGAACCAGAACCAGGACCCCTTGTGGAGCTCGCTGCGGGCGCCAATCTTCCCGGACATCATCTCAACCAAGCGGCGACAGATGGCCAGCCCCAGGCCGGTCCCGCCAAAGCTCCGCGCCATGCCCGAGTCCACCTGGCTGAAGTCCTTGAACAGCAGTTCCATGTCCTCCCCGGCGATGCCAATGCCCGAGTCGATGATATCGAACCGGAGCGCGGGCGGGTTGGCGTCCTCGTTGATCGAGGCTTCCACGCGGACCTCGCCCTCGGTGGTGAACTTGACCGCGTTGCCAACGAGGTTGAGGAGAACCTGGCGAATGCGGCCCGGGTCGCCCACCAGACGGGCGGGGAGGCCCGGCGCCACGACCGAGTGCATCCGCAGGCCCTTCTCGCGCGCCTTCGGGCCGAGGAGGTCCAGCACCCCGCCGAGGACTTCCCGCGGCTCGAAGGGCACCGGGTCGATCTTGAGTTTCCCTGCCTCGATCTTCGAAAGGTCCAGCAGGTCATTGACGATCGTGAGAAGCGCCATGCCCGACTTGCGGATGGTCTGGAGGTACTCGGCCGCGCCCGGTTGTGAGACTGATTCGAGCAGCAGTTCCGCCATGCCGATGATGCCGTTCATGGGAGTCCGGATTTCGTGGCTCATCATGGCGAGGAAGTCGGACTTGGCGCGGGTGGCCGCCTCGGCCAGTTCCTTCGCCTCACGGAGCTCCTCCTCGACGGTCTTGCGGCGGGTGATATCCTGCTCGGTGCCGATCATGCGCATGGGGCGCCCGTCGCCGTCGCGGCTGACCACGCTGCCTTTCGCGAGCACCCAAAGGTAGTGCCCGTCCTTGTGGAGGGCGCGGTACTCGACCTCGTACTGCTCGTCGGCCTGGGGATCGAAGGCTCGATTCAGCGCGTGCCGGGTCCGCTCCCGATCCTCCGGGTGGATGCAGTCTTCCCATGTGGAGGCCGACGGCGCCAGTTCCGTCCGTGTATATCCATGGATGCGCGCCCACTGGTCGTCGTAGTAGACGCTGCCGGTGACGATGTTCCAGTCCCAGAGCCCCTGTTCCGTGCCGCGCAGGGCGAGCACCAAACGCTGCTCGCTCAGTTCGAGGGCCCGGCGGCTTGCCTCCAGCTCCTCGCGCTCGCGCTTGCGCTCGGTGATGTTCCGCGTGGTGATGGCGATTCCGTCACCCACCCGCACCACCTGATGGGCAAGCCAGTCCGCCGCGACATAGTCCTCGCTGATGGGAAACTCGTCCACGAGCGGGTCGCCGGTCTCCACCACGCGGACGTACCTGTCGAAGAACCCACGGGTGCGATTGACGGGAAACGACTCACAGAGGCGCTTTCCGCGCAGTTCTTGGGGTGTCGAGTGGACGAGGTCCGCACCCGCACGGTTTGACTCGACGAAGACGAAGTCGACGATCGCGCCGGTGTCGTCGCGGACCGACTCGAGGAGATAGAACGCGTCGAGGCTTCCCTCGAGGGCGCCACGGAAGCGCTGTTCGTTTCGCTCGATTTCCCGGGCCGCGTGCTTGCGCGCCGTCATGTCCTGAACGATGCAGAAGATCTGCCTCCGCCCGTCCGGCCGTTCGAGCAAGCGGCCGTGGACCTCCACCGGCACGCGGCTTCCGTCGCTCCTCAGGTATTCCTTCTCGTCGGGCCCGTAGCGCCCCTCCTCTTGAAGCTCGGCCAGCCGTTGGCGCTCGCCCTCAAGGTACTCCGCAGGCGTCAGTTCCCAGAACGTGCGCTGCCGCACCGAATCCTCGTCGAGCCCCACGATGTCGAGGAAGGCCCCGTTCGCCTCGCAGAAGGTGCCGTCCATGTCGCAGACCGCGACGCCTACGGGCGTTTCCTCGAAAATCAGGCGGTAGACCTCGAGGGCCTCGCGTGCCCGCGCCTGTTCCGTCAGCCGGGCAAAG
>CAYQTO010000031.1:0-26091 GCA_964420455.1 uncultured Candidatus Sumerlaeota bacterium | reverse complement strand
AGGAGGCCGTCCAGCAGCCGGTTGCCGGTGGCGTCCATCTCGCCCCGCGGGCCGAACCAGGTCGAGCTCCCGTCCGCCAGCAGCACCTGGGCCCCAAGCAGGTGATCGATCGTCATGCCGTAGCGGATGGACATCATGCCGCTGGAATTGTTGGCGATCATGCCGGCGATGTTGGCGCGATTGCTGGTGGAGGTCTCCGGCGCGAACATGAGGTTCGCGCCGGCGATGCGGGCGTTGAGGGTGTCGCGGACAAGGCCAGGCTCGACGAGGGCGGTGCGGTTTTCCGTGTCGAGGTCGAGGAGCGCGTGGAGGTGCTTGCTGATGTCGAGGACGAGGGCATCGGCGGCGGTGGTCTGGCCGGCGAGGCTGGTGCCCCCGGCGCGGGGGAGGACGGGGATCTGGTGGGCGTGGGCGGTCCTGAGGGCGATGCGGAGTTCATGCCCGTCGCGGGGTGCGAAGACCGCCAGAGGCATCTGCTGGTAGATGGAGGCGTCGGTGGCGAAGAGGCCACGGCGGACGTCGGTTGTATAGACCTCGCCGGGGAATTCGTTTTCCATGGCGTCGAGGAAGGCGCGGACCTCCGGGGTGTGGCGCCCGTTGGCATCGGCGGGGGGCCGGGGGGGCGTGCGGAGCGACATCAGGTCGGGCGTCTTCGGCATGGTCAGCTTTCGGGGGCGGCCTCTTGGGGGGATGGGGCGGCGTCTTCCGCGGGGGCGGCTACTTCCGGATAGCCGTCGGGATAGTCCGCCCAGATGCCGCCGCCAAGTCCAAACCAGGCACGGCGCGGCGGTGGGTGAAAACGAAAGAGAACGATGCCATAAATCTCCTCCGGGGGAACGGTCACGGCGTTCTCGTACTCGAGGATGCCGAAGCCCCCGCGCGTCGCCTCCCGCGGGTTGGGAATCGCCGCGTTGTAGGAACCCCCGAGGAAACTCAACATCCCCTGCTCGATCACCCGATGAGTGAACAGGATGCCGTACTCGTCCTGAGGCACGGTCACCGTATAGGCGCCGGGTGTACCGTTGGGATCGATCGGCAGGCGATGTGGCGGCAACGGCTCGCCATTCACCACGATTTCCCCACCGGGGTCCCACGACATGGTGTCTCCTCCCCGCGCCGAGATCACCCCAAAGGAATTCCGCTCGTTCGCGATATACGTGTCCGTGCTGACGGTGCCCGGGCGGAAATACTGGAACCGCGGCGGGTCGTAGTACACCAGCGAGCCGGGCCGCAGCAGCGGGCGGTAAAACGGCCATGCCAGCACGAACAGCGTGTCGCCCGGCTCCAACGACGGCGACAGCCCCCGGCCCCGCACCGTCGTGATGTAGAAAAAACCGCTCCCGAACAACTGCCCCACGAACAGAAACGTCGCCACGTAGAAGATCAGCGCCGACCACAAAGCGAACAGGTTCCGCCAACGCCAATAGTCGCCATTGATCTTCACCGCCACCGAATACGCCTCGGCCATGGCGAAGAACACCCACAGCACCACCACCAGCGCCACCCAGTCGTTCCACCACTTGAAGAAGGTGAAAACAAAGACGCCGAGGAGGGCGAGTTGGATGACAGCGAAGACGAGCGCCTTGCGCGGCTGGTAATTGTACCATTGGCCGGCGCCGAACAGGATGGCGAGGTGAGCCGCCGTCCACGGAAAGCGGTGGGGAACGTTGACGGGGAGGTCGCCCTGGACGGCGGCGGCCGCCCGCTCCCGCAGGCGATTGAAGGCCGTGCGCAGATCAACCCGCGGCGCCGCCTTGTCCGCCACCGCGGACCCATCCGGCACGAGCGTCGACTTCAGCGCCGCGCTGCACTTCAGACACCGCTCCCGGTCCTGGCTGTTGTGAAACCCGCAACTGGGGCACTTGATCATCGCACGCGCCGGCCCAAAGGGGGGATACCCGCCTTGATCCCGCGTTCCCCCACGACAGACAACCGCATTCCAATCACGGGAGCCTTTCTATGCGCGAAATCCGCACGTTTCATGACGGGTCGCTGTACCCCGGCGACGAGATCGAGCTGAACGCCGAGGAGTCGCACCACCTCGCGTCGGTCCTGCGCCTGCGCGAGGGCGCCGAGGTGACCGTGCTCAACGGTCGCGGGGTGATCTGCCCGGCGGTGATCACCTCGGCCGGCAAGAAGCAGGTGTGCGTCCGGCTGGCGTCCACCGCCGAGACCGCCCCGCGCCCCCGGGGCCGCTGGCTCGCCTGTGGCCTAACCAAGTCCGCCGCCTACGACGACATGATCCCCCGCGCGGTCGAGCTCGGCATGACCCGCTTTCACCCGCTCCTGTGCGAGCGCTGCGTGGTCGGCATGCCGGAGGAGAAGGAAACAAAGAAGCGGGCAAAATGGCAGCGGGCGGCGGTCGAGGCGCTCAAGCAGTGCGAGCGGGGCTGGCTGCCGGAGTTTGGCGATCCGTCCGCCCCCCGCGCCATGGTCGAAACCGCCTACGAGGCCGGCGTCGTGTCCGTTGTCCTCGCCGAGCGACGCGTCGAAGGCATGAGCCCCACCGACGCCCTCCGCGAGTTTGGAGACCAGGACCTTTGTCTCCTCGCCGGGCCCGAGGGGGGATGGGGCGAGGAGGAGCTCGAAGGCATGCTCGAGAGTGGCGCCCGGCCCCTGACGCTCACGCGGTCGGCCATCCTGCGGACAGAGACGGCGGCCCTCGCCGCCCTCGCGCTGTTCCTCGAATAGGGCAGCAGACCGCGGCGCGAGGTCGCGCACGGTGCGGTTGCTAGGAAGGCTGGATGAACAAGAAAGCGGGCCGCCCGGTGGGGCGGCCCGTCTGGTTTGCTCGCTGGAGGGGCGGGGAGGGTCAGGGCTTCGGAATGCGGGGATCGTTTTCCTCGCCCGGGGCCGAACGCGGCATGACCTCGTCGAAGTAGTAATCGGGCAGGTCCCAGTTGTAGTCGATCTTGTCGTAGAGGGCCTGCTGGTAGTTGGTCGGCGTCGGGTCCTTGACAATCTCCGGGGTGACGAAGAGCACGAGCTCGGTCTTGTTCTGGCTGTTTGACTGGTTCTTGAAGAGCCAGCTGAGGACCGGGAGGCGCATGAGGAAGGGAACGCCGTTCTCGGAGGAGGTGGACTCGAACTCGCGCAGGCCGCCGAGAGCCACCGTCTGCTCGTCGCGGACGATCACCGAGGAGGTGACATTCCGCTCGTCGGTGACGGGAACACCGAAGGCACGCTCGCCGGTGTCCAGTGTCTGCTGGGGCTGGATCTGCATCTGGACGAAGCCGTTGTTCGTGATGCGCGGAAGGATGGTCACCTCGGTACCGACGTCCACAAATTCGATGGTGGCCACGGAGCCCTGGTCCGAGTTGACCGCCGACTGGTAAGGGATCTGGCGGCGAATCTCGACGGTCGCTTCCTGGTTATTGAGCGAGAGCACGATCGGGTTCGAGAGGGTGACCGCCTCGCCGCGGTTCTCCTCCGCGTTGATCGCGAAGTCCACGTCGTAATCCGCGCCGAAGACGTTGACCGTGCCGAGGGTCGAGAAGCGGAAGGCGTTGGCGCCAGTCGCGAGGAGGCCGGCGGTGGCGCGGCTGCTGGGGACAAAGGCCGTCGAGGCCGTCAGCGTGTCGGTGAAGGACTCGGTCGCCCCGGAGGTGAGGTCGGAGGTGAATTCGTTGTCGAGGCTGCCGGTCGCGCCGCCTCCCAGGATTTGCCCGAAGGCTTCCTCCAGAGTCTGCGAAATGTTGCTGCTGGCGTTCGTCGCCGAGGACTGGCTGATGTTGCGGTTCGCATTCACGAACTCGCTCAGGTTGAAGAAGTCCTCGGGGTTGTCGCGAAGGAAGCGCTCCTCGGTGCTGACGGACTCGACGCCGGTGCGCACGCCGACCGCACGCCGCGCACTCTCCGACATGTTCACGAGGCGCAGCTCGATCAGGACCTGCTTCTCGGGAATGTCGAGCAACTGGACGATTTCCTGAATCTGGTTCACCGTCTCGGGCACGTCGCGAACGATGATGATGTTGTTGGCGGCGAGCACCTGGATCGAACCGTCTTCCTCGTCGATCAGCGGCTCGAGAGCGGCGGCCACCTCCTGGGCGTCGACCCAGTTGATGGGGATCGTCTCGACCACCGTTTCCTTGGTGGTGGCCTTCACCTGATCGCGGGGGACGATGCGGACGATGCCGCCCGACTCGATGGCGTAGCCGAGGCCGTTGGCCTTGAGAATCGCGTCGAGCATCTGGCGGAGGGTGACGTTGCGAAGCCGCAGGGTCACCTCCATGCCGGCGACATCGCTCGGATTGAGGAGGATGTTCAGTTCCGCCTCCTCGGAGATGAGTCGAAGGACGTTCTCGAGGGAGGTACCCTGGAAGTCGACGCGGCGGACGAATTCGTTGAGCTTGGACTCGACCGCCATGGCGCCAACGTCGTCGGGATCGACGCCGATGGTGCGGCCCTCGCGGGCGACGTTTGGCGGGACGTAGAAGGCGGACACGTCGGTCTGTTCGGCGTCCTGGCCGGCGCCGGTGGCCGGGGCGCCGAGGGCGCCGTAGGCATCCAGTTCGGCGAGCCGCGCATCGGTCAGCTCGAGCCCCCTGCCCTGCGGACCCGCGGGGGCGGGGCGGCGGAGCGCCTCGGGAATCGGAAAGGCGAGGCGATAGGACGTCTCGTCACTCTCGATGACCGGTTCGACCCACTGCTTGAGCTGCAGGGTAAGCTGAACGCCGCTCTCGCCGTGGGGCAGGGTGACCTGCTGGAGGCGGGCGCGGTCGAACAGGGGCGAATCGTGGGAGGCAAACCGGGTGGGGGTTCCGGATTGCAGATGGGCGCCGGGGAGCACGAGGACCAGCTCGCGGGCCTGGGCGAACTCGTTCATCTCGACGGGGACCGCCTCGCTCCAGCGGAGCTCGATGCGTTCCTGCGTGTCGTCCGTGCTGAGCGACCAGGTGCTGATGGTCGGCGCTGCGGCGGCGCTGCCAGCCATCAGGCCGGCGAGCACAACGGCGCAGGTGAGGTGCGGAGAGGCCAGGCGCATGGAGGTCAGTGGCTCCTTCTCAGGTGTGTTTCGGGCGCGAATCCGGACTCAGAAACTTCCATCTACCTCGACATTGAACTCCTTGTCGCGGTAGGTATAGACAACTTCGGACTGGGTGATGGTCTTCACGCGCACGTTGGGGAACCGGGGAACCGGTTCACCGGTGCGCAGGAAGTCGTTGCCAACCACCACGACGGGGGAGGTGCCGAGGAGGATGCCGGTGGTATTGTCCGTGACCCATTGGGGAAGGGTGACCTCTTCCTCGGACGGGCCGGTACGGTCGACAGTGGGGGTGGGGGTGGCTTCGCCCGCGCCCTGGCGGCGGAGCCGCTCGATGCGGGCAATCTCGGCAGGGGCGCGCTCGGCCGGCTCCGTGTTCGGGGCCTCCTCGCGGATGCGGTTCAACAGCTGCAACGCCAGTTCATAGTCCCGGTTGGCGGCCGCAATCGTCGCGTCCTCCAGCATTTGCTCCGCGATGATCCGCCGCCGGACCCACGGGATGATCATCGGGTCCGTGCCCTCGGGCAGATAGATGAAACGCGGCGACGTCCCGAAGATGCGCTCGATGTTCTCGTTGTTCGCAAAGAGGTTCGTCGGATTGTTGAGGTCGATCTGGTACTCCCGGAGGTCCGCGCTGGGGGGCAGTCCCAGGAGCTGGGTCAGCTCCGCCGTGGTCACCTCCACGTTGGGATCATCCGCCTCACCGTCTGGCGTCGGCTCGACGATCGGCTCCGCCTGGGGAATCCCCCCGGGCGTAAAGTTATTGGTGTCCTGTGCCCAGAGGGCGAGACCCACCCCCAGGACGAGGGAGCCCGTGAGGAGCGGCAGGGAGATACGGGACTTGGCAAGCATGGGGGGCGTCTCCTCGGGGGTTACTCTTCGTCGAAGGTGAAGGTGGCGATGCCCACCTCCATCGGATGGATGGAGGGGCTGCGCTCGCTGTTGGTCAGGCGGATCGACGTCACGTGCATCAGGCGATCCGGGTTGCATTCAATGAGGTTAACGAGCTGGCCGAAGGCGTGGTAATCGGCGCTGCCACGGATGGTGAAAGGGAACTCGCGAAAGCGGCCACGATCGGTCATGTCGCCCGGGTCGAGGAAGCTGAAGAACACATTGGACCCCTCGAAGTATTCCCGGAGGAGCGAGAACACGGCGAAGGGATCCTGCTCGCTGGGGAGCCGGGCCTCGATCGTGCGGAACCGCTCGCGGAGCTCACGGTGCGCTTCCTCGTTGTCGAGGTAGCGCTGGTACTCGGCGAGCGTCTCGCGGTTCTTCCGGATTTCCGTCTGCAGCGTTTCGCTCGTGTCACGAGCCTCGCTGATCGCCGGATTGATGAATGCAAACATGAAGTAGACGATAATGATGAAGACCGAGACACCGAGGATGCCGGTGACGATCAGCGTTGTCTTTTGTTGCTCGGTGAGGGTCATGAGGCGTCCTCAGGGGGTGGCCGTAGGCCGGGAGTCGGGATTCAGCGGATGCGACGGGCCTGGGTGTTCATGGTAAAGCTGAAGCGGGAGACCTCGCGGCCCTCGATGCGGGCGCCGGAGACCGGTGAGGGGCGAATGCCCCCGGTGAAGCCCTCCATGAAGAAGGCAGGCTCGCGATCGAAGGGGACGCGGACCGAGTCCCCACGGAGGTTGTCGGAGAAACGGATCAGCTGCTCGAGGCGTTGGTTCGGCGTCCCGCCATCGACATAGGCGACGCCCTGAAGCACGAGGGTCTGGCTGATCACCGGCTCGCGCTCGACTTCCGGCGGCGGGCCCTCCCGCTGGCGCTCCCAACGGTTGCGCGCGTCGAGGTACGCATCGGTCTCCACAAGCCGGACGTTGCGCGTCACCTCGATCTCCGTCAGGTAGACGCCCTCGGGCACGAGGAGCGGCAACATGTTCAGCTTGCGCGCCCAGAGGATGCGATCCGGCGGGTCCAGAGCCTCCGCCACCGAGATCAGCCGCTCCATCCGCTCGATCGAGGTCTTCATCTCCTCGTACTGGACCTCGGTCTCGGCGAGCTCCTCCTCGATGGCGTCCGCCTCGCGCTGGAGGCGGTTTCTCTGCTCCATCGCCTCGCTGTACTGGAAGTACATGTATCCGCCGAGACCCACATTTACAACCAGCAGGACAATGGCGACCAGCGCGATGAGGAGCGATCCGCCCGCTTGGAAGGAGGGGCCGGCGGCCTTTGCCCCCGCGAGTTCCTGGGGAAGCAGGTTAATCTTGATCATGGGTCAATCCATGGCCTTTCGGAGGGCGAGGCCAATGCCCGCACTCAGTTGTTCTCGGTGCTGTTCGAGGAGGGCGGAATTGACGTCGCGGCCGACACCGATGTTGCGCAGGGGATCAAAGACCTCGACCGGCACGTCGAGTTCCCCCTGCAGGTAAGGGCCGAGGTTTTTCATGCGCGAGGAGCCCCCGCCGATGATGACACGCTGGACGGTGGTACCACCGGCCTGCCCCTCGAAGAACTGGATCGAGCGGCGGACCTCGCTGATCAACTGCTGGAGCGAGTTCTGGATCGCCCGCGACGCGGTGGTCTCCGGCGAGTCGTCGCCGAGGTCCGAGCCCGTCAGCCGCTCCACCGTGCCACGGATCGTGCTGATCAGCTCGCTCTCACTCGTCCCCTCGTCCTCGTCCGCCATCACCGCCGACGCCCCCACCTGCAGCTTCAGTTCCTCCCCCTTCAGGAAGGGCACATGGAGCTTCTGGCAGACGGCCTGCGTGATCGCGTTGCCCGCCACGTTGATGTCCCGCGAAAACCGCGAGCTGTGGCCGACGTAAATATTGATGTTCGTCACTTCCGCACCGATGTGCACGAGGCAGACGCAATCCTCGCGGGTCGGCTGGTAATTCACCTCGAAACAATTGAGGAACGCAAAGCCCTCGACATCGACGATCAGGGGAATGAGGTCCGCCGATCGCAGGATCTGGACGTGGTCGGAAACCAGTTCCTTGCGGGCGGAGACCAGCAGAACGTCGAGCTTGCCGGGCACCGAACTCGGGCCTAGCACCACCGAGTCCAGGTTCACCTCGTCGATGGAGAACGGGATATACTCCTCCGCTTCCCAGCGGAGAGCGTTCTTGAGTTCCGCCTCCGGCATTTCCGGGAGCTGGATGTAACGGACGATGATCGACTCGCCGCTCACCGCGGAGACCGTGTGCTTGGCCGTGATGCCACCGGACTGGAGGGCGCGAATGACCGCATTCACCTGAAGCTGGTAGATATCCGACCCTCCCGCCGCGGAGCGGTCGCCGTTGGGGTAGACGTCCGCGATGCCAAAGCGTGCGAGCTCCAGCTTGTTGCCCGCCTTGCGGAGTTCGACCGCCTTTACCTGGTGCGAACCCACGTCCAGGCCGACGACCTTCTTAGCGCCACCGAACATGGAGCTTCTCTCTTTCCTGTCTCTCGTGCTGAAGGGCCTCTATGTCAGTCAACATTGGCCGGACAAGGCAAGGTGGAATTGGCAAGGTTCTCCGGGTGCAGGCAGGGACGCTGGGCCCCGGGGGGAGGACCCGGGCGCCCGAGGCGAGGCTCTCGGAGGTGAAAGGCCCCATCAGACACCAACCTCGGCCACATGCGCGGAATGCTTGCGCGACACGGCGACTCAACTGTCTTGATCTCACAGGGAAATTCGATTCGTGTCGCGTGAGCCGCAAGGAAAATCCCACCGGAACGTGTTTGCCGGGGGCACATATCCAATTGGAACCCTTGGGGTTGCGGCTCCACTGTGTGGTTTCGATGGACGTAAGGCAACCGCCGGAGGCATCTGCGGGAATAGGCCAATTTGCTGTTTTTCCGCCGCCTCAGGAAAACCCGCAGGAAAACTCGGGGGTTCGTCCTGTCAGGAATCCGCCCGAGCCGCGGGTTCCCCTCTTCCGTCCATGGCGACCAGCCACATCGCCGATTCCGCGGGGAAAAGCGCGAGGCGCCGCGGGGCGAAGAAGATCGCGGCGTGCGCGTCGATCTCCTCGCCGTCGGCCCGCCGCCCCGCCACCAGCGCCTGCGCATGTCCGATGGCCACCAGCCCGCACGCCATCAGGAGGGGCCGCGACAGGACCCGCGCCCGCACATGGTCCGCCGTCAACGGCACGCCGCCGTCCTTGCGGGGGTGGGCCGCGACGACCTGTTCGAGCTCGGGCGCGTCGGTGGGATACAGGAACCGGGCGCGGGAAAGTTCGAGCCCGAGGAGTTCGGCGGCGGTCAGCAGGTCCTCCCGCCGCCCGAGAAGAAGGGGCCTGCCCGCTCCGCTGGCAAGGAGGTCCTCCGCCAGGCGTATCGCCACCTCGTCGTCCCCCGCCTCGGGAAACACCACCACCGGTTCGGACCCGTGGGGCCCGAGCAACTCGCTCCAGGGGGTTTCGATATTCATGAGGAACCCAAGCAGCCGGTGGCGGGCTGCTCCGTCAAGCCCTAGGGCGCGGGCGTCTTGTCGATCAGGTTGGCGAACCGGCGGGCGCGGCGGGCGATGCTTCCCGGCTGTTTCGTGGGGTCAAGGATCGCGCTGATGATGCAAACGAGGCTCACCGGCATGGCCTCGAGCACATCGGAAAGATTTTCATCGTTGATGCCCCCGATGACCGCAACTGCCCGCCCCGCCGCCACGATGCGGGCGGCCATGGACTTGGCCGCGGCAAGGGTCACCGGCGGATCCGCGTCCCGCTTGGTACTGGTCGAGAAAACGGGGCTGATCGCGATGTAATCCACCGGGAGGGCAAGCGCCCGATCGAGCTGGTCCGAGGTGGAAACGGAAAGGCCGACGATCGCCCGCGGACCCAGCCGCCGACGCACCTCCTCGACCGACGTGTCCGACTGGCCCACGTGAATCCCGTCCGCCCCGATCGCCGCCGCCACCTCCAACCGGTCGTTGACGATGAAGGGCACCTCCAGCCAACGGCAGAGCGTCTGGCACCGCCCCGCCACAACCCGGAACTCCCCGTCGCTCATCGCCTTGTCGCGCATCTGGACGATGGCCGCGCCCCCACGGATCAACTCGCGGACCTGCTCCTCGTGCGATTCCGGACACAGGTGGGCATCGGTGATTCCATAAAGGCCGCGTCGCGGCATCGGCATCGGCGGAGGCTCAAGGGAGGGCATCACGGGGATCTTCACGACCACTTTACGGACGGTCTTTCTTTGCAGATTTCTTCTACTCGGTATAGTGAGTCATCGGGGGACGAAGTTCAAGCCCTGATAGAAGACCGACATGGTACGGGTGTCCGAGGGGTCGATGTTAAGGCTGCGGGGGGTGCGGGCCCAGGCGGCGTGGAGTTCGACAACGTTGAACCCGCGATGGAGGTCGCCCGAGCGCAGCGGCACGAGGGCGTACGCCACATTTCCCGGGAGCGCCCGAAAGACCCCGCGCTCGTGTCCGTTGACGGCGATGCGCACGGGATTGTTGGGGGTGAAGGTGCCGCCAAGGGTGCCCAGCTTGATCTGGAGGGTTCCGGGCCCCGGCCCGTCGTGGGGAAGGCCAACGGCGACCCGCGGTTCCGCCCCCCAGGCGTGGTCCGCGCTTTCCACGTTGAATCCGGCGAGGATCAGCCGCGTGGGGTGCTGGGCCCTGCCGGGCTGGCGGTTGACAGAGGCCTCGAATCCCACCAGCAGCCGCCCGAAGGGAAGCAGCGCCAGCAGGCACGAGCCGACCACGGCCGCGCGGGCCGCGGGAGCACCCCAAACCCGATCGGCGAGCGGCCCCGCCTCCCCCGCTGGCAGGTCCACCAGCACACGCCCGGCAAGCAGACCGCACAACAGCGCCAGGTGCGCCATCCAGTGATAGGCGTAAGCCACCGGCCCGCAAATCAGCACAAGGAAGGCGGCGAAGGCAAAGAGGGACAGGCGCCGCCCGCGGTCCTCGCAGCGGAGGATGGCGCGCACGAGGAAGCCGAGTCCGAGCAGCGCGGCGCCGTAGATCCCCGGCCGCAGGCGAAGGAAGTCGCCCACCGCATGGAGTGTCGGCAGCGTTGCCGAGACGAGCGGCTCGGCCGTTTGGGTGCGGAGGGTCTCGCCGAAAATCGCGGAAAACATGGCGGTGAACTCCGCGCGCCAGGCACCCCAGGCGATAACAACCGGGGCAAGGAGGCAGGCGGCGGCGAGCCCGCGGCGGCCCGCGGGGACCTGGCGCCACAGGAGCCCCCCCGCCACCGGTAGCAGCACCAGCCAGCCGGGACTCATCGTCGCAAGTAGCCCCGCCACCAGCGCCGCCAGCACCGGCAGACCGGCCCCCAGCGACAGGCCGAAACCGAGCAACAGGGGCCACTGGGGGATTGTATGGCCCCAATGCAGATATGGTGTGAGGACAGGAACAAGCATCCATCCGACGCCGCCGGCCAGGAGCGCGAGGAACGTCGTCCCCGCGAGGTCCCGCCCCGCGGGCGTGTTCGGGATGCGCGTCGCCACAAGCGCCATCGCCACCGCCAGCAGCATCGCCATCAGCCCCGCCCCCGCCAGCGAGGCGTACCGCCACTCGAAACCCCATGCCCGCGCGGCGGCAAACGGCAGCACGGCACCCGGCGCGAGTACGTTCGGCTCCGTGTACCCGTCGCGCGTATAGACGTCCGTATAGATTGGTTGTGCCGCCTCGATCCGGGCAACCACCTGCGTCACCAGCCCGAGTTGGGCGTTCGCCCGGGGCTCCACCGGCGTTTCGTAAAGGGCCACCTGGCCCATGTGAACGAAGCGCAGCGCCGCCAGCAGCGCCAGGACGACCGCGGCAGTCCCAAGCACCCGGGGGGGCATCGAGAACGGGAGCCGCGGACCCGCGCGTTCGCTCCGGATCAGCGGCAGGTGGGCCGCCACGAGCACGGCCAGCAGCGGAAGGGCCAGGGGCGAGCCCGGAGCGCCACTGTCCAGGTAGTCCGTATAGGCAAGGAGGATGAGGACGGAGAAAGTGGCGAGGACGGTGGCCGCGAGGGCGGGCGGACGTGGGGGTGACAAGGGAGGGGCGTCAGCGGGGCTGGCCCGGCACCTCGGCGGAGGGGCCGACCCCGTGCTCCGGAACCTGCGTTTGGGAATCCTCCCCGGCCGGTTCGCGTTCCACCGCCCAGTCACCGCCGCCAAGGACGAGCACCGCGAGCGACGCCGCGACAAAGATTCCGTTTCGCGCAATCGTCATCCAACTGACCGTGGACCCGCCGAACAAATCGCCAAAGCACCCGCAATCGACGTCCATGCCGCGCAGGATCACGCTCGCCAGCGCGACGGTGAAGACCGTATAGACACCGGCGGCGAGGAGGGCCGCCTCGCGGTTCCAGATCCCCGCGATGAGCGCCGCGCCGAGGCCGATCTCGAACCAAGGGAGGAAGTAGGCCGACGCCAGCGCGAGCGCGTCGGGAACAAGGTCGAAGGAGCGGATGCTGAGCGCGAAGGCGAGGGGGCCGCCGCTCAGCTTGATGGCACCGGCAACAAGGAGCGCCCCACCCGCCACCAGGCGCGCCACCAGCAGAAGAGTGTTCAGGAGGGAACGGGGCATGGTCAGTAGGGGCTCGGTCCGGTCTCGACAGGCAGCCCCGCGTCCACCCATGCGGGAAAGCCGGCCTCGAAAATCGCCGTCTCCGTATAGCCGTACTCGCCAAGCATCGTCTGGACGTAGTGGGACGACTCGCAGTCGCCGCCGCTGCAGTAGATGATGAGGAGATAGTCGGTCGGCAACAGGTCGAGGACCGCCGGGGCACCACGGGCGATTTCCTCGAAGGGGACCGGGAAGGCCCCGGGGATGCGGCCGGTCTCGAACTGGTTCAGGGGACGCGAGTCGACGAAGAGCGCCGTGCCGTCCTCATAGTGCTGGCGGGCCCATTCCACCTCGGCGGCGGTCGCTTCTGCGGGGTCGGCCTCCGTGACACCGGCCGCATCGGCGGTTTCCTCCCGCGGTGGCGGGAGGGAAACCGGCATCGACATGGACTGGACAGCGGCGACGAGCGCTGGCAGGCCGGCGAGCAGGGCAAGGCGGAGAATCCAGCGGGCGGCCATGGGGCGTCGTCCTACTGGGCGGCGGTGGAGACCGCGCCGTTGTCGCGGACCGTCGACAGGGCAGAGGGCGGACGGTTGATCATCGCCCGCGCCGCCGGCCGGTTGATCACGATCACCGGAATCTCGAGGTAAACCGTCTGGTCCTTGCCCTCACGCCTGAGGCCCACCTTCGCCGACGCCTGGATGGTGCCCTTGCCTTCCTCGCCGGTGATTGTGAAGAGCAGTTCCTTCTTCGTTGGGCTGGACTCGTCGCTGATAGCCAACTCGATGGCGACCTCGCGATCCAGTTCCACGCTTTCGATCTCGAACGGCGTGTTGGATTTCGACACCAGCTGGATGGTCTTGGAAGTCACATCGTCGCCGCGAACGATCGCGAAGGCCCGGTTCGGCGAAAACTCGACGTCGCCGACCACCCGGCCCCGGATCAGCATCTGCGGCAGGTAGATATCATCGCGGTTGGATTGAAGGCGCAACCGCGCGAGGAAGTCCGCCTGGGGAAGCGTCTCCGGCGCCGTCACCTCGAACACGATTTCCTTCCCTTCGTGGCCGTTTTGCTCGAAGGGCTTCTCCTCCACCTTCTCCACGCCGAAGCGCTCGTCCGTCAGTTCCCAACCGGTGATGTCGAGTCCACCCTCGAGGGTGGTGAACAAGGAGAAGCGCTTGGTGTGTTCGGCGCCCTGCTCGATGTCGTTGAAGAGGATGGCGGTCGGCTCGAAGAAGAGGGGCGAGTGGATGTGGCCTCGGAAGGCCGCCTGATAGACGGGCCGGATCGGGTCGTCAGTCTGAAGGGCGACGGTGCGCTGCTGGAGTCCCTCGCGTCCGGCCGAATTGAACTCCACCCGGAGGGTTTCCTCGGCTCCCGGAGCCACAACCGTCGGGTTGCCGTCGCGAGTGGTCGTGCACCCGCATCCGGTTCGGATGTTCAGGATGCGCACGGGCCGATCGCCAGTGTTTCGGAGGGTCCACTCGATGGTGGTCTTCTCGCCTTGGTCGAGTTCGCCAAAGTCAACCAGGGCCGGCTCGATGGTGAGGAAGCCGGTGCGGGGCTGCTGGGGCATGCGGAGCGGTTGCGCGGTGGCCAGCGCGGGCAGGGCAGCGAGCAGCAGCGTGAGAAGAGAAGCCAGAAAACGCATGATGGCGGGTGGGGAACCTCCCAGAAATTCGCGACGGGATAAGGCCAATGGCCAAGCGTTACGTCAAGCCCCTCCGGCCGGGTCGCCGCCGTTGCCGGAAAGGCCGAGGACGGCGTTGAGGCTGCCGGAGCGGAACCCGCCCAGGTCGAGCGCCGTCCACACAAACCCGAGACGGCGAAACTCGGCGAGGAGTTTGTCGCGATTTTCGAGCACGATCGGAAACTGCTCCGGCGGGACCTCGATCCGGGCCACCTCTCCATGGTGGCGACAGCGGAACTCGCGAAGGCCCAGCCCGCGAAGGTACTGCTCCGCGGCGGCCACCTGCTCGAGCTTCTCCCGGGTGATCTTCTGGCCATAAGGCACTCGGGAACTGAGGCAGGGCGAGGACGGCTTGTCATGGTTCGGCAGGCCAAA
Source organism: uncultured Candidatus Sumerlaeota bacterium (assembly GCA_964420455.1). GTDB lineage: Bacteria > Sumerlaeota > Sumerlaeia > SLMS01 > SLMS01 > CAYQTO01. Next base: position 11,598 of record CAYQTO010000031.1, on the reverse strand, counting down.
GTGTCGCGCCAACGCACGAACGTCGTCCTTGGCGAGGCCGGCCTCGCGCAGGGGCGACCGGACCCGCCGTTCCGCCACCGCCTTCAGGCCCGGGCGATAATCCCCCGCGTCGTCGGCGTTGGACCCATCCAGTACCGCCGCAATATCCCGCTCCGCCGCGAGGGCCCCCAGCCGGTCATAAAGCTCCGACTTGCAGAAATAGCATCGGTTCGCCGGGTTTTCCTTGTAGTTGGGGATCGCCAGCTCGCTGTAGGCAATCACCTCGAGGGCGAAGTCGTGCTCGGCGGCGATGGTCCGGCACAGGTCGATATCGTCCTCGGTGTTGGACTCGGAACGGGCGGCGACGCACAGGGCGCCCTCGCGGCCGAGCGCCAGCCGGGCGGCCTTCGCCACCACCGTCGAGTCCACCCCGCCGGAAAACGCCACCAACACCCGGTCGCCGTAGCCCCTGATTGTTTCCTGAAGTGTGGCCAATTGAGTCTCGATCATGCCGACACTATGGGATCCCCCCCGGGCCCGATCAAGGGGGACCTTGGCAAGGGCCTTCCGATTGGAGACTTCGGTAAAAATGAAGAAGAGAGCGAGGCGCCGAGCTCCGAAGGGGGGGAATCCACAATCGGAAGTCGCAGCGTTGTGCTGCATAGAGCGGGTGGCCTCGCTCTCTGGAACTGAGCGTGGGTCGATCGGCTCCAATTGTCAACGAAATCTCACTCGACCGGGTCGATTTGCAGGGTGACCCGGCGAGCATGAACCCTGCATATCATCCGCCCAGCACGCAGGAGGTGCCCCCTTTCTTGGAGACCCTACATTTTTATCGGACCGGCCGAATCGACTACGGCGAGGCAGCGGAGTTGCAGCGGCGGCTCCAGGCGGAACAGATCGCGGGGAATCGCGGGCCGCTGGTCCTTGTCGTGGAGCATCCTCCCACGATTACCATCGGGCGGCGGGGATCGTCGAACGAGGTCGTTGCGCCCGATGCGGTCCTGCGGGCCCGCGGCGTCCACGTGCACGAGACCGATCGCGGCGGCCAGGTGACCTACCACGGGCCTGGCCAGATCGTCGCCTACCCCCTCCTCCGCGTCGAGAAGCTCGGGCTCCACGAATACCTCCGGCTCCTCGAGGAGGCGGTCATCCGGACCATCGGCGAGTGGGGCCTCGAGGGCTACCGCGTCGAGGGACGCACCGGCGTCTGGGTGGGAAAGGAAAAGATCTGTGCCATGGGCATCCACGTGCGCCGGTGGTGGACGACCCACGGGCTCGCGCTGAACGTGACGACAAACCTGAACCACTTCGGGTTGATCATCCCGTGTGGGATTCGCGACCGGGGGGTCTGCTCGATGGAAAAGCTGCTGGGTGGGGGGACACCGTCGCGGGAGGAGGTGGAGGAGGCGCTGCGGCGCAACATGGGGAGCCTCTTCGGCTACGGAACCGTGTGGGGCGAGGCGGGCGAGGTGGGCCTGCCTCCTGTGGAATCGGCGTCCGGTGGCTGATTTTTCTCGCCATTCTGTCGCCAGTGCTGGGACGGGTTGGTCAAACGGGTAAACTGCGGGAGCCATCAGCATGGCGGGCAGCGGGAACAAACCAAGCGTGAAGCTGGCGTGGGCCACCATGCTCCACGGCCTTCTGGTCGCCGGGGTGGCCTCCTGCAGCCATGCGCAAAACCCGCCCGTTGCCGAGGTCGGCCGCGACGAGGTCGAACGCGCCACCCCCCGCCAGGTCGACGCGGAGTTCCGTGACCTCGCCGAGCGCATGGCCTTCTGGCTCGACGTGACCATCCCTCCCCAGAGCGAACGCGAGGCCGCCCCCCCAGCCTTCTCCGCCTTTGGCTACTCGGTCACCCGACCGGACTACGATCTCGGCTATACGAACTACCTGGCGGGGCGCGAGCCGTCGCCCGCCCACGAGGAGGACTACCGCGCCCGCCTCCGCGAGCAACTCGCCCTCCTGCGATGGCTCGAGGACACCGGGGGCCTGGCCAACGAGTCCTTCCGGGTTCAACTGCGCCAGACCGTGCGCACCGCCGTGGCGGACCGCGTGCTCCAGCACGAACTGGCCCGCCGCCCGGTCACCGACGACGACATCAGGGCGCGTTACCAGGACCAGCAGCAGGCCCTCCGCACCGAGGAAATGGTCGAAATACGGCTGATTCAGGTGGCCTCCGTCGCGGAGGCGGAGGCGCTCCTCGCCCGCCTCGAGTCCGGCGAATCCTTCCGTGCCCTCGCATCGGAGGCCAGCATCCACGAAAGCCGGAGCAACTTCGGCGAGGTCGAGCCCTTCGCCCGGGGTACCTACATTGACGCGCTCGAGGAAGTCGCCTTCACCATGCCCGTGGGCGATGTGGTGATAGCGGATACGGAGGCCGGGGTGTTCCTTGTCCAGAAGGTGGCATTCATCCCCTCGGCGGTGACGCCGCTCGAGGAGGTCGCCCCAATGATCCGCCGGGAACTCGAGGCGGAACGCCGCGCGGCCCTCATGGAGCAGATCCTCGCCACCCTCGATGGCGCCGGAGCCACGGCGGTGGGGAATTGACGCCCCTTTTTCTCTGAAGGCAGTCAATCCCTGAATGTAGCAGGGGCCGACACCCCATCCGCGAGGTCCACCCATGGCGCCGCCCGAGGATCCGGAAGAAACAGCCGGCGACGACACCCGCCACCAATCGAGGGCGGTGACCCTGCTCGATCCCGAACTGACGCGCATCGCCCGCATCATCGGCATCATGCTGATCGTGGCCGGGTCGCTGACGGCCCTCTGGCTCGTCTCGCCGGTGGTGTCCCTTCTCGTGCAGACGACTTTGCCGTTCGTTGTCGGGCTGGTCTTCGCGTATATCTTCGACCCGATTGTGACCTTCGTCCAGCGCCAGCTCCGCCTCTCGCGGATCGGCGGCGTGCTGGTCCTCTACGCCCTGTTCGTGCTCGCCCTGACGGGATTTTTTGCCCTCGTGCTGCCGATTCTGGTCGAGCAGATCCAGCGCGCCTGGACGGGCCTCGGGGGGTTCCTCACGCTCCAGGTCGAACGGCTCGACCAGCTCCTCGGGCTCGAACAGGGCGATGCCCAGGGAACGCTCACCACGGGGCTCCAACGCCTCATGCAGGAGCTCGAGGAACGCGGCATGTTCCTCGACGACCTGATCGCCCAGGCCGCCCGGAGCGACGAAGTCCGCTCCGCCGCCCGCTCCGGCTTCGGCATCGTTGGCGAGGCCATCGAGTTCTTCTACGGCTTCGTCACCGGCCTCATCGGCGGGGTCACCTTCTTCGCCTTCGCCATCCTCGTGAATATCTACCTGCTGCTGGACTTTTCCAAGTTGCGCGACGTCATGGAGGTCATGATCCCGCCGCGCTGGCAGGAGCGCACCTTCGACGTCCTCGGCAAGGTCGACGTCGCTGTGGGCGGGTTCATCCGTGGCATGTTGATCACGGCGTTCCTCGTGGGGCTTCTGTCATTCGTCGGGTTCTATCTGCTCGGCCTGAGCGAGTACGCCCTCCTGTTCGGGATCCTGGCGGGGGTGGGTAACCTGATCCCCTACCTGGGGCCGATCTCCGGCGGGGGTCCCGCGCTCCTCTATGTCCTCTTCAGCGATGCCTACGGCGATACGCAGGAGCGGATCTTTTTCGGCATCGGGGTGATCGTGGTGGTGGCGATCGTGCAGACGCTGGAGGGCTTTGTGTTTCAGCCGCGGATCGTCGGCCAAAGTGCCCAGCTCCACCCGGTGGCGGTGCTGTTCGCGCTGGCGCTGGGGGCGAACTTCGGCCTGGTGGGGATGATTCTGGCCGTGCCGGCCGCGGCGATTACCCGGGTGCTGCTCAAGGAGTTCTACTGGGACCGGCGCGAGACCGCGTGGAAGGAAAAGACCGGCAAGCGCTTCCTCGGGGATTGGCGGCGGGGCCGGAGGAGAAGGAAGCGCAAGGATCAGGGCTCCGCGGAGGAATCCGCGGAAGCATAGTCCCAGCGGATGCGGGGCGCGACGAAGGTCTCGGCCACCGGCTCGCCGACGGGAAGGCTGTCTATGCGAAGGAGGTCCTCGACACGGTCGAGAACCTCCGCCCTGTCCTCGGAGACGAGGGCGGCGCTCAGGCTGAGGCGGGCCTCCATCAGGGGCCACCGGGGGATTGTATAGACAAGGGAGGCGAGGGGGGCGGCGGGGTGGAGCGCCGGCGATTCCTCGTGGAGGAGCACGCGGCCGTCGGTCCACCGCCAAAGCAGAACGAGCCGCACAGGCTCGCCCTCGGACTCGATGTCGACATCGATCCTGGCGGGGGTGCCCGCCCGGATGCTGGTCGCCTCGTCCTCTCCCACGCGCAGGCGCGCGGCAACCAGGCGTCCGCGGCCCGACGGCTGGCGGTCCGGGGCAAAGGCACCCGTGGGCGTCACCCGCCTCATCATCGAGTTCATGTAGGCGCGGTAGACGTCGCCCGGGGCGCCGTCGCGGACGATGCGGCCCGCCTCGATCCACACAAGCCGGTCGCACAGGTCCCTCGCCGTGTTCGATTCGTGGGTGACGAGAAGAATCGTCGCGCCTCGGCGGTGCAGATCGAGGATCCGGAGGATGCCACGCTGCTGGAACTCGGCATCGCCCACCGCCAGAATTTCGTCCACCAGGATGATGTCCGGATCGACATGAAGGGCGACGGAGCAGGCCAGGCGGCTATACATGCCGCTGCTGTAATGGCGGACCGGTTCGTAGAGGAAATCGGCGAGACCGCTGAAGGCGATGATCTCCTCGAGGCGGGCGAAGGTGTCGGCCCGGCTGAGGCCGAGGAGCGCCGCGCTGTAGAAGATGTTCTCCATGCCGGTGAGGTCGGGATGGAAGCCGACACCGAGCTCGAGGAGGGAGGCGACGCGGCCGGCAACGTGGACCTCGCCCCGGTCGGGCCGGGTGATTCCCGCGATCAGCTTGAGCAGGGTGGACTTGCCGGCGCCGTTCGGACCCAGCAGCCCGACCAGTTCCCCGCGCCCCACCTCGAGGCTCACCCGGTCGAGCGCCTGGAACGGCTCGTGGCGGAAGTGCTCGAACGCCTTGCTCAGGAACCAGCTGCCGATGCGCGGCGTCGCCCGACGAACCACCTGGTACGTTTTTGAAACATCAACAAAGCGGATGGGGGGATCGGCGGTCATGGGAAGCCTTGCGACGGCAGGGTGCACCGGGTTCTCCTTGTCACGTGTTTGTCAAGCACCCAAGTTCGGTGTGCAGACAGGCAACATGTGAGGAGACGAGACAACGTGATGCGACGTTTTTTTGCCGTGGTGGCCTTGGGCGCCGCGATGATGGCGGGCTGCCGCGCCCCCGAGGAGTCCCAGCCCGGCGGGGCAAACGGCGAGCCCGCCCTCGACACCACCATCCGGATCAACCTGGGCGCCGAGCCCAAGACCCTCGACCCCAACCTCGCCGACGATGTGGCCACCAACAAGGTGATGCACGGGCTTATGGAGCCGCTCGTCTGGCTCGACCGCGACATCAACCCCCAGCCCGGCGTGGCCGAATCCTGGAGCCACGACGAGGACTACACCCACTGGACCTTCAATCTGCGCACAGACGCCCGGTGGCACAACGGCGACCCGGTCACCGCACACGACTTCAAGTTCAGCGTCGAGCGCATCTGCACCCCCTCGACCACCGCCCCCTACGCCCAGATCGTCTACGGCTTCCTCGACGGCGGCCAGGAATTCTACGAGGCGGGGGGCACCGACGCCGGCCTCAGCCTCGACGCGGTCAAGGTCATCGACGACCACACCATCGAGTTCACCATGGACTACCCCGCGCCGTTCTTCCTCACCATGGTCGCCTACGCCACCTGGTTGCCCATCCATCGCCCCACCGTCGAGGAACATGGCACCGACTGGTCCCTGTCCGCCGAAACCTACATCGGCAACGGGCCCTTTCGCATGGTCGAGTATCGCCCCCGCGACCAGATCGTCCTCGAAAAGGCCGACACCTACTGGGACGCCGACGCCATCTTCTGGGAGCGCGTGGAACTCTACATGATCGAAGACATCAACACGGAGAATCAGGCGTTTCAGACCCGGTCGCTTGACGTGACGGAAGGCGTCTCCCCCGCGGAACTCGAGCGGTGGAAGGCACGGCCCGAGTACCGCAACGTCCCCGGCCTCGCCAAGTACTACGTCATCTTCAACACCCAGGAAGCGCCCTTCGACAACCGCCTCGTGCGCCAGGCCTTCAGCAAGGCGATCGACCGCGAGTTGATCGTCGAACGCATCACCCGCGGCGGCGAACTCGTCAGCGAAGGCTTCATCCCTCACGGCATGCCCAGCCCCCAGGAAGGAAAGACCTATCGCGACGTCGCCCCCAACCTCATTGGCGACATGGACCTGGAGGAGGCCAACCGGCTGCTGGCGGAGGCTGGATTCCCCGGCGGTGAGGGCCTCCCCAGCGTTACCTACCTCTACAACACCAGCGATACCCACAAGCTCATTGGCGAGCAACTGCAGGACATGTGGCGGCGCGCCTTCGACGTCGATGTCCGGCTCCAGAACGCCGAGTGGGGCATCGTCCAGCAAAGCATCCTCCAGGGCGACTTCCAGTTCGCACGCGGCTCCTGGATCGCCGACTTCGCCGACCCCCTTAACTTCCTCGAGATTTTCCAGGCCGGCAATGCCAAGAACGCCCCCAAGTTCGACAACGAACGCTACAACGAACTCGTGGACCTGGCCCGTTTCGAGAAGGATCCCCTCCAGCGCGAGCAGTACTTCATCGAGGCCGAGCGCATCCTCGTGGAGGACGAGGCTGCCATCGCCCCCCTCTACACCTATAATCTCAACTTTCTCGTGCAGACGGACATCGAGGGCCTCTACGCGAACCCCCTGGCAAACATGACCTGGCCGCGGTCGCGCCGCGTGGCGGAGTAACCCGGACCCTGCCGATTCCCGGCGCCGGGGGGACAAATCCTCCCGGCGTCTTTATTTATAGACCCCCGTCGGGTCGATGCCCAGGATGGGATTGCCTTGGGCATCGCGGGCGGCGAAGGCGCGCTCCTCGTCGATTCGCAGGGGGATGGACGGGTCCGCGGGGGTGAGGACAAGGCCCGCGGCGTCGATCTCGGTCAGGCCGCGCTCGGGCGAGAGGTCGCCAACGCGGGCGAGGACCAGGCGCCCATCGCGGCCCCGCGTGTTGAACGCAAGGTCCGCATCGACCGGCTGCGCGTCAGGGCTCCAGCGCAGGCGCCCGTTGCGAACCAGCAGCGTGAAATGCCGCCGGCCGGAATCGTAGGGGAGGGTCTCGTAGGGAGCCGGGTCGCCGGTCAGGTCCTCGCCGGTGGCCACCGCGTGGAGGCCGCGGAGGAACGAGAGGGCAAAGAGCGCACGGACGAAGTCGTCGCCCCCACCGGCGGGAGTCCAGCCACCCGCCTCGATCAGCACCGACGACATGCCCCAGCGGGCCATGTTGTCGCCGAACGCCGTGGGCATGAAATCGGCCGTATATCTTGCTGTACACTGGGGACGGACGTCGTGGACGGCGGCGGCCATGGCGGAGCAGATGGCCTTGGCGCGCAGGCGCGGGGGATCATCGGTGTCGGCGGGCTCGAAGGGACAGGCCTGGAAGGCGATTGCGACCAGGTCCCCCGCCTCGGTGGTCTTGCCGGCCCACATGTCGTGGAGGTTGAAGACAACAGGGGGCTTGTGGGCGGCGCGTGCGGCGAGGAGGGCGCGGGCCTCGGGCATGGCGCCGGCCACGGCGTCGCGGTTGAGGTCGATCCCCGCCGCGTTCTCCCGGGTCCAGTGCACCACGCCGTCGGGGTTGACCATCGGGAGGAGAAGGAGGTCGACCCCGGCGAGGATCTCGCGGGCGACGGGGTGTCCGGAGCGCGCGAGGAAATCGAGGGCAAGGTGGAGGCCGGCGGTGCAGTCGGGCTCGTCGCCGTGCTGGCGGGCCCAGGCGAGGATGGGAACGCCGCCGTCGCCGAAACGCATCGACGGGATGGGCCGCCCCTCAAGCGAGCGGCCGGCCTCCGCGACGACGACGGGAAACGGTGCCGCCGCCGCGTACTCCTCTACCCGCCGAAGCTGCTCCCCGGGCGAGAAATTGTGCCAGTCGACACGCAGCAACGGATGCGCCCTCAGGGCGACGTGGATCTCGTGGGTGGGGAAAGTCATGGTGGCTCCGGTGGAAGGAGGATGGTGCGGGAGAAGGAAGGAACGTGGGCAAGGACGTCCACCCTTCGTTTCCCGGTTGGCGCCGTGGGGCGCATGAAAAAACATCGGGGCATGAGCCTGAATGTGGATCCGGTGGAGGTGCCGTGGCGGCGGCTGGGCCTGTGGGCCGGAGCCGCTGCGTGGTTTTCCGCCCTTTGCTGGTGGCACCGGTTGGTGGTGGTCGACGACCCGTGGATCACATTCCGCTACGCACGCCATGTTTGGGAAGGGGCGGGCTTCGTCTTCAATCCGGGCGAGCCGGTGGAGGGTTATTCGAACTTTCTTTGGCTGTGGACGTCGGTGCTGGCCCATGCGGGGCGGATCGAGCCGTTCAGCGCGGCGCGGGTGCTCGGCTGGGTTTTCGGCGTGGCAACGCTCGGGCTGCTTGTCTGTCGCCGGTGGGATGGGGAGGTGCCGCCCTGGCGCGACCGGGGCGTGGTCGCGGCCGTTCTGCTTTCCGGAGCGTTTCCCTTCGCCGTTTGGGCGATTGGCGGACTCGAAACGGCCTCTCACGCGTTTCTTGTGCTGCTGGCAGTGATGCTCGTCAACGAGTCCACGCGCCGCGATTCCATGGGGTGGACATTCGCCTCCGGTGGGGCACTGGCACTGGTCGGCATGAGCCGCCCCGAGGGCGCGATGTTTCTCGCCCTCCCCCTTGTCGGGGCCCTTGCCGCCCGGCGTCGCGAGGTGACCCGCCGCCAGGCCGTGGCGCTCGCCCTGGCCCTGGGCGTGCTGTTCGTCTATACGGCGTGGCGCTGGGCGACCTTCGGCACCGTGGTGCCCAATACGGTGTCGGCCAAGATTGGCGGCGATGCGGGGACCACGCTGGGTCGGGGGCTGGCCTACTTTTGGGAAACGTTTGGCGGCGCGTTGGGGCTACTGCTCGTTGCTGCCATTCCGGGAGCGATCGGACCCCTGGGGCGTCTGGCGCGATCCCGGGCGGGAGACGGCGAGGGGATGACTGTCTATACAGTGGCGGCGGCGCTGCAGCTGGTTTTCGCCGTGGCGGTCGGGGGCGACTGGATGCCGGCGGGGCGGTTTTTCGTTCCGGCGTTGCCGTTGCTGGCGGTGCTGGCGGCGGGGCCGCTGGTGCGGCTTCCGGCGTGGGGGGCGGGGGTTGCCGTGGGCGGGTTTCTTGTCGCCGCCGCGGCGCAGGCCAAGCTCGACCCGCACCTCAACTGGTACCGGTGGGCGGGCCAGGCGGACGGCGGCCGCCTCACCGTCGCCCCGCTGATGGAGGCGGGGGCCCACCTCCGCAACACCGCCGATCCCGATGCGGTCCTCGCCGCGACCGAGGCCGGCGTCGTGCCCTACATCTCGCGGCTGCGGTTTATCGACATGCTGGGCCTGGTGGACGCGCACATCGCCGGGCTCGAGGGGGGCCTCCATGGCAAGGTCGATGCGGACTACGTGCTCGGGCGCGAGCCAGACCTGGTGCTGTTGACGCTGATCGAGGACGACGGCGGGTGGCGGGCGCCGTGGCCCTCGGACGCGGGTGTCTATACGCATCCGGACTTCGCCGACACCTACCGCGAGGCGGCATCCTGGCCCCGGTTGCTCAACGGCCCGGGCTATGGGCTGATCCCCGCGCGGCTCGTCCTCTACGAACGGCTGGAGTCGTCCAGCAGCGCCTCAAGCTCCGAGATGGACTCGTAGTCCTTTGGCCGGCCGGCGGCGCGCTTGAGGGCAATCAGGTCTCGCAAACCAACTACGAGCAGTTCAAAGTCGTCTATACGGAATCGTTGGCTCTTGTGGTGAAGGGTTTGCCAGGTGCCACCGCCGGGAACTTCGCCGAAAAGGTCAAGGGGCCCAAGCCTCGTGGTCAGGGTGAAATTGAGACCGCGGCGCAGAGTTTCCTCATCCCAGAGGAAGGGAAGACCCGGGGGGGCATCGCGGGGGTAGGGATCGAGCGGCGCGACGGCCTTGACGATTCGCCGAAGATTGTCTTCGGAACGGTCGTAGATTACATCCACGTCGGCTGTGAAGCGTGCGCTGCCGTGGAGCACCGCGGCGACGCCACCGACGAGAATCACGCGGCATTCCCCCCGAGCGAGCGCCTCGAGCAGGTTGCGATAGTCAGCGGGCGCGATCACTCGTCCTCCACCTTCACCGCCCGGCGAAGCATGCGATACATCTCGGCCATGCGCTCGAGGTCGCGAAATCGCTCGGCAGGGGTCTTGGCGAGTTGGGCGCGGAGGAGCGACCGGTCGACGAACTGCTTGTAATACTCGATCACCGGGTCCGGCTCGAGGGGAGGAAGCTTGTCGTCGCGCTGGTCCGCCATGATTCGCCGGTTGCCCTCCGTGTTGGACGAGCACTTGGCTCGGGGAATCGTGAAGTCAAGGGGAGCCACCCGATGGCAACAAAGCGGACGAGCGGACGGCGCGTGGCGGTGATCATGGCGGGGGGATCGGGCGAGCGATTCTGGCCGCTCTCGCGGGAGAAGCGCCCGAAGCAACTGCTGCGTCTGACGAGCGAGCGCGAGACCCTGCTCGAGGAGGCGGTGCACCGCATCGAGCCGCTCATCCCCGCGGACCGTGTCTATATCGCGACGTCGCGCATCCTCCGTGATCCGATTCGCCGGGCGGACCTTGGCATCCCGGCGGAGAACGTCGTGGCGGAGCCGATGAAGCGCAACACCGCCGGGTGCCTCGTGTGGGTGGCGGCAACGCTCCGGGCTCGGTTTCCGGGGGAGGACGTGACCCTTGCGATCCTCACGGCGGACCACCAGATCGGCGCCCCGGCCCAGTTCCGCGCCTGCGTCAAGAGCGCCATGGACACCGCCCAGCAGAAGGACGCGCTCGTGACCATCGGCATCCGTCCCACCCGGCCGGAAACCGGCTACGGCTACATCGAGGCGAATGCCCGCGGCGGCACCCGCACCGCCCGGCGCGTCGCCGGATTCCGCGAAAAGCCCAACCGCGAGCTCGCCGAGGAGTTCGTCGAAACCGGCCAGCACTACTGGAACAGCGGCATGTTCTTCTGGCGGTTGTCTACCTTCGAGTCGGAGTTCGACGCCGCCAGCCCGGAGCACGGCGAGGCGCTCCGCGCGATCGCCGACGCCCTCGGCAGGAACAAGCCCCGCCTCGCCGAGAAGGCCTTCGCCGCCCTCCCCGATATCAGCATCGACTTCGCCCTGATGGAACACGCCCGCGAGGTGCTCATGGTCGAGGGGAGGTTCCCCTGGGACGACGTCGGCGCCTGGGACGCCCTCGAACGCACCCGCCCCACCGGCGCGGACGGCAACGTTGCCGAGGGCGACCCGGTCCTGATCAACACGCGCGACTCGATTGTGCTGAACGACACCGGCGGCGCGATGGCGGTGGGCGTGGTCGGCGCCGAGCACCTGGTGGTGATCGTCACGAAGGACGCGGTGCTGGTGGCGCCGAAGCACGCAGCGCAGGATGTGCGACTGGTGGCGCGGGAGTTGAAGCGCCGCAAGGCCCGTCAGGT
>CAYQTO010000030.1:0-26645 GCA_964420455.1 uncultured Candidatus Sumerlaeota bacterium | reverse complement strand
CGCGTGGCCGCCGTTCCCGTGGGGTTGTTGGGGGTCACCACGGCGACGAGGGCGGTCTCGGGCCGGATGGCGGCGATAAAGGCCTCGGTCGGAAACGGCCCTTCCCACCATTCCACCTCGTCGATCCCGCCCCCGGCGATGCGGGCGTAGCGCAGCATCATCTCGAAGGTGGGATTCGTGCAAAGGAGGCGGCGGCCGGGGGCGAGGACCGCACGGCAGAGCCGATCAAGCGCATCATCCGCCCCCGCGGTGACGATCACCTTTTGGGGGTCGATGGAGAACCGCCGGGCGAGAAGTGCCTCCAGATCGGTGGTGCTCGGGTAACGCCGCATGACGTCGGGGCCGATCTCTGCCAGGCGGCGGAAGAGCGATGGTGCCGGCGAGTCACCCTCGTTCTGGTCGAGCTTCAGTTCGACCGGGGCCCCGTGACGGGCCACCTTGTAGGCGGAAAACCCCGCCACAACGGGCGAGGCGGTAATCAGTTGGGGGGTCGTGGCGGCCATGGGCAAGGTCCGGAGGAAAGAGTTGTGATCCTTTGAAAACGGGGGAAGGCTGTCAAGCTTGCCTGTCGTCCGCGGGGTCAGGGGGGTCCCGTGGCACATGCTTCGCTCCCTCCATGCCCGGCCAAACAAGCCCCCCTTGACCCGGAGATTCCCCGTCCCATGGACCTCGTCTTGAAAGCAGAAAATGTCAGCAAGTGCTATGGAGGGGGCAACGGGGTGGCGGGGACACGGGTCCTCGACAGGGTGAGCCTTTCCGTCGGCCGCGGGGAATTCATCAGCCTCATGGGCTCCTCGGGCAGCGGCAAGACGACCTTGCTGAATCTGATTGGTGGCCTTGATACCTGCGACGAAGGCACGATCCGCGTCGATGGCCGGGAACTAAACAGCATGAACGACGACCAAAGGAGTGCCTTTCGTCTCCACCGTATCGGATTCGTGTTCCAATTCTTCAATCTCCTGCCGAACTTGACGGTGCTCGAAAACATCGCGCTGCCGTTGTTATTCCTGAAGCGGCCGGAAAAGGATGCACGGCGCAAGGCGGCGGAGGTGGCTGGGGAGGTGGGCCTTGGCGAAAAAACCGGGCGGCTGGTTCACCAGCTTTCCGGGGGCGAGATGCAGCTGGTCGGCCTCGCGCGGGCCCTCGCCCACGAGCCGTCCGTCCTCCTCGCCGACGAGCCCACGGGCAACCTCGACTCGAAGACCGGCGCCTCCATTCTCGATCTCGTGCGCCGGACCGCCACCCAGCACCACCTGACCGTCCTCATGGCGACCCACGACACGAAAGCCGCCGATTATGCGGACAGGACGATCCGCATGGCCGACGGCCGCATCCTCGATCCGGACTGACCGTTCCATGTGGAAGAGCGCCTTTCGCGCGCTGATTGGCTCGTACCTCCGGCACGAGCGCGGGCGGACCGCCCTCACGGTTTTGGGGGTCGCGCTGGGGGTGGCGGTCCTGGTCGCGATCGACCTCGCAAACGAGTCCGCCGTCGCCAGCTTTCGCCGGACCGTGGACTCGGTGGCGGGGTCCGCGGTGCTCACGGTTCGAGGCAACACGGCCGGCATCCCCGGGCCGGCCATTGCCACCATCGCGGCGACCGGGGGGGTAACCGCCGCCGCGCCGCTCATCGAGGACAATGCCGTCTATACGCCTCCGGACAGCGAGGCCGCGGAGTCGCTCCTCCTTCTCGGGGTGGACTTTCTCCGTACCACCGAACGCCTCGACGAAGCGGTTCGCGACCTTGAATTCGAGCTCGAGGAGGGGCGCGACATCGCCAGCCTGGTCACAACGACAGACGCGCTGATCTTTACCCGTCGCTTCCTCGAGAAGCACGGCCTCGCGCTTGGCGGGGGGGTGGAACTCGCCATCGCCGGGAGGAGCCGCGTCTATACGATCGCGGGCGTCATCGACGGCGGGAGCATCGTGGATTCGGTGGACGGCAACGTGGTCGTGACGGATGTGGGTGTGGCGGACGTGTTGCTGCAACGGGGCGGGACCGTGGACCGGGTGGACCTGGTGCTGGAGGAGGGTGTGACCGTCGACGAGGTTGCGGCGCGGCTCGAGGAACGCCTGCCCCCGAGCCTTGTGGTGGAACGCCCGGAGACCCGCGGCGAACGCGTCCAGGAGATGATCGCGGCCTTCCGCTTCAACCTGCGCGCCCTCGGGCATATCTCCATCGTCGTGGGGGCCTTCCTCGTCTACAACGCGATGAGCATCGCCGTGGTGCGGCGCCGCACGGCGATTGGTACGCTTCGGGCGATGGGGGTCTCGCGCGGGGTGATCCGGGGGGTGTTCCTGTTGGAGGGGGCGCTGGTGGGCCTGGCGGGATCGGCGATCGGCATTCTTGTCGGCAGCCTGATGGCGCTGGCGATGCTCCAGCCGGTATCCGATGCGATCTCGATCAACTTCTTCGACGCGCGGGGGGTGACGCTGGCGTTGAGCCCTGGCATCCTCCTGACCGCGCTGCTGGTGGGTGTCGGGGGATCGGTGATTGCGGCGGCGGGTCCGGCCCGCGAGGCCTCCTCGACCCCACCGGCGAACACAATGCGGCGTGGCACCCTCGAGGCAGCGCCCGCCCGTCAAGGGCTCAACCTCGCGGTGGGAGCGGTTGCCGCCGCCGTGGGCATCGCGCTGGTCCTTCGCGAGCACCGCGTCGGGCTTCCGGTCAACGGCTACCTCGCGTCGATCTGCTTCATCGTGGCGTTCGTGGCCTTTGCCCGGCCGGCCCTCGCGGCCTCGGCCGTGATGGCGAGGGGCGTCTATACCCGGCTCTTCGGGCCCGAGGGGCTCCTCGCCGTGAGCAGCACCCAAGCATCCCTTGGCCGTGCAAGCGTGGCCATCTGTGGGCTCATGATCAGCGTCGCCATGGTCATCTCGGTTTCAGTAATGGTGACCAGTTTCCGCCAGACGGTGATCGGATGGATGGAGCAGGTGCTGGTGGCGGACCTGTATATCACTGCGGAGGGGAGCGCCCGGGCGGGCGATGGGATTCCGCTGCCGGTCGGGCTGGCGGAGCGGATTGGCGACCTTCCCGGGGTCGACGCGGTGGATCCCTTCCGCCGCCAGTCGATCCTGTTGAACGGGAGACCCACCAACATTGGCGCCGGCGACCTGAGGGTGGTACGCTCGGGCAGCCGCTCGCTCGATGGGCGCCCCATGCAGGAAGTCCTCCGCGAGACCGCGGCAAACCGCGAGGTGGTCGTCAGCGAGGCTTTCGCCCTGAAGCAGGGCGTGGAACGCGGCGACATCCTGGCGATTCCAACTCCCCACGGTCCCCTCGAGCTGCGCATCAATGCGGTCTACCGGGACTTCAGCTCCGAGCAGGGCTACGCAATCATGGACCGCTCTGTCTATACAGAGCACTTCGGGGAGACCCCTCTCGCGAGCATCGCCGTCTATCTCGCCCCCGACGCGGACGTGGAAGCGGTCCGCGCCGCCATTGTGGACCTCCAGGCGCGCGTCCCGGCGACACCGCTGCTCGGCATTCGGGCGAACACGGACCTGCGGCGGTTTGCCCTCGAGGCCTTCGACCGCACCTTCGCCATCACCTACGTGCTGCAGGTGATCGCCATCGTGGTGGCAATCCTTGGGGTAATCACGACGCTGCTGGCGCAGATCCTCGACCGGCGGCACGAGATGGCGACACTTCGCTACATCGGGGCGACGCGAGGACGCATCGGGAGGACGATCGTGCTCGAGTCGGGGCTGATCGGCCTGGTTGGGCTCGCTCTCGGCGTTGCCAACGGCCTCGTCCTTTCATACATCCTAACGCGGGTGATCATGCTGGAAAGCTTCGGCTGGACGATCGGGTTCGAGATTCCCTGGGGCCTTGTGGCGGGGGTTGCCGTGGGGGTCTATGCGGTGACGCTGGCGGCGGGGATCCTCCCGGCGCGCGAGGCCGCCCGGGCCTCCAACCGGTTCGCCCAAACCATGGCGGGATGACCAACCCGCCCGGCGGAAGAGCCTTGCCGCTCCCACCGCTTCCCCGCATACAGCGGCCAGACTTTCGCCACCGAGGCCGCCCCATGACCGACCCGAGCCTGATCGCCGAGATCGAGGCCTACCCGTGCTGGTACCACCGCTTCGAAGTCCTCCCCGGCGTGTGGACCAAGGGGGAGTACGAACTCCAGAAGCCCGCCGACTACCTTCGCGACTGGTTTGGAATCTCGTCCCTTTCCGGTCGGGAGATGCTGGACATTGCCACCTTCGACGGTGGTTTCGCCTTCGGGTTTGAGGACCTCGGGGCGCGGGTGCTTGCGGTCGACGTCATCGACCAGTCGAGGACCGGGTTTGCAACGGCGGCGCGGGTGCGCAAGAGTGCCGTCCGGTTCGAGCAACTGTCGGTGTACGACCTCGACGAGAGCCGCCACGGCCCCTTCGACCTGGTTCACTTCAGTGGGCTCCATTACCACCTCAAGCACCCGATCCTGGCCGTGGAAAAGATCAACGCGGTGCTGCGCAAGGGGGGCATCGTGTTCGGAAACGGGGCCTCGGGGGAATTCCTGTATCGCGACTTTGTGACGAGCGAGCCGGACCCGGAGACCCGCGGGCTCCTGCGCAACTTGCCGCTGGCCTATTACCTCGACGGGCGCTACAATCAGGATCCCACCAACTGGATCCTGTTCAATGATGCGGGTTGGCGGAACGTGCTGGCGCGAGGGGGCTTCACAGTGGAGACATGCGAAAGCCATGCGGCGAGCGACGGGACCAGCCGGGGGACCTGCTACTTCAAGGCGACGAAGGTGGGCGATCCGGACCCGGAGTACTGGCCGGACAACCACAAGCAGATGAGCAAGTCCTGACTTATCAAGACTCGAGAAAAATGTTCTTCTTGTGTTCTTCCGTGCTTGGGGAAGACCCTTAGACCGTTAAACAATCCAAGGGTCGGGGTGCGTGGCCATGCGCTTTTGGTCGAACGCCTTTGCTTTGCGGAGGAGCTTGGGGCCGCGGGGATGGCTCACTCTCGCCGGGTCGGCGATGGTCCTTTGGCTGCTGGTGGGACCGCTGCCGGCTGATACTGTCTTCCGGACCGATGGCAGCAGCGTCGAAGGCCGAATCGTCGAGGAGGACGAGGACTCCGTGACGATCGATCTCGGCGGGCTGGAGATGACGATTCAGCGGGCGCAGATCGACCGGATCGAGCGGGGGGCGGCGATTGGCATCGTGCAGCGCGAGGCACGGCAGGCCCTGGACGTGGCCCGCCGGGACCTCGAGGCGGGCAGGGTCGCCGCCGCGCGTACCCAATCGGAAGTCATCATCCGCGACCTCGAAAATGCATTGGAAAACCTGAAGCAGGAAAGCGATCGGGCCGCGGTGGTTGAACTGCTGCAGCAGGCGGAGGAACTCCAGCGGGCGACGCTTCCGAAGGACCCCTCGACCGAACGCCTCGAGAAGATGCTCGCGGAGGCGGACCGCCATTTGGACTTCATCCAGTACGAGCAGGCATTTGAGATCCTGCAGGAGGCCGTCCGTATCGACCCCCGCCGGGCCGACATTCAGTTCCAGTTGGGTGAACTTGCCCAGCGACTGAACAACCAGCCGGTCGCCGTGGAGGCCTACACTGCCGCGATCGACCTCAATCCCGAGGCCTACTACCGCGATGTGGCGGGCCCCCTGCTGGAACTGCTCAAGGGTCAGGGTCAGCGGCTGGTGGGTCAGCGCCGCTCCGACGAGGCGATGGCGGTCTACCGCGAGGTCCTCCTGCTGGAATCGGAGGAAGGAGGCGCCGTCGACCTTTCTGAATTCCTCGCACGACAGACCACCCGCGAGGCCCAGAAGGAGGACGAGGTCCTCATGGAGGTCTACCGGTACGCGGACGACAACGACCTCATCGACCTTGCGTTCGTGGCGATCCGCCGGGTCCAGCAGCTCAAGCCGGACGATCAGGAAGTGGCACGGCTCGCCCAGAAGGCGGAGTTTCTTTCCACCTTGAAGGCGTCGCTGGACGTGGGAGACACGGACCGCGCGGCGGAGCTGCTCGCGGATGCGCCGGCGGAATTGCTCGAATCCGGGGATGTGAACGAGCGTATAGACGCCCTGGCCGGGGAACTGCGCGAGGAGCTTGAGATTCGGGAGAAGCTCGAGAGGGCGCAGGCCGCGTTGGATGCGGCCAGTTTCGGGGAAGCGGCGCGCCTCGCCCGGGAACTGACCACCGATTACCCGCAAAGCGAGGAGGCCTCCACCGCCCTCGAGATCCTGGAGGAAGCGGAGTTCGAGGCGCCCATCCAGGAGGCCCTCGAGGCCTCCACTGCGGCCGTCTCGGAGCAGCGCTACGACGCGGCGGTGGAAATCCTCGAATCACTCATTCAAGGGGTCGACATCACCGAGTCGCGATTCCGAAACGACATCCAATCTCTGGTGGACCGCGTTCCCCGCGAGCGCGAGGCGGACCGTCTGTGGGATCTGGCGCGGACGCACCTCGAGGGGAACGAATTCGACGAGGCACTCGAACGTCTCGAGCAGTTGTCCTCGGAGTATTCGGGGACCATTTCCGGCGGGCGGGCGGCGCAATGGCTGGCTGATTACCGGGCCCGGCTCGAGCGCGAGGCCCGCCACACCCAGCTCTTCGATACAGGCTCGATCTTCAACTTCGCAAACCCCGCCCTGTGGCGTGCGGCGGCCCTGCCCCGCCTGACCAACGATCAACTGAGGATTCCGGAGGTCGAGGGGGACGAGGCGCGGGAAGCCGCCTGGGCGTCCTTCGAGGAGTTGAACGTCATTGATGCGCGCAAGGACCAGCAGGCGCGCAGCCTTGCCCTGTACCTCGGAGTTCCCCTGACAGCCGGGGGACTTCTCCTTCTGGGCCTGGTCCTCGCCTTCGCCCGCCCTGGCAAGGGCAAGTGCCGGAGCGTCAACGCGGTCCGCCGGGACCCCACCACGGCCACGGGCGACATCACCCTCGATGCGTCCTCGGGCGAGTGCCGCATGTGCGGCGCACCGGTCGCCGAGGACGTCTTCTCCTGCCCCACCTGTGGCGCCGCCATCCAGTTGTCCGAACTGGAGGCGGAACGTGCGGACGCCATGGAACGCATGGCGGACTACGATCCGTGGGACATCCGCGTCAAGGCGGGCACTGCCAACGACTTCCACAAACACTTTCAGGCGGCAAAAGACCTCGCGGAGACCAGCGACGTGCAGGCGGCCATGGAGGCCTGTCGCAAGGCCCTTCACGAGGATCCGATGCAGAAGGAAGGGTACTACCTTCTCGCGGAGTTGTATGAACGGCTGGGCAAGGGGGAGGAGGCGGCAAAGTGTTACCGGGAAATCCTCCTCATCAGCCCCGCGGAGGTGGTCGTCCGGCAAAAAGTGGAATCGCTGCTGAACCTTGTGAACCAGCCGCTGCGGATGAATGGCGTGATCCTGACGATGTCGATCGCGGTCTGGTGGCTGATCTTCTGGTTGTCGGTGGGCCTGGATCCGTTGGCGTGGGGGATGCGGCTCCTGCTGGCGGTGTTTGGCTGCATCCTGACGGTCATCGCCCTGCGCTCCTATCAGGGTCGCAACCGGATGGGCATCGAGGCGACGAACCGCGCGGAACTGGACGTCCACCGCCCCCTGGCCCACGCTCGCCTTTCCTGGGCGGAGCAGAACAAGCAGGCCAGCATGCTGGCCGACGCCATCCGCGACCATACCGGCGTCGAGGTCCCGGTCCTCACCGTGTGGAGGTTGCTGGCGGCCTTGCTTCTGTCGCTTCTTCTGCTCGCGGTGATGGGTCTGATCGCCTTCGTCAACGGCACCTGGTGGGTCTTTATCGGCTGGCCGGCGGGTGTGTTGGTGTTCTTCTACCTGTTTGAAATCCACCCCCGGGTGCTGACCGCGTATATCGTGTTGAGGCACATTTTCGAGGAGACAACGTCGCCGTGGGTGGACCCGCACAGGCCCTTCAGGCCGAGGGACCTCAACGTGGCCGGCGAGTTCCTCATCCGCAGGTTCGACGAGTGGCCCCTGCGCTGGGCCTTGCGCCCCTTCCCCTATTCGAACGACCGGCAGGGCATGCTCAACAGCCTGCAGCAAACGCTGAATCGCCACTGGGCCTGCCACCGGTTCTACGAAGGGCTGCACACGGTGCGCGATGTGGACGTGCCTTTTCCGGCGGGCGCCAAGTCGCTGACGACATTCTCCGGTCTCATTCTGGTCGCGGCGGTCCTTGCGGTGTCGGGCATCATGTGGACAACGACGGAGCGGGAAGGCGCCTTCGACGATTCGATGCGCCTTGGCTACCTGGCGATGCTCGATGGCCACGTGGACCGCGCCCGTGAGGAACTGGCCCGGGCGGCGATCCTCAAGCCCCACCGGACCTTGCCCCACCTTTATCTGGCACACATCAACGCGGCGGCGTCCTACGATCCCGCAGCGGAACGCTCCTTCGCGCGGGCGGCCCGCTTTGCCGATGACCTTCCGGTGGTTCACAACGACTTCGCCAACTTCCTCCAGCGAAAAGGCCGGCCCCGCGCCGCGATCCGCGAGTATCTCCAGGCGGTGGAGGACGACCCGGAGAATGCGGACATCCTGAGCAATATGGGATCGGCGTATTACAAGCTGGGCGAGTACGAAAAGGCGGCGGGCCGTTTGCGCGAGGCCGTGCGCATCAATCCCCAGCACAGCCGCGCCTATACCACCCTCGGGTTGGCGCTCGAGGAAATGGGCGACTGGCCCGGGGCCCGCGAAGCCTACGAGAACGCCGTCGCCATGGCGCCCGACCTGCCGTATACACAGTTGGCGCGCGACCGGCTCGAGGCCGGTGGCGAGGATTCCTCCGAGCCCCTCAGCCTCGAAGTCACCATGGCCAACTGAGGATCCCTTGCACGACCCTCAGTGGAAAGATGACGCGACCCGGAGGCTGGACCGAGGGGACCAGCTTCCGCGGGACCGGCCGGAGCCGACCCCCATCCTCCACGAGCGTATCGGCGACTACGAGGTGCTCAAGAAACTCGGCGAAGGAGGGATGGGCTTCGTCTATCTGGCCCACGACCGGGATCTCGACCGCTCCGTCGCCCTCAAGATCATCCGCTCCGAGTTGCTCGCCGACGAGCGCTTCATCACCCGCTTTCAACGAGAGGCCCGCCTGAGCGCGGCCCTCAACCATCCCAACATCGTGACGATCTATCGCGTGGGGTCGCAGGGCGACCTCCCCTACCTCGCGATGGAATTCGTGGAGGGCGAATCGCTCCGCGATTTCCTCCGACATCCGCCGCCAAAGACCATCGGCACGATCCTCGACGTGTTCGACCAGTGCTGCGCGGGGCTCGATTCCGCCGCCCGCCGGGGCATCGTCCATCGCGATTTCAAGCCCGCCAATGTCATGGTCCGCAGCGACGGCGTGGTGAAAATCATGGACTTCGGCCTGTCGAAGGAAATCGACGGGGAGTCGTTCACCGCCACCTCCGCCGTCATGGGCACACCGAACTACATGTCGCCGGAGCAGGCCCTCGGCCGCCATGTGGACTTCCGCACGGACGTCTATGCGCTCGGTATCTCGCTGTTTCAGTGCGTCACGGGCTATCTGCCGTTCAAGTCGAGCTCGGTCTTCGAGACATTGCGGCAACACCGGGAGGATCCGTTGCCAGAGGACGCACGGCTGGAGGCGATCGCAGGGGGGCGTCTGTTGCGGTTGATCGCCTGGATGACCGCCAAACGCCCGGAGGACCGGCCACAATCCTACTCGGACATACGGGGGGAACTGGCCGCGGTCCGCGAGGAACTTGGTGAGGCGGGCCTCGCGCATACGAACGAAGGCGAGGCGCCCGGCGTGGCGGAAGGCATGGCACGGGGTTTCGCGACGGCGCCCCCCCGATCCCCGCGGATTCCTCCTCTGACACGCGAATTGCCGGGAGGGAGCGCGCCGCGGCCCAGCGGGAGACGCTTCGTGGGACTGGCCGTCGGCGCGGGCCTGGTCCTCGGCCTTGGCGGCACGGCGGCCACCGGTTTCTACCTTGGATGGTTCGATTCGCCTGGCCGGGGCGTGCCCCTCCTCGCCACACCCGCTGATCCGCAACCGCCTGCCTCTGGGACTCCCCCGCCGGAGGCCGATGTCGTCCGATACCAGCCCGAAAAGGGCCCCATCACCATCGAGACCACGGCCATGCGCGACACCTATCCGCGCGACATCCTCGCGAGCGTCGGGCACTTTGCCAGCCTGGAACCGGCCCCGATGATAACCCGCAGCAATGTTACCCTCGAGGTGTCTTTCAAGGACCGAACGGCGCAGGATGTTCTGGGTGCGCTCGCCCTCGCCATGGGGTGGGAGGTCACCGCGGAGGAAACCGCCTTTGGCACGACCTACGGGCTGGGACGCGGGAGGCTCCTGCTGCTACCGGCGATCATCCAGTCGCGGGCGGAAATCGATCCCGCGGAAATCCCAACGGTGTCGATCAATTCGATCGCGCGCGAGGTGACCATGAGCCAGTACCTCCGGGGGTTGAGCCGCCACCCGGGGATCGACTTCGTGCTGGTGGGCGACACGCTCCCGGGAACGCCGCTACCGCCGATCTCACGGTCCGGCCTTCCCCTCTCGACGGTCATGGAGGGTCTGAAGGAACGTGTTGGCGTGCCGTTTGAGTGGACATATCGCCGGGGCGTGCTGATTGTGGTGGAAGCGCCTTTGGCTGACTGGCGACAGGGCGACTAAACGCGGGATAATTTTCTTTCATGCGCGGTGGCAGACTAATGCGGGGGCCGATGGCAGGCCCGCAACGGCTCGCGAAGCGGGCCGCCCGGGAGGCGAGCCAACGGCCCGAGAACAAGCGGCCCCTCACACGAGCGGAAAAGCGGCGCGAGAAGTGGCGCATCATCCGGCGCGCCTGGCCCCACGCGGTGGAGCTGGCCCGGCCACAGGCCAGGCTCTGGATCTTCGGCCTTCTGCTCCTTCTGGTTGGCCGCATCGCTGGCATGGTCATGCCCGCCGCGCCCAAGGCCCTCATCGATTACGCGCTCCCCGCCAAGGACTACACGCTCCTCGCAACCATCGTTGGGGTGGTGCTCGGCGCGACAATCATCCAAGGTCTCTCCAATTTCGCCCTGACCCAGACGATCAGCAAGGCCGGGCAGCGCCTCCTGAATCGGCTGCGCAAGGACATCCACGGCCACGTCCTCAAGCTCGCCGTCCGCTACTACGAGGACAAGCGCGTGGGCGACGTCGTCAGCCGCGTGATGAACGACGTGGATGGTATCCGCGACCTCGTCGGCACCGGCATGGTCGAGTTCATCGGTGGTCTGATCTCCGCAACTCTCGCGATCACGATTCTCTTCTATCTCAATTGGCCGCTGACGCTTGCCATCTCGGTCTTCCTCGGCCTGTTCCTCTTCGGAATGTTGAAGGCGTTCACGACGCTCGGGCCGCTCTTTCGCCAGCGCCAGGAGATCATGGGCGACGTGAACGGGCGGCTGACGGAAAGCATCGGCGGCGTGCGCGTGGTGAAGGCCTACACGGCGGAAGGCCAGGAGCGCGACGCCTTTGCCAGCGGCATCGATCGCCTCCTTGCAACAATCCTCAAGACGATCACCGCCTTCAGCTGGATCGCCCTGGGCACGGCGGTGCTCCTCGGCAGCCTGGGAACCATCATCCTCGGGCTCGGCGGCTGGCAGCTCATGGAAGGCCGCATGACTGTTGGCTCGTTCATCAGCTATCTGCTCTATCTCGGCTTCCTCGTGGCTCCGCTCTCGAGCATCATGATGATCGGCACACGCCTGAGCGAGGCCTTCGCCGGGATCGATCGCATGCGCGAGATCCTTGGCGAGGAGCCCGAGGAACCGGGCGACGGCCGCCCGGACTTTCCCCCCATCGACGGCCGTGTCGAGTTTCGCAATGTCACCTTCGGCTACGACAAGGACATGCCGGTGCTCCACGAGGTGAACTTCGCCGCGGAGCCCGGTAGCGTGACGGCCCTCGTGGGCCCCTCGGGCAGCGGAAAATCCACCCTCATCAGCCTGATCGCCCAGTTCCACCTCCCCGACTCCGGCGAGATCCTCGTGGATGGACGTCAGGTGCGCGACTATACGCTGCGAAGTTTTCGCGAGCAACTCGGCGTCGTTTTCCAGGACAATTTCCTCTTCGCCGGAACGGTCCGCGACAACCTGCTGTATGTGCGCCCGGACGCCACGGAGGAGGAGCTGGAGCACGCCGCGCGCCTCTCGCACTGCATGGAGTTCATTGAGGGCTTTCCGGACGGCTTCGACACGTTGATCGGCGAGCGGGGGGTGAAGCTTTCCGGCGGCCAGCGGCAACGGCTCGCCATCGCGCGGGCGCTCCTCGCCAACCCTCGGCTCCTTATCCTTGACGAGGCGACCAGCTCCCTCGACTCGGAATCGGAGGCGGCGATCCAGGAAGGCCTCGCGACCCTGATGGAGGGACGCACGACCTTCGTCATCGCCCACCGCCTGTCCACGATTCGCCACGCGAACCAGATCCTTGTGCTGGAACACGGGCGCATCGTCGAGCGCGGCACCCACGAGGAGCTGCTCCGCGCCGAAGGGCGCTACCACGCCATGTATACAAAGCAATACGGGCTGGACGGGATCCTGTTTCGCGAGGAGGGGAGCGGGGACTCCGGCGACGGGGAGGGCAATGGGGGGCGAAAGGGCCGCCGCGGCGGCATGGCGGACTTCAGCCGTCTCCTCAGCGGAGAGTAACCGCAGACCGCTTCAGATGTCGAAATGCAGGAACTTCTGGGCCGTTTCCCAGCTTAGCTCCACGAAGTCCGTATTGTCCGTGCCCCCGCGATCCGTCGGGTTGATGCGGCAGTACGATGCCACGTTCTCCAGGTGGCGCCAACGGCCCGCCCGTTCGTCCTCGCCCGGAAGCACCGGCGTCGTGCACCGGGTGCAACTCACCGTGGGATACCCCTGCGCGTGGAGCGGATTCACCACCACGTTGTTCTCGTGGATATACCCCTCGATCTCGGCCTCGGTCATACGCACCATTGGGTGAACGCGAACCAGTTCGAGGTCGGTATCGACAGCGAGGACCGGAACATCCTTGCGGGCGCCACCGGAGGCGCGGTGGAGGCTCGAGAGAAGCGCCTCGTACTTGCCGCGAATCTGGCGGAGAGGCTCGCGCTTTCGCAGGGCGCAGCACCGCTCCTGGCCCTCCTTCGAGAGATACAGCACCCCCTCCTCCCGGGTCTGCTGCTCCATTGTCCGCTCCGGGTGGAGGGCGACGACGTTCAGACCGTAGAGGCGCCGGTGCTTGTCCACGGTCTCGAGCGTCTCCGGAAAGTTCACCCCGGTATCAACGAAGATGACGTCTATACGATCCGCAAGGCCGAGGGACATGATGCGGTGACACAGGACGCAACCGGCCTTCTGGAACGCGGAAAGGACGGCAATGCGGCCCTCGAAAGTGTCCACCGTCCAGCGGATGATGTCGTCGGGCGAGAGGTGCTCGAGCAACTGTCCCTGGGAGTCGAGATCCGCCTGGGTCAGGCGCGTCTTGGTGGTCATCCCATCCCTCCCCGTGAACGTGACGCGGGCCGCAGGCTGGTGCGGATGGCCTCCGCCGCCCACCGCGAGATGTCCGGGTCGGGCAGGATGCTGTCCGGGGTGAAGCGGACGTCGAGACCGGGAAACTCGCGGAGGACGCCGGGGATGAGTTCCTCCTGATAGGAAGACACCGCGAGAAAAAGCGGGAGAATGGCCACACGGGCGTGGGCGTTGGCAGCCGCGATCTCCGCAAGGTGGTCGCGAAGGGGGGCGCCGTAGTCCTCGAGAAAATGGCCGCAGGGAGCCCAGCGCCACTGCGGCCCGTCGTGGAAGGGGTCTGCTTCGCGGGAGACGGCCTCGACGAGTTCGCACCACTTGTCGTCGTGCTTCGAGGCGCCATAGCCGCAAACGATGATCTCGTCGCCCGGGCGCGCACCCGAGGCGAGGAGACGGCGGGCGCTGTTGGCGGCCAGCGCCCCGGCCCAGTCCGCAGGACGCACCAGAAGCCAGCCCTCCCTCGGCCCCAGGATGTCCGTCACCAGCTCCGGAATCTCGTCGCCCGCATGGCCGCTTTCCGACAGGAAGAACGGAAAGACCGCCAGACACCGCCGGCCCGGCGGGTTGGTTTCCCGCCAGACCTTCAGTCGCTCCTCGAAGGAAGGCTCGGTGATCTCGAGAAAGGTCAACTCGGAGGGAATATCGATCTGGCGGGCGAAGTCGCGGTACCATTCCTGGAGGGCGGCGACCCAGCGCCGACTCCGCGAGCCATGGCAGACCACGAGGAGGTGGGGCGGGGGACTAAGGGGAGAGGGGGAGGCGAGATTGATCATGGGCGTTGGAATTTGGCGAAGAGCCGGGTGCGGTCAAGCCATTTTCCTATCAAGTTGATCGGCCTTATGAAGAATAGGGCTTGACCACACCCCCGCCGCCCGCCACACCGTGCTTCATCATTATCGGAGGTAAGCCCCCTGGACCGGCTGCTGTCGCTGAATGGAGGACAAGAGGACCGCAGGTGCGCATCGGCGCCGGGCACGGTCTGGCTGGTTGGCTCGGGACCGGGCGATCCCGGGCTGCTGACGCGCAGCGGCTGGGAGATTCTTCAGTCTGCGGACGTGGTGGTCCACGACCGGCTGGGGTGCGAGGAGATTCTGGCGGAGTTGCCGCCGTCGATCCGGCGCATAGATGTGGGCAAGCGCCCGGGAGGCACCGGCCGCAAGCAGGCGGATATCCAGGCGACGCTCCTCGGGGAGGCGCAGGACGGCAACGTCGTCGTGCGACTGAAAGGTGGCGACCCGTTTGTCTTTGGCCGGGGGATGGAGGAACTGGCGGCCCTCACCGAGGCCGGCATCCCGGTGCGGGTTGTGCCCGGTGTGACGTCGGCTTTGGCCGGTCCGTTGGCGGCGGGGATTCCGGTAACGCATCGCGATCTGGCCCGGAGCTTCGCCGTGGCGACCGCACGGACCAGCGGCGGCGATCTTCCCGATCTGCCTTCCGCAGATACCCACGTGTTTCTGATGGGCATCGCGGCGCTGGGTTCCGTGGTGGAGGCGTTGTTGGCAAGGGGCACCGCCGCGGCCACCCCGGCGGCGGTGGTCTCCAACGCGACAACCTATCGCGAACGGTTGGTGGTTGCGACGCTGGAAACCATCGAGAGTGAAGTAGCGAAGGCGGGTCTCGAAGCGCCGGCGATCCTCGTCGTGGGGGAGGTCGCGCGTTTCGCCAGGCCCGCGTGCGACGACCGTCCGGTTCTCGTTACGGCCTCCCGGATTCCCTCCAGCTTTCACGACCTTTTCCCAGGCAGGACTGCACTATGGCGCCCGCTGGCGTCGATGGAGCCACTCGTTCCCGTGGACCGAGGGGCACTCGAGTGCACGCTCGGGCTCGATTGGCTGGTGCTGAACAGCCCCCGGGCGGCGGAGGGCTACCTGGCCCAATTGCGGGCGGCGGTGCTCGACCTGCGGGCGCTGAAGGCGAAGATCGCCGTCGTGGGCGAGGAGCCGGCGGGGGTATTGGCTCGGGCGGGAATCTTCCCGGAGGCGGTCCTGGCGGACGGCGACAGGGAGGAACTTAGCATCCGACTCGGCAACCTGGTGACGGTAAGACACGTCGGGCTGCTGGCTGCGGAGGGATATGCCGGGCGGCTTGTGAAGGACATCGAGGCGGCTGGAGCCGCATCTCTGGCGGTGCACGCCACCTATCGCCTGCGGCCGCGGGAAGCCACGGAACCGGACTGGCGGTTTGTCGAGGATGTGCTTTTCGCCAGCCCGGGCAATGTGCGCCGCTTTGCGGAGATGTGGCCGGCTGCTCCGGTCTCCCGCTTGAGAGCCCATGTGATCGGGCCATCCACACGCCACGCCGCTGCCGAAACTGGCTTTATTGCGATCAATGACGTTTGTGCCCCACGATTGCCGGTTTTTCGCGTGACCCCCCGGGGGCAGGCCGATACGGGCTGACGCCACTCAAAACCCTCAGAATGGAGCCAGACCAAACCATGTCCCCTCCCCCGCGTCCCCATGGCGGCAAAGAAGAGCTCACGAAGAACCTCGTTTCGGCCGCCGAGGCGAAGGAACTCCTGGCGCAAAACGCCAACGCGCCGCGCGTGCTCGTCAGCGATGCCGACCTCTCGACCGTCCGCCGACTTGGCGATGGCGCGCTGAGCCCTCTTGAGGGGCCGATGACCCGCGAGGTGTTCGACCGCGTCCTCGACGAGGAACGCCTCATCGTCGACGGCAAGTCCTATGCGTGGGGCATCCCCCTGGCGCTCCCCATCACCGAGGACGAGAAGCACGCGGTGGAGCGCCACGACAAGGCGATCCTTGTCGATGGTGAGGGCAACGAAGTGGCGCTGCTGGAAATCGCCGACCTGTTCGAGTGGAACAAGCCGCGGTACAACGCCGCCGTCTATGGGACCGAGCGCACGGACCACCCGGGCGCGCGCATCGCCAACGACGATCCCCGCGGCTGGCTCCTCGGCGGGCGCATCCGCGTCTTTCCCCACGATCGCCACGGCAACCCGCTCATCGCCAGCTACGTCTATACGCCCGAGGAAACGCGCGAGAAGCTGCTGGCCCACGGGTGGCAGGCCTCCATCGCCTTCCAGACGCGCAACCCGCTCCACCGCGCCCACGAATACGCCATGGTCTACGCGGCGGAGAAGCTGACCCGCCTCGGCATCCGCGCCGGCGTCGTCCTCAATCCCCTCGTGGGCGAGACCAAGAGCGACGACGTCCCCGCGGAAATCCGCATGAAGTCATACATCAACCTCGTCGAGCACCAGCTCCTGGGCAAGGGCGACAGCGACCCGAAGGTCTGGGAGACCGCCGGCTATGTGCTGAACGACGTGTTCGACCTGTTCGCGCTCGACATCAAGATGTTCTACGGTGGGCCCCGCGAGGCGATCATGCACGCCATCTATCGCCAGAACTACGGCTTCACCCACATCATCATCGGCCGGAAGCACGCCGACGCACCCTACGACGACGGTTCGAACATCTGGGGCGACTTCGACGCGCAGGAGAAGTTCCAGAACCTCCAGGGAGACCTGAAGATCCAGCCGGTGAATGTTGGCTTTGCCGCCTACTACGAGGAAATCGGCCGCGTTGGCCTGATCGAGGAATATGCCCCGAAGGGGTGGAAGCCGGTGACCGTGTCGGGCCGCGTCCTCCGCGAGCAGCTGAAGTCCGGCCAGATGCCCGACGAGCGCATCATCCGCCCCGAGACCAGCAAGATCCTCATCGAGGCCTACCGGGAGAAGGAGGCGTCGATCGCCCCCACCACCGGCATCAACGGCGACCAGCCGGTCATGGCCTCCAACATCACCTGGCACCATCACTCGGTGACGCGGGAGATGCGCGAACGCCTCAACATGCACAAGGGGGCCACGCTGTGGTTCACGGGCCTGAGTGGCTCGGGCAAGTCGACGCTGGCAAACGAGCTGGCGGCGGCGCTCCACGAGCGCGGCGTGCGCACCTACGTCCTTGATGGCGACAACATCCGCCACGGCCTCAACAAGGGGCTGGGCTTCTCGGCGGAGGACCGGAAGGAAAATATCCGGCGCATTGGCGAGGTGGCAAAGCTCTTCACCGACGCGGGCGTCATCAACATGACGGCGTTCATCAGCCCCTATCGGGCGGACCGCCAGGTGGCGCGCGACCTCCAGCCGGAAAGCTTTCTCGAGGTGTACGTCCAGGCAGACCTTGGCACCTGCGAGGAACGCGATCCCAAGGGCCTGTACAAGAAGGCCCGCGCCGGCGAGATCAAGGGATTCACCGGCATCGACGACCCGTATGAGGAGCCGGAAGCCCCCGAGGTGATCGTGGACACGGCGAAGAACAGCGTCCGTTCGTGCGTGCTGCAGATCCTGCAGGCGCTCGAGCAGCGCTCGCTCATCCCCGCCTTTGCGGCGGCGGAAACCCAGATGAAGGAGTAACCCATGGCGGAAACGCCGAAGCCGACCCCTGAAGAACTCCGCCGGACCGTCGGGATCGACGCCCCGGAGGAAGCGAAGTCCAAGGTTGAGAAGATCAAGCTGGCCAGCCACGGCCTGCGGGGCGAGATCGCCACCGACATCGACAACCCCGAGAAGGGTGACGTGTCCGGCGACTCCCTCCAGCTGCTGAAGCACTTCGGCATGTACCAGCAGGACGATCGAGACCTTCGCATCGAGCGCAAGCGCGCGGGCCTCGACAAGGACTTCAGCTTCATGGTCCGCACCAAGGTGCCCGGCGGGCGCCTCACGGCAGACCAGTGGCTCGTCATGGACGAGTGCGCGGACGCTTTCGCCAAGGGGTCGATCCGGCTTACCACCCGCCAGACCATCCAGTTCCACGGCATTGGCAAGGACCGCCTCCGCGGCCTCAGCCGTGCCCTCAACGAGAAGCTCCTTACCTCCTACGGCGCCTGTGGCGACGTCGTCCGCAATGTGATGTCGTGCCCGGTGATCGACCTCGATCCCCGACCGGAATGGGCCGGGCGCGATGTCTTTGGCGAACTCAGCCGCCAGATCAGCGACCGGACCCTCCCCCGGACCAACGCCTTCTATGATATCTTTATAGACGGCGAGAAGGACAACACGGGGGTGCCCACCTTCGAACTCCGCAGCGAGGCCGAGGACCTGTATGGCACCTCCTTCATGCCGCGGAAGTTCAAGATCGGCATCACCATCCCCCAGGACAACTGTGTCGACATCTATACGCAGGACCTCGGGCTGGTGGCCATCGTCGAGGGCGGCCTCGTGCGCGGCTACAATGTTCTCGTGGGGGGTGGCCTCGGTCACTCCCACGGCAACAAGAAGACCTACCCGCGGGCGGCCTCGGAGGTCGCCTTCGTCCCCGCAGGCGAGGTTCTCCGCGCCGTCGACGCCGTCGTCACCATCCAGCGCGACTACGGCAACCGCGTGGACCGCAAGCAGGCCCGGCTCAAGTACCTCGTGGACAACGTGGGGATAGAGTGGTTCCACGAGGAAATGGAACGCCGCATGGGTCTTGCCCTCGACGCCCCGGTGGCCATTCCCGACGACCAATGGAAGTACGACGACCACCTGGGCTGGCACGAGCAGCACCAGCCGGGCCTTTGCTACGTGGGCGTGTTCGTGGAGAATGGGCGGCTGGTGGACGGACCGCGCGGAGCACAGCGCTCCGCCGTCCGCGAGATCGTCCGCCGTTTCCGGCCGGAAGTCCGCATTTCCGGCCAGCAGAACCTGATCCTCGCCCATGTGGCGGAGAACCACCGCGACGAGATCGAGGCCATCCTCCGCGATGCGCACCTGCCAACGGCGGTCAATGGGGCGCTCAGCACGCTGCGGCGCCACGAGATCGCCTGCGTCGCGCTCCCGACCTGCGGCCTCGCCCTCGCCGAGGCGGAACGCGCCATGCCCCAGTTGATGGACAAGCTCGAGGATATGGGCTACGGCGGCGAGCGCATCCAGATCCGCATGAGCGGCTGCCCCAACTCGTGCTCGCGTCCGCCCGCGGCGGAAATCGGCATCATCGGCGTCGCCCCCGGAAAGTACAACGTCTATACGGGCGGCGACTTCGAGGGAACGCGCATCAACCAGCTCCTGAAGGAGAAGGTGCCCTTCGAGGAGTTACCCGTCGAGATCGGCCGGCTGATCGACCGGTGGCGGGAGGAACGGCAGGCCGGCGAGGCCTTCGGCGACTGGAGCCACCGGCTCGGCGTCGAGGCGTTGCTCAACTAGTCTGAACGGAGCGGGCCGGGCATGATCCCGGCCCGGCTTTCCCATGGCAATCACCCAGAAATGCCAGTACGCGCTTCGGGCGCTGTTCGAACTCGCGCAGCGGGACGCCACACGCCCGACCAAGGTCAGCGAGATCGCCAGCTCCCAGGGTATCCCTCCGCGCTTCCTCGAGGTGATCCTGAACGAGCTGAAGCAGGGCGGGTTCACCGAGTCGCGGCGGGGCAAGGAAGGCGGGTACGTGCTCCGTCGCCACCCGGCGGACCTCGCCGTGGGCGAGGTGATCCGCTTCGTCCAGGGGCCCCTCCGGCCGGTGGAGGAATCGGCAGAGCCCGGTGCCTGCGACGTCCTCGCGGACCTCTGGCGCCGCGCCGAGGCCGCCGTCTGCGAAGTCTACGACAGCACCTCGCTCCAGGACCTCGTCGACGAGGCCGAGCGCCGCCGCAGCCACTACATCCCCGACTATACGATTTAGCGCGCGCCAGCCCTTTCGCGCCGGCCGCCGACCACTCTCCGTTCCCTCAGTACTTGAAGCTCGAACCGCCGATGAACTCGCGAAGCAGCGAGTGCCGCGGCACGATGTCCGCCTTGATCGGCTTGAAGTAGCTCATGAACTTCAGGAGACGGGCCGCCTCGCTGTAGATCTCGTGCTCGCGGGGCACCCCCTCGAGCACCGGCTCGGCGTACTGGCGCAGCACGCAGACCTCGTAGGGGAGTGCCGAGTTAAAGATGAAGTCGGCCTCGTTCTGGTACGGGAAGATATTCCGCTCCTCGCCGCGGCGGACCGACGGCCAGCGGGTGAGGGTCGCGACCCCGTCGTAGCCGCGATAGCGGGAATCGCGCACCATGCGCCGGATCAGGCGGGCATCGCTGCTGGCGATGCGGTTGTGGTCATCGATGTTCAGATGCGTCAGCGGGCTGATGTAGATCTTGAACTTCAGTCCGTCGGGGATCGTGGGAAGGAGGTTGGGGTTCAGGGCGTGGATGCCCTCGAGGATGAGGGGCTGTCCGGGGAGGAGGCGCACGCGGCGGCCGGGGACCGGGCGGCCCTGGTGGAAATCGAACTTTGGCAGGTGCACCTCGCCCCCATGGAGGATCTGGCGAATGGTGCCCTGGAGGAGTTCCACGTCGATCGCGTGGAAGCTTTCGAAGTCGTACTCGCCGCTCTCGTCGCGGGGTGTGCGCTCGCGCTCGACGAAGAAGTCGTCGAGGCCGATGACGAGCGGTCGCAGCCCGTTTACCCGCAACTGTATAGACAGCCGCTTGACCGTGGTGGTCTTGCCGGAGGCGGACGGGCCGCTGAGGAGGACGATGGTGGCCCGGCGGGCGCGCTCCTTGATCTCGTCCGCAAGGCGCGCGATCTTCTTCTCGTGGAGGGCCTCCGCAATGAGCACGTACTCGTTGATTTCGCGGGAATCCACGAGGGTGTTCAGGTGCGCCACGGTCCGCACGCCCAGGATGCGCGACCACTGCTCGTATTCCTGGAAGACGGAGAAGATCTTCGGCTCGTGGACGTACACGGGCATCTCGTCGGGCTTTCCATGGGGCGGGAAGAGGAGGACGAAGCCGGGCTCGCAGAGCTTGAGATCAAACTGGCGAAGGTAGCCGGTGGAGGGAAGCAGTTGGCCGTAGAAGTGATTGATGATGGGCCCGCAGTGATAGACGCTTGTGGTTTCCTTGTCGCGTCCGGCGAGGAGCTCGACCTTGTCGGTGAGGCCGGCCTCGGCAAAGAGGCTGCGAGCCTCGCCTACAGTCATCTCGGTACGCTCGAAGGGCTCGTCCGCCTCAACAAGCTCGCGCATGCGGGCGAGGATGCGGTGGAGATCGGTCTCGTCGAGAGGGAGCGGCGTTTCCTCGTCGAGGGAGGGGTCATAGATCTCGCCATAGTAGCCGCGGTTCAGCGAGTGATTGATGTAGACCTTGAGGTGGGGGAAGAGCTCGTGGACGGCGCGGATAAGGAGGAAGGTCAGGCTGCGGCGATAGATCAGGCCTCCGTCGCGGCTCGCGAGGTCGACGAAGTCAAGGGCTCCGTCCTTGTCAATGGGTCGGCTGAGCGACGAGACCTTGTTGTTGAATCGCGCGGCAATAATCGGCGCCTCGCCCGGTGGCGCCTCGGGGACGAGGGTTCCCACGCTGGTGCCGTCCTCCACCTCCTTGACCGCTCCGTCGGGGAGCGTGACTTTCCATCGGCGGGATTTCTTTCTGGGAGTCATCGTGTATTGGTCACCTCGCGTTCACCATGCCTTTTGCGCCGGCCATGCCCGGCTCTGTTCCCTCTTTGCCCTGCGGGGCGGCAACCGGGAACCGTGCTTTCCCCCGCCTCCTTCCGGTCCGAAACCGTCTTGACAGTTGATCGGGGCTACCCCTACACCCTCACGTTGCGTGAACACTGACAAGGGTTCCGCCCTTGGTTACGAGCAACCGGTCCCAGGCGTGTATCAGGTCTACTGTCAATCCGGTGTGATCCGCGGCGAGCGGTTCGAAGTCTCCTCCCAACTTACCGTTGGGCGCGAGGCCCACTGCGACGTGATCCTGGACGATCCCAAGGTGTCGCGTCACCACGGCACCTTCCTTGTCCGAAACGGCGAGCTCCACTTTCGTGACAACGGATCGACCAACGGCACCCTCGTCAACGGCCAGCGCATCACCGAGGCGGAAGTCCGCCTCGGGGACATCATCAAGATAGGGACGTCGGAATTCGCCATCCTCGAGGAGTCGGACTTCCGCACGATCAACTTTGTCCATGCGGAATCCACTGTCACGGGCATCGTGAACACGGCGGCGGTGAAGCCCGACGCCCTTGCGGACAAGTTCGCCCAGATTTTTGACTACTATCGCGAGCACCAGCCGGAGATCAGCGAGGCCGAGCGCTTCGAACTCGTCCGTACCCAGCGGCTCCTCAACGGCCTCAAGACGATCTACTCCATGTCGCAGACGCTGACAAAGCTGGTCTCCATGGACGAGTTGCTGAAGCGGATTGCGGAAAACCTGTTCGAGGTCTTTGCGGGGGCGGAGAACGTGGTCATCCTCATTGATGACCCCGCCCGCAAGATGGTCGTCCCCCGGTTGGCGCGCGCCCGGGGAACCGACCGCGAGCCAGAGGTCAACATCAGCCGCACGGTGGTGGACCGTGCCATCCGCGAGCGCTGTACCCTCATCACCAGCGACACCGCCCAGGACGAGCGCTTCGCCAACAGCGACTCGATCATCGGCTTCCAGGTAAAGTCGGTTATCTGCGCGCCGCTGGTCTCCGGCGAGGTCGCCCTCGGGGCACTCTACATCGACAACCGCCTGCAGAACGTCCACTACGACGAGCTCGACGCGGAGGTGGTGACCGCCTTCGCCAACCAGTGCGCCGTGGCAATCGACAACGCCAAGCTGGTGGACTCGCTCCAGCAGCACTACCACCAGACCCTGCAGACACTGGTCAACGCGATCGAAGCCCGCGATGCCTACACCAAAGGCCACACCGAACGGGTCAGCCTCTACTCTGTGGGGATCGCCCGGGAAATGGGTCTCGATCCCGGCGAGGTGGAACGCATCCGGATCGCCGCCGACCTCCATGATGTGGGCAAGATCGGCGTCCGCGAAGGCATCATCAACAAGGCCGGCAAGCTGAGCGACACCGAGTTTTCCTCCGTAAAGGACCACGTGGAGATGGGCGAGCGCATCCTCGAGCCGATTCTCT
The DNA here is from genome assembly GCA_964420455.1 of uncultured Candidatus Sumerlaeota bacterium. Lineage (GTDB taxonomy): Bacteria > Sumerlaeota > Sumerlaeia > SLMS01 > SLMS01 > CAYQTO01. Next base: position 3,345 of record CAYQTO010000030.1, on the reverse strand, counting down.
ACCTCCGGCCCGTTCTCCCGTACATCCGCGGCCATCACGAGCGCTGGGACGGCAGCGGCTATCCCGACGGCCTCGTCGGGGACGAATGCTGCCTCGGGGCACGGATCATCGGCGTGGCCGACGTGTTCGACGCCATGACAAGCCAGCGGAGCTACAACAAGCCCCTGAGCTTCAGCGAGGCGGTGGACAAGATCCGCGAGTTAAGCGGAAAGCTGTTCGACCCCAAGGTGGTCGACGCCTTCGAGGGCTATGCCGGGCGCGACCTGGTCCATGGCAGCGAGGTAGCGTCGGGGGCGGAACGAAACGATGCTTCGTAGGCCCCCCGGCGGGTCGCCAAATGGGACCCACGAAGCGACTTGGTGCATCCCCGCACACACAGAATCCCAGCTTGACACACCGGCGCCACGTTCGATCTCGGGAAACCCTCGAGCTAGAACTACCGGAATCAATCGGCCACAGATCGGCCGATTCCGGTGACAGCTGGCACAAATTGCGCATACAATACCCGCTGTAACCCCGAAGAAGCAGCCAAACTTCCCCCACTGCGGGCAGGTCAAACTCTTCGAAGCCCTCTGGAAAGGAGCCCGAACAACCCTACACCGAAAGCCATCTGCTCAGTCATGGTGGTTACATACTGGCAAGGAGGCGTGTCTCCCGAGGTTAATACCAAGGGGTTATCCCACCGAACACTCCCTCGCTCCCGAAAGGGACACATTTCCCTCCAAACACAACTCCCACCAAACACAACACCCACCTGTGTAACCCTCCCTGTCCAGCCACCATACTTCAGTCGGCCCCTTCCCTCGGGAAGGGGCCGATTGCATTCCGACTCCTCTTGAAATCCCAACCAAAGGACGCTTCCTCTTCCGCTTATGCTCGATCGCGACGTGGAAAAGAAAAACCAGCTGGATTGCTACCTTGTGGGGGTCCAGCGCTCTGGCGAGACAGTGTCCGAATCCGTTGAGCACCTCGACGAATTGGAACGGCTCGTGGAGACGATGGGACTGGAGGTGAAAGGCCGCGAGATGGCGCGGGCGGAAAAGCCCCACGCGCGGTTTCTCCTCGGGAGCGGGAAAGTCCAGACCATCGCGGCCACGGCGGAGGCCCTCGAGGCGGGCCTGCTGGTCGTCGATGACGACCTGACCCCCGCCCAGCAACGCAACTGGGAGCGCGAGACCAAGAAGGCGGTGATCGACCGCCGCGAGGTGATTCTGGACATCTTCGCGCAGCGGGCGCGAACGCGCGAGGCGCGGCTCCAGGTGGAATTGGCGAAGCTCGAGTATTCGCTGCCCCGGCTCAAGCGGGCGTGGACCCACCTCGAGCGCCAGCGCGGCGGCGGCGGGTTCATTGGCGGCGCTGGCGAGGCCCAGATCGAGGTCGACCGGCGGCTGGTCCGCACCGCCATCGCGCGTCACAAGCGCGACCTGGAGGAGGTCCGACGTCAGCGCGCCACCCAGCGCAAGGGCCGCCGCGGCCGCCCTGTCCCCACCGCCTCCCTCGTCGGTTACACCAACTCCGGGAAGTCCTCCCTCCTTAACGCCTTCACCGGCGCCGCGGTCCTCGCCGAGGACAAGCTCTTCGCCACCCTCGACCCAACCGTCCGCCGCATCAACCTGCCCAACAACCAGCCTCTGCTCCTGAGCGACACGGTGGGATTCATCCGCAAGCTCCCCCACACCCTGGTCGAGGCCTTCAAGGCGACGCTCGAGGAAGCGGAAGTCGCCGATGTGCTCCTCCACGTCATCGATGCCACCCACCCGCAGGCCTTCGCCCAGGTCGAAGCCACCCGTGCCGTTCTCGAGGAACTTGGCATAGAGGAAAAGCCCACGCTTTACGTCCTGAACAAGATGGATCTGGGGCCGGATCCCTCGGCCCTTGCGGACCTGCGCCACCAACTCACGCCCTCCGTCGAGGTCAGCGCCCATACCGGCGCCGGCCTCGTCGACCTCCTCGCCTGGCTCGAGGCCCAGCTCTTTTCCGACCTCGAAGACATGGAGTTGTGCCTCCCCTACGACCGGGGCGACGTGCTGGGGCAGCTCCATCGGGAGGCCGAGGTGCTCGAGTCCTCCTATGAGGAAGGCGGCATGCATGTCCACGCCCGGGTTCCCGCGAGGTTTGCACCCCGATTCCGCAACTGGGTGATCAACGGCGCATGACCAGGAGCCGCGTCACGGTGATCGACGACCAGGCCAACATGGGGGTCATCCTTCGCAAGACGCTGGGGATCGAAGGATTCGACGTTCACACGTTCACCTCGCCCCGGGAAGGCGTGGAGGATGCCCTCCGCAACGGCAGCCGCGTGCTCATCACGGACCTTCGCATGCCCGAGATGACCGGCGAGGAAGTGGTGGGGAGGCTCCGCGAGGGCGGCTTTTCCGGTCATGTGATCGTCATGACCGCCTACGGGACGATCGAGAGCGCGACCCGATGCATGCGGGCCGGGGCGTATGACTACGTGACGAAGCCGTTCGACACGAAGGAACTGATCGCGACGGTGCGCCGTGCGGCGGAAGGCCCGACCCGGGCGGTACAGGACTCTGCCCCGGTGACCGACGGCGTGCGCCGCCTCGAGCGCCTCCTTCTGGGCGAGTCGGAGCCCATCCGCGAGGTGCGCGAGCGCATCCTGCGCTTCGCCCCCTCGCCCAGTCCCGTGCTGGTCACGGGGGAGAGCGGCACCGGCAAGGAGGTCGTCGCGAGGGCCCTTCATGAATTCTCCCCCCGGGCCCGTGCCCGCTTTGTCGCCATCAACTGCGCCACCATCCCCCCTTCGCTGATGGAAAGCGAGTTGTTCGGCCATGAAAAGGGAGCCTTCACAGGAGCAACGGACCGGCGCACGGGCCTGATCGAGGCCGCCGCCGGTGGAACCCTCTTTCTTGACGAGATGGGCGAGCTCCCCCTTGAGCTTCAGGCGAAGCTCCTGCGCGTCCTCCAGGAACGCGAGATCACCCGCGTCGGCGCCGTTGAGAATATTCCCGTGGATATCAGGGTCATCGCCGCCACCAACCGGCCGCTCGAGACCGAAGTCGCCGAAAAGCGATTCCGCGAGGACCTTTACTACCGGTTGAACGTGCTCAAGATCCGGCTCCCGCCGCTTCGCGAACGCGAGCGCGACGTCCGTCTCCTTGCCACGCATTTCCTGGCAGAGGCTGCCCCCGCCGCCGGGCGTCTCGACCTCCGCCTCAGCCCCCAACTCCTCGACGAGCTCGAGAAGCTCCCGTGGAACGGCAATGTCCGCGAGCTCCAGAACGTGATCGAGCGGATCTCGATCCTGAGCGACGAGGCGGTGGTGGGTCCGGGCATCCTCGCCGAGATGTCGATCATGGAGGGGCACCCGCGGCCCGCGGC
>CAYQTO010000029.1:2861-27391 GCA_964420455.1 uncultured Candidatus Sumerlaeota bacterium | reverse complement strand
TTGGTCCTGGGGGCAGTCAAAAAATCGGAGGGTTAGATGTCCAGCTCTCCTTGCGAGGTTGTTGGGATGGGGTGCCGGTGTGGTCGAGAGTCCAGAAAGCGGGTGTTGGTCGCGTGTGGTACGGACTTTTCGGGAGTGTTACGTGGAAGGTTGGGTGGATGTGGAAGAACGTGTCAACCGGGTTTTTGAGCCCTTTGTCGAGACCCTAGAGACGCCTCCTGATCGCCCCTGACGGATTCAGGGGGTGTTCCCGGAGGCGGCGGCGCGAGTGCGGAGGTCGCGGAGCCAGGCCTCGGTGCGGGCGTCGGGGCCGGCGGCGGAGATGCGGAGGTGGCGTTCGAGAGCCTGGAGAGTGCTGTTGGCGGGGGCTCCGGCGTCGTCTCGGGCGAGGGCGAGGTTGAGCCAGGCGGGGGCGAACTCGGGGGTCTCGGTGGTGATTTCCTCGAGGAGGGCGACGGCCTGGGCGGGGCGGCCGTCGCGGAGGAGGAGGGCAGCGAGGTTGTTTTTGGCGCGGGTGAAGGCGGGGTCGATCTGGAGGGCGCGGCGAAAGGAGGCCTCGGCGGCGGGGGAATTATCGCTTTGCAAGTGAAAATTGCCGAATTCGAAATGGACTATGGGGTCGTCGGGGGCGAGTTGGGCGGCGCGTTCGTATTCGGTGGCGGCCCGGCGGGTGCGGCCGGAGCGAGCGAGGGCGCCGGCGTAGCGCAGGCGCATGGCGGGGTTGGAGGGGTCTTCGGTGACGAGGCGGAGGTAGCGTCGGGCGGCCTCGTCGAAGCGGCCGCCGTCGGTGGCCTCGGCGGCGAGGGTAAGTTCCTCGTCGGGGTCGAAGGGGGCGCCGTCGGCGAGTTCGGGAAAGAGGAGGGCGCGGGCCTCGTCGAGGTCAACGTCGTCGGCGGAGCCTCCGTATTGGGCCTGGTCGGTTCCGGAGAGGCCACCGATGGCGTCGGCGATGCCGCCGAAGGGGTCGCTGCCGGAGGAGCGGACGGGGCGGCGGCGTTCGGGGGGCGCCTCGGTTGTTGGGGGGGTGTCGGGCTCCACGGCTTCCGGGGCGGGGGTCGAATCGTCTTGGTTTTGCTGGACTTGGGCGACGGTGGTGGTTTGTTCGTTGGTGCGGGCGGTCTCGCGGGGGGGCGCAGGGTCGACCTTGTCGAGCTGGAGGCGGGCGAGGTCGCGTTCGGTGCGGGCGAGGGCGTAGTCGGGGGCGAGTTCGAGGGCGCGGTCGTAGAAGTGGAGGGCCTGACCGTAGTTGCCGAGTTGATAGTGGGTATTGGCGACTTCGTAGTAGGCGGCGGGGCGGGGGGAGAGGCGGGTGGCGCGGAGGAATTCGTCGCGGGCGAGGACGAGGTCGCCCTGGGACTTGAGTTCCCGGCCACGGACAAGGTGGTCGAGGGCCTGCTGGCGCTGCTCGGCCACGAGGCGCTCCTGGGGGGTGCCGGCGCAACCGGCGGTGCCGAGAACGATGGCGGCGGCGAGGAGGGAGGCGGCCCAGCCGGCGGCGGTCGGTCGCATCAATAGTAGTCCTGTGTGACGAGTTTTTCGTCGGTAAAGGTGACGAGCATGCCGCGGTTGTCGAGAAGGAAGCCCTGATAGTCCCAGATGTCGCGGCGGGCACCGGCGAAGGTGTCCTGGACCCAGCGGCGGCGGGGATAGCCGTAGCGGATGCGGACTCTGTCCATGTCGGTGAGGGGGCCTTCCCAGACGAGTTGGCGTTGAACGAACTGGACGATGATCTCGCGGTCCCAGTAGGCCCACTCGTCGACGATCTCGCCGCCGTGGGATTGGAATCCGGTACGGATGTACTGGGGCTGGCCGTGGCGCTCGAGGACGTCAAGCTGGGAGGGGGAGAGCCGCCGGTCGAGGGGTTCCTCCACGGGGGAGTAGGCCTCGTGCTTGAAAAGGTGGATGTAGTCCCGGTTTTCGTGCTTGGCGAAGCGCTTGAAGGGGACGATTTCGAGGGGCTCGCCGATATCGTAGCGGGGCTTGCGGTTCAGGTTCCCACAGGCGAGGGTGCCGACCGTGAAGGCCGCAAGGAGCAGGTAGGCGAGGGCCCGGGGGACGAGCGGATGGGGGAGGATGGCAATTTGCATTTTCATTGATTGGGTCACTCGATGACGTTTTTGGGGGATGGTGTCAGGGTCAAGGCGGAACGGCCCGCGATGAAGAGTCCCCGGGTAGGTTCGACACGGCTCGGAGCAGGAACGTTTGCCGCAGGGCGTGTTCTGTAAAGGAGGATCACCGGTGACGGGGATGCCACATCGGAGCGACGAGGAGCTGCTGGCAGAGTGCCGGGTGGAGACGTTTCCCGCCGGGGGACCGGGGGGCCAGCACGCCAACCGGAACGAGACGGCGGTGCGGCTGGTTCATGGGCCGTCGGGGATCGTCGTGGTGGCGCGGAGAGAGCGGAGCCAGGCGCGCAACCGGGTGGCGGCGTTGGCGGCGCTGCGGGCGCGGCTGGCGGCCTTGCACCACCGGCCCAAGTCGCGGACGCAAACGCGGACGCCGCGGTCGGTGAAGAGGCGCGTTCTCGAGGAAAAACGCCACCGTTCGGGAATCAAGGAGATGAGAAAGAGACCCCGGGAGGAGTGAGGCAATGGGCGGGGACGCGGCTTTCGGGATAGGTAAGGTGACGGCGGGTTGTTGCTGGACCCCTGACGGGGTCCGGATGCCCTGGTGCCCCGGAACCCCGGGTTGAAACCCGGGGCTACGATTGCAACGCCCCTCCGGGGCGAATCAGGCGATTCGGCGGAGGAACACGCCACATCGACTGACCGGTGGGGAAACAAGGAAGGCGAGGGAAAGGGCAGGGATGCGTGTCTATACACCTCCCTGGGCACGCGGAGGGGGTGCGGCGAGTTGCTGAACCGCTGACGGGGTCCGGATGTCCTGGTGCCCCGGAACCCCGGGTTGAAACCCGGGGCTACGATTGCAACGCCCCTCCGGGGCGAATGCGAATGTGCGCTTATCCTCCGGGGCGACTCCGAATGTCCAATTGTGCTCTTATCCCGGGGTTGTATCCCGGGGGCGGAGTTCTTCCACGTGGGCCTTGAGTTCGTCGTAGGTGAGGGGCCCGAGGACTTCGCGCACCTTGCGGCCGTTGCGGTCGTAAAAGAAGGTGGCCGGGATGGCACCCTCCCAGTCGTCGCTGAAGAACTCGATCATGCTCATCTGATCGCCATAATAGACGACGTTAGGGTAGGGGATGTCGCGCTCGCGAAGGAAGGGAATGACAGAGGTCTCGACGGCGTTCTTGAGGTCGACGGAGACGCCGGCTACCCGAACGTCCTTGGGTTCGTATTCGTTGGAGACCCGGATGAAGTAGGGGAGCTCGGCGACGCAGGGGGCACACCAGGTTGCCCAGAAGTTGACGACAAGAAGGCCGGAGCCGTGGGCCTGGGTCAGGTGCTTGACGTCGTCGATGCCAACGACGGGAGCCTCGCCGGGGGCGGGAAAGTCGAAGGCGGTCATGGCGGCTGTGGGGGTCGTGCTAGCGTCGTTGCCGTTGGTTTCGGCGGCTGTTGCCGGTGCGGCAAAGAAGGCGGCAGCGAGCGCAAGGAATGGTGCGAGGTGTCGATGCATGGGGACCTCCGGGAAGGGGGTTGGGGGGCAGAAAAAGGACCGGCGCTCCCGGGTGGGGGAGCGCCGATCGTGCCGGTTTGGCGGTGAGGGGGGAGGCGCCTCAGGCGGGGTTGGCGGCGCTGGCGGTCTCGTCGCTGAGGGAGGTCTCGGGGTTGAACTTGATGGTGCACCCGAAGGCCTTGGTCTTCTGGACATCGGGGGTCTCGCCGTTCATGAGGGCCTTAAGGGCGTCCTTTGCGTAGGTCTTGCGGTCCTCGGCGCTGCCCTGGCCGGAGTCGAAGGCGCCGTGGTAACGGATGACGCCGTCGCCATCGAGGAGGAAGACCTCGGGGGTGCGGGTCGCCTCAAACTTGCGGGCGGAGTTGGAGGTGCGGTCAACGAGGATGGGGAAGCTGCGGTTCTCGGCGTAGGAGGCGATTTCCTCGGGTGAATTGTTGATGCCGGCGTCGATGCCGAGGACGGTCACGTTGTCGCTGTACTTCTCGGCGAACTTGTTGAGGCGGTCGGCGACCTCGACAACGTAGGGGCACTTCTGGTTGTAGAAGACGAGCATGACGGGCTTGCCAGCGAAGTCGCTGAGGTTGTGGCTCTGGCCCTTGGTGTCGGTGAGGGTAAAGTCGGGGACCTTGTGGTCGAGGCCGTAACCCATCTTGACGGTGGTGGTGTCGGCGCCTCCGGGGGCCATGTTGAGTTCGGCGCCGTCGGCGGAGGCGAGGCTGGTGGCGCTGGCCTTGGCGCCACAGTCGGACTTCATGGAGCAGTCGCCGGCGGCGACGTTCTTGACGGAGGTGCCGCAGGGGCTGGAGCAATCGCCGGCGGCGGCCTTGGTGGCGCCGGAGCAGTCGTAGGCGAAGGCGCCGGTAGAGGTGCCCGCGGCCAGAAGGGCCGAGGCGGCAAGCGTGGTGAGAAGGTTCCGCATGGGTGAGTTCTCCTGCAGTGACGCGTGGTCTGGGATTGGGGATGGTGGTCCCTTGGATCGTTGAAGGGTGGCAGCAATTCCCGGTCCCGACCGGAGAAGTTAGGTCTCGCCCTGAAGGGGTTGTCAGAGTAGGAGGCATCGATCCTGAACACAGAGGGCAACGGACCCGGGGAGGTGGCGGTGAGCGGATGGTGGTTATTTCCAGCGGTGGTGGCAGAGGATACGGTGCCTCCAGGTTCGGAAGGGGAAATGTGGTCGGTGGCGGCGGAGGTGGGGGGATACGTCACGATCGCCGTGGTGTTGGTGGCGCTGGCGGCGATCGTCTGGCAGTTGTGGCAGACGGCGTCGGAGCTGGGAAACGACTCGAGCGAGGCGGAATCGGCTTTCGAGCGCGAAATCATGTCGCAGACGGTGGGCGATGAGGGGACAGCGGGTCCGGGTGGGATCGCCGGGGGGAGACCTCACACCCGTGGGGTGCCGGTCCGCGCGGCGGCAGTATCGCAAGAGCCGTTGGGCAGCGAGACAGGCCCCCGCCATGGGGACGCGGCGCCGGCGGCTGCAGGGAGGGTCGACGAGGTTGTGAGACAGCTGGAGGGGCTGGGAGTGACGACGGGGCTCCAGGGGCGTGTCAGTTTGTCTGGCAACGGGGAGGGGGAGATTCACGGGCTGCGGCGGGGCGGCGTGTGCGTCGTTCTGCCGCGGCTGGAGACGGCGGAGGCGCTTGCGCATTTCACGCGGCGGTTTGATCTGGTTTTTTGCGCAGGCGCGGATGGAGAGGTGCTGGTGGTGGAACGACTGCAAAATCGCGTACCTCAATTGGTGGAGTTCGGACCGTAGGGAAGGCCTGCTCCGGGGAAGTTTGTATTGAGGAACGGGGCCTGCTGCCCTTAGATGTCATGACTTGGATGGGAGCTGGCAACCAACCGCCCAGAGTGTGTTCCCAGCAAGTTGTCCGACGCGGGCCAGGCCCGCGGACGCCGGACCGCCAAGGTACCCCCCACGAGGCCCCACGGAATGGCTGGGCATTCGCCTTCGAGTTCCTCCAGTTCCGGCTTTCAGTTCACCCCTCCGGGGCCCGCTCCCGGGCCGGGGGCGCCGTCCGATTCGCGGGCGGGCCTGCGCCATTCGGCGACCCACATCCCCATGGAGGGGCCCTCGCCAAAGGATATCCTCAGCGCGTCGGTGGAGTCGGACGACGAGGCGGAGATGAACCGGCTGGAACAGCCGGACCAGGCGGGGCACCAGGTGCGGGAGCAACGCATGCCCTGTAGTTTTCCGGGCGCGCTGAAGGTCCTCATTCCGGAGAAATCCTTCGTACCGACCACGCTGGCGGTGCGCGTGGCCAACCTCAGTGCCTCGGGGGCGATGGTCGAGGTCCACGACCGGTCGAAGATCGACCGGGATATTGCCATGGCCAATCGGTTCTTCGAACTGCGGATCGCCCACCCGGAGCTGCCACTGCTGAGGGGGGTGGTGGCATGGTCGGACACGAACCGCTCGAACCCGCTGATGGGTCTTTCCTGCTTCGAGCGGATTCCGACGCTCGAGGAGATTGTGCTTCAGGCGGAAGGAACGGGGGGGATGCAGGCGCCGCCGCCGTTGCCGCCGCCCAAGCTCGAGCCGATTCCCCCCATCGCGGAGCACCCCACGGTGCGGCTCCACGGCGAGGCCCACGAGGCGCTCGAGGTGATCGTCCGCGGCGACAAGGACAAGTTCACCGGGAAGGTGGAGCACGGCAAGTTTGAGGTGATCATCGAGCTGGACAAGGAAGGGGATAACCACTTTTCGCTGCGGTCCTACGCGGGTCAGCGCAAATCGCGGGCGATCCCGATCCGGATCAACTACGAGCCGGCGGGCAAGCCACGCGAGGCGAAGCGTTTCGAGGTGGACCTGAAGAAGGACGGCAAGCACCAGTTGGTGCACTTGGAGTTCAACGGCGACGTGCGCCAGGCGGAGCGGGTGCTCTATCGGTTCTCCCAGCTCATGTCGATGAGCGAACGGGTCTCGTTGGTGGCCAACCTGCAGACGGGGGGCAAGTTCGACGAGCGACTGTTGAGCGCGCTCAAGGGGGAGGCGGCGATGTTTGGCGACGATACACGGAATGCGGCGAAGGCCGCGAAGCTGCTCGACGAACTGCTGTAGGACCTCACCACTCGAGACTCTGAGAGAGAAGAAGGCGGGCGGGTTGGTGGCCGGCGACGATGGACGGGGCGGCTTCCATCATTCGCGCCGGGAGGAACCACGTTTCGCCCGGGGCGACGGGGGGGGCGGCGGCAGGGCCCTCGAGGGTGGGGGTACCGGCGACGCCGTTGAGCACCCAGCCACCGGAAGCGGCGAGGGGGGCAAGGGCGGCCGCCGCACCCGCGGGCAAATCCACCATCCAAACGCGAAAGAACTCGTTTCGGAGAAGTTCCACGAGGGGCTCGGGGCGGGTTCCCGGTGCACCGTAGGAACGCACCGGCGGGAGGGCCGAGGTGTTGAATTCGGACACGGCAAAGGACTCCTCGACGTGGAGTTCGCGGGGGGGCTGGCGGTCCCAGTCATGGAAGCGAAAAGTGGTGTTGGAGGATTGCTGGATCTCGCAAACGAGAATGCCGGCGAGCATGGCGTGGACGGTGCGGGGTGGGACGGTGATGAAATCGCCGGGGCGCACGTCGAGGAACTGGAGGACGTCGGCGAAGCGATTTTGCTCGAGGGCGGCGCGGGCGGACTCGGGGGTGGTGCCGGGGAGGAAGCCATACTGGATGCGGGTACCGGGGGCGGCATCGAGGACAAACCAGCACTCGCTCTTGCCGCGATCCGGGTGGTTGTTGGCGGCACACCAGGCGTCGTCGGGGTGGACCTGAACGCTAAGGTCGCCGGCGGCATCGATGTACTTGATGAGGAGGGGAAGGGGGTCCGGTGCGGCGTCGCGGGCGAGGAGGGGGCCGGGATGGGCACGGAGGAGATGGGCGATGGGGGTGCCGGCGGCGGGATGGGGAGGAGCGACGGAGGAGCGGCCTTCGGGGCGGTCGGAGAATTCCCAGCTTTCGCCGTAGGGGCCTCCCTCCGGGGGGAGTTGCTTGCGGAGGGCGGTGGCGAGGCGCTCGCCCCCCCAGGGACGCGGGGAGAAGTGGGGCGCGAGGGGAATCGGGCGGAGGAAGTCGGTACTGGCGAGGGACATGGGGCTGTTTCCGGGCGGGGGTCGGGCGTGTTTGGGACGGGATGGTTGCCTGCGGAAGGGTGGGGGCGGCAAGGGGTGTGTGAGGAAGGGTTTGTTGTGCAAAGGGAGGGGTGGGAGACAGGCAATATATGGATCTTGAGTGTCGAAAAGGCGCTTCTTTAGTACAAGATATAGGCCCTCGGCGTTTGGAATCCGGATTTTTCGCATCCAGACTGCGGATTGGAGTCGCAACGCGGGGGATTGTGCGTGTGATTTGCGGCGCACTTGAGTGGGAAAAACAGAAGCGGGGCAATTTGTGAAATTTTTCACAAAGTCCCGGAGCCCCACCAATCCAAACGCAAGGCAACCCTACCAACTATGTGGCAGTATTGGCGCGTTCTCCTCCTCGTCGTGGCAATCATGGGCGTTGGGGTCTATCAACTCTACGGGGTGTTCTCCAACGAGGGATACGCTCCGAAACAGCCAATCCCCTTCAGCCACGTGATCCATGCGGGCGTGCTCCAGATGGAGTGTGTGTACTGTCACCACCAGGCGGAAAAAGGGGCTCACGCAGGCATTCCGTCGGTCGAGTCCTGCATGGGGTGCCACTCCATCGTTCGGACCGACAGCCCGCACATCCAGAAGCTGACGGAGTACTACGAGCGGGGCGAACCCGTGCCGTGGGTGCGCATCCACCGCCTGCCGGACCACTCCTACTTCAATCACAAGTGGCACGTGGCGGCGGGGGTTTCCTGCCAGGAATGCCACGGCCCGATCCAGAACATGCCTGTGGTCGGACAATGGCGGAAGCTCGAGATGGGCGCCTGCATGGAGTGCCACCGGCAGGACACCTACGTGGACCAAGTAAACCATACGCCGACGTTCCACGAGCAGCCGATCACGGAAGAGGAGATCGAGGAAGCGAACGCGAAGTACGCGGAGTACGACGGTGGGGAATGGTCGCGCTGGGAAAGCACGGCGGCGCACATCGACAAGTACTACGATGACCTTGCCCCGGAGGAGGCGCGGGTCCTTCTTGCGCGCCTTAACGAGTTCGCGAACGACCGATACATCCACGGCCGAGTGGTGCAGTTGCGGAACAAGAACGCGTCGGTCGAGTGCAGCACCTGCCATTACTGAGGCCAAAGATACCGCCGAATGAGCCCAACGCCAGAGAACATGACGGAAAGCCAAAGCCCCGCCCCCCACATGGACCTCTGGTCGACGCTCGCGGAGTATGAGCGCGACGAGGCCTTCCACCGCCAGGTGGAGGAAGAGTTCCATCCCGAAGCGAAGCCCGAGCGGTTCTTCGAGGCGGACGGCGACGAGGAGAAGCTCCTGTCGCCGATGCAGCGGCGGACGTTCCTCAAGCTGAGTGCCTTTGGGGCGATCGCCGCCATGATCCAGGGATGCGAGCGACCGGTCCAGAAGATCCTGCCGTACGTGGCGAAGCCCGAGGAGGTGACCCTCGGGATTTCGAATTACTACGCGACGACGCTGGCGGGGCCGGAAGGTCTGGGGCTGCTGGTGCGCTCGCGGGAGGGCCGGCCGCTCAAGCTCGAGGGCAACCCGGACCACCCGCTGAACCAGGGAACGCTCGACGCCCGGGCGCAGGCGGAAATCCTGAATCTTTACAATCCGGACCGGCTGCGGTTTCCGATGCGGCTCAACCGGAGCTTCGACGGTGAAGTGGGAGAAGCGCTCCGGCCGGATGGAGACCGCGACCCGCGCCTGGCGGACCTCGACCGCGAGGTGGGCGAGGCGATCCGCAACGCAACGGGCAAGGTGGTGCTGCTGACGCGGACGGTGCACGGGCCAAGCAACGAGCGGCTCGTGCGTGCGTTCCTGGAGCAGGGGCCCAACTTTGAGCACGTGGTTTACGACCCGCTGAACGACGGCCAGGAGCGGCAGGCAGTGGCCATGGCCTTCGGCCGCGAGGTGACGCCCCGCTATCAGTTTGACCAGGCGGATGTGGTGCTGCTGCTGGGTGGGGACCCGCTGGCGCAGGGGGCGAGCCCGGTGCAGTACCAGCGGGACTTCGCGAAGCGGCGGCTGCCGGATGCGCCGGGGGGAATGTCGCGCGTTTATGCGTTCGAGCCGATCCCGACACTTTCGGGGACGGCGGCGGACTATCGCTACCAGACGCGGCCGGAGCACCTGGTGCCGGTTGGGCTGGCGGTGGCGAATCTGCTGCTGTTCGGGCCGGAGGAATTCGCGGTGCCCAACCGGGGGCGGTTTGCGTCGCAGGCTGGCGTGCGGGAGCTGCTGACGGAGTACGGGGTGGAGCGCGTGGCGTCGGAGGCCGGAATTGATGCGGCCCAGATCGAGCGGGTTGCCCGGTCGCTGGCGGAGCACGCGGGGCGATCGATCGTCTATACACACGGCCTCCATGCGGCAACGGACAACGAGCGCGGGCTGGCGTTCCTTGGTGTGTTCCTGAACGCGATCCTTGGCAACTTTGCGGGGCCCATCGACGTGGCAGCGTATCCGTCGAAGCAGGCGCAGGGATCGGCGGCGGGAATGGCGGGCCTGCTGGAGGACCTGCGTGCGGGCCGCGTGAGCGTGCTGGTGCTTTATGACGTAAACCCCGTATATACGCTGCCGGCGGCGGCGGACTTCGCCGGGGCGATGGCCAACGCGGGGATGCTGGTCTCGCTTTCGAGCATGATGGACGAGACGACGGCGCGGTGCGACCTGGTGGCGCCGTCGACGCATTCGCTGGAGGGCTGGGGCGACGCGGAGCCGGTGGCGGGCGTGTATACAGTCCAGCAGCCGATGATCCGGCGGATCTTTGGCGAGCTGGCGGACAACCCGATGTACATGACGCGCCCTTGGCAGGAATCGGTGATGGCCTTCCTGCAGGAGGCGGGGAGCTCGGCGTTCGAGCGGCCGCTGACGGAGACGGAGGTGCAGCTGCGGCTGAACGACGCGGGGACGACCGACAGGGCGGAGCTCGAGCCGGGTGCGCTCGCGCCTGTGAAGATGGACTGGTCCGAGTTCGTCCGCACCACCTGGGAAACAACGATCTTCGCGGAGCGAGACTTCGAGGAGACACGGTTCATCGACTTTTGGCAGCGGGTGCTGAAGGCGGGGGTCCTGGACCGGGTGGGTTCGGACGGCCGGGCAATGGCGCAGGCGTCGCCGGACATGGTGGAGGCGTTCTTCCGGGCGGGGCGCTCGCTGGCGGAGGCGATTCCGGTGGCGGCGGCCGCGGCGGACACGGTGCTGGTGGCGTATCCGTCGAACATTCATGGCGACGGCACGTCGATGGTGAATCCGCAATTGCTGGAGGTGCCGGACCCGGCGAGCAAGGTGGCGTGGGACAACTACGCGGCGATGGCGCCGTCGATGGCGGAGCGCCTGGGGGTTCGCGACGGGGATCACGTGACGATCAGCGCGGGGGATGCGTCGATCGAGATCCCGGCGTATATCCAGCCCGGGGTGCACGGGTCGGTGGTGGCGGTGATGCTGGGGTGGGGCCGGAGGACCTTTGGCGGTATCGGCGACGGGCTCGGCGTGGCGTTGAACGGGCTGCTGGGCCGGACGGCAGCCGGCGAGACAGTGTATGCGGGCATTCCCGTGGAGGTGACCAAGGCGCGGGGCCGCACGCGGCTGGCGGACGTGCAGGGGCACAACTACCTGTATTCGCCGACGCACATGGGAATCATGACGAACGCGCGCAAGGGCGAGGTGCCGGACCGGGCCCAGCGCAACGAGTCCGGCAAACCGGTGTATGATCGTCCCATCATCGGCGAGACGACGCTGAACGAATGGAAGAAGGATCCCCTCCACGGGTACCCGAACCACGTGGAGTGGGGAAAGAATCCGGATTCGATGTGGACCAGGGAGCACCAGTACGCGGGGCACCACTGGGGAATGAGCGTGGACCTGAACGCGTGCACGGGCTGCAATGCCTGCATCGTGGCGTGCTCGATCGAGAACAACGTGCCCGTGGTTGGAAAGGACGAGGTCCTTCGCGGGCGCGAGATGCACTGGATTCGGCTCGACCGCTACTACCGGGGACCGAAGGACGATCCGGACTTCGTTTATCTGCCCCTGATGTGCCAGCACTGCGACCTCGCGCCGTGCGAGACGGTATGTCCGGTGATCGCGACGATGCACAACGACGAGGGCCTGAACGTGATGACCTACAACCGGTGCGTGGGGACGCGCTATTGCGCGAACAACTGCCCCTACAAGGTGCGCCGGTTCAACTTCTGGCAGTATTCGGATTACCGGACGGGGCCGAGCGATAGCCGCGAGGTGGTCTCGCCACTCGAACTGGTGCTGAATCCCGACGTGACGACGCGCTCGAAGGGCGTGATGGAGAAGTGCACCTTCTGCGTGCATCGGATCCGGGCGGCAAAGTACGAAGCACGGGAGCGGGGCACGCCGATGCGCGACGGCGAGGTGAAGACGGCCTGCCAGCAGACGTGTCCGGCGCAGGCGATTCACTTTGGCGACCAGAACGACGGAAGCTCGGCGCTGGCGGGGGCGTTCAACGACCCGCGGTCCTACGGGTTGCTGGCGGACCTGAACACGGTGCCGTCGGTGCGGTACATGGCGCTGGTGCGCAACCGCGACGAGCCGTCGCCCTTCCGGACCAAGTACCAGTCGCACCGGCTGCACTCGGAGCACGCGGCGCACGGGGACGACCAAAAGAACGGCCACGGTCATGACGACCATGGGTCGCACTAACGGCGGATAAAGGAGAGCGGATGAGTCTCGCGCTCGATCCCAAGGAAAAGTACCTGATGTCGCCCTCCATCAAGATGGAGCAGGTGACGGACGACGTGCTGGCGCCGATGGGGCGTTTCCCGTCGCTGCCGTGGCACCTGGCGTTCGGGGTGGCGCAGGCAATGGCGCTGCTGCTGGTGGGGCCGGTGATCTACCAGTTGTTCTACGGGTTGGGGATCTTCGGCATCCAGAACCCGAACGGCTGGGGCATTTACATCGTTAATTTCGTGTTCTGGGTGGGTATCGGCCACGCGGGGACGCTGATTTCGGCGATCCTGTTTATTTTCCGCCAGAACTGGCGGACGTCGATCAACCGGTCGGCGGAGGCGATGACCATCTTTGCGGTGATGACCGCCGGCGTGTTCCCGCTGATCCACGTGGGACGGACGTGGGTGGCGTACTGGCTGGTGCCGTATCCGGCGGAGCGCCAGTTGTGGGTGAATTTCCGCTCGCCCCTGCTGTGGGACGTGTTCGCGGTGACGACGTATTTCTCGATCTCGCTTTTGTTCTGGTATCAGGGGTTGATCCCGGACTGGGCGACGGCGCGCGACCGGGCAAAGAACAAGTTTTTCCGGACGATCTACAGCATCCTGAGCTTCGGCTGGACGGGTTCCGCGCGGGATTGGAACCACTATGAGCGGGCCTATCGCCAGTTTGCCTTCCTCGCCGCGCCGCTGGTCCTTTCCGTACACTCGATCGTGTCCTTCGACTTCGCCGTGTCGCACATTCCCGGATGGCACACCACCATCTTCCCGCCTTACTTCGTTGCCGGCGCCATCTTCTCCGGCTTTGCCATGGTGGTCACGCTGCTGGTGCTCATGAGGAAGTTATACAGCCTCGAGCACTACATCACGCTGCAGCACCTGGAATTGATGAACAAGGTGATCCTGGCGACGTCCTGGCTGGTGGGATACGCGTACATGTCGGAGTTCTACATCGCGTGGTACTCGGGGCATGAGTACGAGCAGTACCAGTTCCTTTATCGGCCATTCGGCGAGTATTGGCTGCCGTTCTGGATCATGGCGACGTGTAACGTGATCATCCCGCAGCTGTTCTGGTCGCGGGCGATCCGGCGCAATCTGGTGGCGATGTTCATCATTTCGATCTTCGTCAACATCGGAATGTGGTTCGAGCGGTACAACATCTTCATCATTTCGTTGAGCCGTGACTTCCTGCCGTCGAGCTGGGACCTGTACGTGGCAACAATCTGGGACATCTCGGTGACCATCGGTTCCTTCGGGCTGTTCTTCACATTGTTTCTGGCGTTCTCGCGGGTTTTCCCGACACTGGCCATCGCGGAGTTGAAGGCGACCCTGCCGAGTCCGAGCCACGGCTCGCGGTTGGCGGAGGAGCACGGCCACGCGATCAGCCCCTCGGAGGCGGACCTGCCGGAAGATCCACAGCCGCCCACCAATCCCTCGGAGGCGACCACCTGACCATGGCACGCATCCCGGTCCCCGCCGTGATGGGATTCTATGACGATGGCCACGATCTGCTGGCGGTGGCCGAGAAGGCCCGGGTGGACAAGGGCTTCACAAACATGGACGCGTATTCCCCGTACCCGATCCACGGGATGGAGGACGCGCTGGGGCTGAAGCCCTCGTGGGTGGCGACGGCGGCGCGGGCGGGGCTGATCGGCGGCGCGGCGCTGGGGTTCCTGTTCCAGTCGTGGACGTCGGCGATCGACTGGCCGATCAACATCGGCGGCAAGCCATTCGTTTCGTGGCCGGCGTGGATTCCGATCACGTTCGAGACGGGGGTGCTGCTGGCGGGGTTTACGAACCTGCTGGCGCTGTTTGTGGCGGCGAATCTTTATCCTCGGGCCAAGACCGTGGTCTTAAGCCGGCGGGTGACGGACGACCGGTTCATCCTCGTGATTCCGGTGAAGTCGGACGAGCAGGAGCGCGAGGCGATTGCGTTCCTGAGAGAGAACGCGGCCTTGAAGGTGAAGATCATCGACGGAATTGACGCAGAGAGGGAGCGGGTGGTGTTCCGTGCGGCGCCGCTCGAGGAGGTGAGGCCGTGAGTGGCGGACGGTTGATCGGTGCGCTGGTTCTTCTGGTTGGGGTGCTGCTGGCGACGACAGCCTGCGGGCCGGACCCGGAGCAGCGCGAGTTGCAGTACTTTCCCGACATGTATAGGAACCCGGCGGTGAAGCCCCAGGAGGCGTATCCTTTCTTCAAGGTGGGCTCGGCGATGCTGACTCCGCCGGAGGGGACGCTGCCGCAGGGGGACTTCACGCCGTATCCGTATGAGTTGCCGGAGGGCGAGCGTGCGGGGGAGGAGCTGGTGAATCCGCTCCCGCGGACGCGCGAGGTGCTGCGGACGGGGCAGAAGTATTACAACATCCACTGTGCGGTGTGCCACGGCAAGGTGGGGGCGGGCGACGGCTTGGCGACGCGGGTGCATCGCGAGCAGGGCATGCCGATTCCGCCGTCGCTGTATACGGAGAAGATTTCCGACTGGAAGGACGGCCAGATTTACCACACGATCATGTTGGGGCAGGGCCAGATGCCGGGCTACGCGGAGCGCATCGCCGAGGAGCACCGTTGGGCGATTGTGCACTACGTGCGGGCTCTGGGCATTGCGGGCAATCCGACGGAGGACCTGCTGGAGACGGCGAACCGGCTGGGCTTGGACCCGGAGTCACGGGATCCGAAGCCGCGCTCGCGGGAAGAAATCATGAACCTTCAGTCGGTGTTCACCCTGAATGCGGACGAGGAGGAGGGCGGCTAATGCACGGACATCACGTCAAGAACGTTGTCGATCCGGGCCCGCTGCGCGTGCCGTCGTGGCTTCCGCTGGCGTGCCTGCTGCTGGCGGTGGTGGGGGCTCTGGCGTTTGCCTACGGGGCCTTCGTGGTGGGGGACGCCAAGGCGCGTCAGAACGCGTGGGCGGGGTTCTTTGTCTCGGGTCTTTTTGTCTGGATGCTGGCGATGGGTGCGGCGGCGTTTCTGGCGATTCAGTATGTCGTGAGCGCGAAGTGGTTCTATGTGATGAAGCGGATTCCGGAGGCGATCGCGGCGTTTGCCTACCGCGGGGGTTTCCTGCTGCCGCTGGTGGCGCTGGGGGGGATCTATTATCTGTACCCGTGGGCGGATTCGAGGTTCCACGGCGAGTTGTGGCCGTATCCCTGGAGCGACTACGTGTACGAGGGGACGGCGAAGGCGTGGTGGATTTCGCCGGGAGTTTCGATCATCAAGACGCCGATCTATATCGCGATCCTGACGTTGATCACGCTGGTGCTGGTGCGGACCTCGCGGCGTCCGTCGCCGGAGGCGGACGGGCCGGTGGCCCAGGCGCGGCTGCGCAACTCGATCCTTTTCCTGATCTTCTTCGGCTTCGTCTTCTCGATCTATTCCTGGGAAATGATCATGTCGATCGAGGTGAAGTGGTTCTCGACGATGTTTGGTGTGTACATGTTTTCGGGGGCGTTTGTCGCGGCGATTTCGCTGATGATGCTGATCATGTTCCACCTGCGGGCGCGGAGCGAGCACGTGAAGGGGCGCCACATGTATGACATGGGCACCTACGTGATGGCCTTCGCGACGTTCATGGTCTATATCGGCTTCTCGCAGTTCATGCTGATCTGGTACGCGAACCTGTACGACGAGACGTTCTTCTTCATGAAGCGTTACGAGGAGGGCTGGGTGGTGGTGACGCTCGCGTTGCCGGTGCTGAAGTGGGTGATCCCGTTCTTTCTGCTGATGCCGCCGCCGCTGCGGACGAACGTGGTGGCGCAGACGATCTGCTGCACGTCGATCCTTCTGGGACAACTGCTGGACATTTACTGGATTGTCTACCCGGCCTATTACAGCGAACTGACCCTGCCGAGCGTGGTGAACGTGCTGACCTTCGCCGGGGCGGTGGGCTTGTTTGGATGGAGCACGCTTTCGGCGCTCGGGGCGTCGTCGCTCCTCCCGGTGGAGGACAAGGAAGACCTCCTCAACAGCATCAACGGAGACTACCTCCATGCATGATTCGCACGGCGGCACGGCAACGCGGAAGGAAGCGACGAATCCCATCGCGTTCGTTCTGCTGACGGCGGTGGGGGTGTACCTGATCTACCTGGTGGTGGTGATCCCGTTCCAGTATGGTCTGACGGTGGGCGAGCGGGAAGGGGCGTACTACACCCCGGACAAGCCGGAGGAAGACGAGCAGGAGGTCTTCAATTACCGGAGTCTGGCGACGGAGCCAAACGAGGAGCTGATCACGCTGGGGGAGAGGGTGTACAACCTGAACTGCGCGACGTGTCACGGGGCGGAGGGCTACGGCGACGGCGCGGCGGGTCAGGGTCTGGCGCGTGTGCCGAGAAATTTCCACGAGCGCGAGGGATGGATCAACGGGAGGTCGAGCGTGGCGATGTACGAATCGCTGGTGAACGGCGTCGGCAACAACATGCCGGCGTTTCAGGTTTCGCTTAACCCAAAAGAAATGTTCGCTGTGGGGCATTACATTCACAAGGAATTCATGTCGGATGTGGGTTGGGAGGAAAACACGCCGGAGCAGTTGGCCTCATTGCCGGAGGCCTCGGCCGGCGGAAGCACGGTCACAATCAACCCGTACACCGAGGAGCGCATCCCCGTGGACCTCGCGATTCAGGCGCTGACGGAACGGGATATGCAGTAATTTGTCCGGGTCGCTCCGAGGGCCGCACGGGTCCAGTGCCTCCTCGGATACGGGCCGGAAAGGACCGGGGTACCAGCCGGAGATACCGGTTTCGCCCTCATTACCCCTCACCCACTCGCCGATTCCAACGAGAGAGAGCCGTAATCAAACCCGATGAAGATTGAGAGAATTACCTCCGCCTTGCTGGTCACGCTGGTCGTCATGTGCTTTTCCATGGTGACACTCGGTGGGTATGTCCGGGTATCGGGATCGGGACTTTCGATCCCGGAATGGCCGTTTTTCACGGTGGATCGCACGGTGGACGCGACCGGCGCGGTGGTGCGCGAGCGTCAAAGCATTTTTCCCCCAACAACCGACGAGGGGTGGGAGGTGCTCCGGAACATCTTTGTTGAGGAAATGACGATTGCAGGGAAGACACAGTACCTGCAGGGGGCGGAGCTGGACATTGCCCCGTTCAAGCGGATGTTCTGGATCGAGTGGTCGCACCGGGCGCTGGCGAAGACGATCGGCGTTGTTTATCTGGTGTTTCTTGCGGTGGCGCTGTTGAATGGGAGCATTCGGCGGCGGATCGGGCTGTTGGCGGTGGGTGGTTTGTTCCTGCTCGCTTCGCAGGCGGTGATTGGCGGCATCCTGGTGTGGCTCCATCTGATCCCGATCAAGCTGGCGACGCACCTGACGACGGCGTTTCTGTTCACGAGCCTGGTGGTTTGGATGCTGATGCGAATGGTGCATCCGCCGGTGCCGTCGCAGGAGAGGCCACGGCACGGGATCGGGCGCTGGGCGATTGCGGTGTATGGGCTGATCGGGGTTCAGATTTTCCTCGGCGGGTTGGTGGCTGGTGGGGGCTCCGCGCATTATGCGTTTTCGACCTGGCCGCTGATGGGCGAGTACCTGGTGCCGCCGGGGATGTGGACGGAGGGGGACGGCCTGTATCGCAACCTGACCGAGAACATCGTGCTGATCCAGTTCCTGCATCGCTGGTTCGCGTTTGCGGTGGCCGCGGCGATCCTGCTGTTCACGATGCGTTGCCTGACGGTGAAGACGAGCGCTGCCGGCCGATGGGCGCTGCGCCTGCTGTTTGCCGTGGTGACGTTCCAGATCGTGCTGGGGATTCTGACGCTGCTGTTTGGCGGGCACGCACACCTGGCGCTGACGCACCAGTCGTTCGGTCTTGTGCTGTTTCTGAACGCGCTGGTGGTGGTGTACGAGACCACGCGGCATCCGGTGCTGACGGAGGTGGCGGTGGCGGAGATGCGGGAAGGGACCGCGCGCGCGGCCGCCCCCCCTGCTCCGTCGGGCAAGGCGGTGCGCCATGCCTGAGGCCGTGGCCATGCCCTCTGGCAGCCTCGCCGCGAGGGAGCGCCAGCCATCCGTGGTGAAGGACTACCTGTCGCTGACCAAGCCAACGATCTGCCTGCTGGTGATCATCACGGGGGCGGCGGGACTCGTGTGGGAGGGTTCGCTAACTTCGCAGCCGCTGGCGTTCCTGGGGGTGCTGGCGGGGTTGTACCTCACGGCGGGTTCGGCGAATGCGCTGAACCAGTACCTGGAGCGGGACCGGGATGCGCTGATGAAGCGGACGGCGAAGAAACGGCCGCTGCCGAGCGGGCGCATGAGGCCCCTGAACGCACTGGTGTTTGCGGTGGCGATCGGCCTTGTGGGGACGGCGATCTTCGCGGTGTTCTTCAATTGGTTCAGTGCGGCGCTGGCCCTGGGAACGATCCTGTTCTATGCGTTCTTCTACACGTTGGTGCTGAAGCCGTCGACGCCCCACAACATCGTGATTGGTGGGGCTGCCGGGGCGATGGGGCCGGTGATCGCGTGGGCGGCCGCGGCGGACGCGTCCGGGATGACGTGGGTGCCGCTGGCGATGTTTGCGGTGATCTTTTTCTGGACGCCGCCGCACTTCTGGGCACTGGCGTTGTGCCTCCAGGATGATTACCGTTCGAACCCGTTGCCGATGATGCCGAACGTGGCGGGGGAAGCGGCGACGCTGCGCCAGATGGCGGTGTATTCGGTGGTGCTCGTCGGCGTGAGCCTGTCGCTGGTGTGGGCGGAGGCAGGGCTTGTCTATACGGTGTCAGCGGTTCTGCTGGGCGGGTTCTTTGTGTGGAAGTCGATCCTGTCTTTGCAGGAGCGCACGTCGCGTCAGTACTGGGGCCTTTTCGGCTACTCGATTGTGTATCTGTTCGCGCTGTTCATCGCGATGATGGTGGACGTGGCGGTGCGAGTGCCGCTGCCGTGATGATTATGGAGGGAAGGATGCCATGGCGGACATGACGCACGAGGGGATGGCGGTGGACGAGCGGCTGCC
This sequence comes from uncultured Candidatus Sumerlaeota bacterium, assembly GCA_964420455.1. Lineage (GTDB taxonomy): Bacteria > Sumerlaeota > Sumerlaeia > SLMS01 > SLMS01 > CAYQTO01. The sequence continues at coordinate 8,074 of CAYQTO010000029.1, read as the reverse complement.
GGGTTTGGGCGGGCGTCGGAAGAATGCAGGCTTGTGGCTTTTGGTGGCGGGGGCGCTCGCGGCGGCGTTGTTGGGGTTCGCCTACGCGAATGCGGGGCTGCTGGTGCGGGCCGGCCAAGAAGCGGGTCTGCTGGCCTCGGGACCGGCGACGGCGATCGCGCCGGAGGACCTGCTGCTGCCCGGGAAGGAAGCGGGCCGCGAGCTCGAGGTGATTTTCACCGCGCAGGTGAACGGAGACCTGCCGATTGCCTTCAGCGTCAACGAATCGCGCCAGACGACACGGGTGAACCAGTACGAGATTAACGACTACCGGTTCACGAACCTTTCACGGGATACGATTTACTTCCGGCCGGTGCACGACGTGTATCCTCGCTCCGCGGGTTCGAGCGAGGTCCTGGTGCTGCGCAAATGTTTCTGCTTCGACATGCAGAAGATCGGGCCCGGGGAGTCATACACGCTCCCGGTGGAATACGCGTTCAATGATGGGATCGAGGACGGGGTGGATCGCATCCGGATGGTGTACACCCTCACGACGGCGACACGGGAGCAGTATGAAGCGGCGCAGGAGCAGGAGGACGTGGATCATTCGGCGTTGAAGGAGGCGTACCGGACGCCTTGAGGGCGGGGTTCGCCCTTGCATTCCGCGGCGGGAGGGCGATGCTCCCCCGCGCTGTCCCCGGGCCTTGGATGGCCCTTCAATCGCAACACGCTCAAGGGATCGCAAACGATGGCTGACGTTCATGGCACGGTACCAAAGGTCGTCTTTCTCGAGGAAGAAGACCACATTCACATGCCGGACCCGAGTATCTGGCCGCTGATTCTGGCGGCCGGGGTGGGGCTGCTGCCGCTGGCGGGGCTGATCCTGTTTCACCCGGAGATCCTTCCGGGTGGGATGCAGGCGGCGGCGCAGTCGGTGGGCTGGGCTCTTTTGGGGCTTGGTGGGGTGTTGACCGGTGTCTCGGCGGTTGGCTGGGCGGCGAGCGTGATCAAGGAGAAGCTGGGGATCGACATCGCCTGGGGGAACCAGACGCTGTCGATGGCGTGGAAACTTTTCCTGATTTCCGAGGCGGCAATCTTCGGGTCGTTCTTCGCGCATTACTTCTACGTGATCTGGCAGTATGACAACGCGGGGCTCAGCTGGCCGCCTGCCGGGACGCCACATATCCATCTGCTGATTCCGGCGCTCGGAACCATCGTGCTGGTGATCAGCTCGTTCACGTGCGAGTTCGGGCACAAGGCGCTGCTCGCGGGAAACCGGGCGTTGTGCAAGAACTGGCTGATGCTGACGCTGGTGCTGGGGCTGGCGTTCCTCGCGCTCCAGGGTTACGAGTGGGGCTACCTGATGAACAAGTACGGTTTCCTCCCGGATACGAGCGTGTTCAGCACCCAGTTCTACCTGATCACCGGGTTCCACGGGGCGCACGTGATCACGGGGCTGTTGCTGCTGTTTCTGGTGTATGCGCGGCTGGAACTGGGGAGCTTCGACCGCAAGCGGCACTTCTCGCTGAACGCGGCGTCGTGGTACTGGCACTTTGTGGATGTGATCTGGATCGGGGTGTTCTTCTGCGTGTACATCGGGATCCAGGGGGGAATCGAGTAGCGCTGAAGGGGGGCTGGGAGCTGCCACCCCCGCGGTGCCCCCCCGGATTGCCGTTTGCCCCCCTGGGATGACTCGAGACGGGGCGCGGGATCCGAACGGCGTGGGAATTTCGTTGCGGGGCCCCGGCACTCTGGGGGAACTGTCTTTCTTCAATTCTTGACGCGAGGGTTGCCATGAACGCGAAAGCGCTGGTTGTGGCGTGTGGCCTGTTGTGTGGGGGCACGGTGATTCTGGGGGGTTGCGCGGCGAAGGTGGATCCAGCGAGCGCCCGGGCACAGGAAGGAACGACGGAATCGACGAAGGTGGACATCGCCTCGGTGCCCTTTGATCCGGGTGCGCCGATTTACGTGGTGGTGGTGGACACGTTCGAGGACGGAACGACGGGGATCACGTCGGGGGGTGGGCGGACGGCGCGCGCGCCGGAGCCGGCGGGCTCGTGGTTTGGGTACCATTCGGGGCTTCGCGGTGGAGGGACGGAGGCGAGCGCCTCGACAGCGCCGACCTACGGACCCGGTTCCGAGACCGGTCGCGGCGTCGCGGCGCAGCTGCGGACGGCGCTGACCCGCGGGGGCAACATCGTCGTGGCCGACCCGCGGACGGTGATCAGCAACGGCGACGGAACGTATACGACCGAGCTGAACGAGGGCGAGGTCGGCCCATTCATCATCCGCGGCACCGTGACGGAGTTCAACGAGACGGCGGAAAAGAACGAATCGAACCGCGGGGGATCCCTCGGGGCGCTCGGCCGCGGGATCCAGAACATCGGGTACTACACGGGGAGCCGAACCGCACGGGCGGTGGGCTCGACTACGGCGATCGCCAACCCATCGATGGAACAAAGCGAAATGCAGCGGACGGGGATGGTGACCATCGATGTGGAGGTGCTGGACGGGCGAAGCGGACGGCTGGTGGGGGGCTTCCCGGCCTCGGGAACCTTCTCGACGGTTTCGGCGACGAGCGGGGTGAGCGTGTTTGGCGTGGGCGGTGGCGATGCGGCGTTCGCGTCGAGCGCGCTCGGCCAGGCGACCCGGGCGGCGATGAACGAGGCGCTGATCCAGACAGACCAGACGCTGAAGTCGCGGGTGCGCATGGACCAGGCGAAGCAGGCCGCTCCGGACACGACGACTGCTACTCCGTAATTGCAGACAACCAGGTGGAAGGACTTTGCGCGGCGGCCGGTAACCGGCCGCCGCGTCTGCGTCTAGCGCAACCGCTTCTCGAGCTTCCAAGGGGCAAAGAGGGAGGCGGGGACAGCCGGCGCGACCTCGCCCGTGCGGATCGTCCAATGGCGATGCGCATGACGGACCCAGTACATAAGGTCGTTGTTGTAGGTGCGCAGCATGGAGGGAAAGGCGTGGAGAAAGAGGATGCCGAGGAGAGGCACGAGGACGACGAAATAGAAGAAGATGACGGTAAACTGCTGGATCCAGAAGGCGCCAACGATGACGAAGGGAAAGGCGACGGGGATGAGGGCCCAGGGGAAGACGACGTCGCGGACAGCGCGGAGAAAGGCGATGCTGGCGCCGGGGATGAAGACGACGGCGCGAATCGCGCGGAGGGAGGCGAACTCGTTGAAGCGGACGAGGAGGTAGCTGCGGTAAAAGACGATGGCGAGGAGGAGGACGACGGTAAGGAGGCTGAAGAGGGAGTTGTGGACGAACTGGGCAAAGGTAAAGCCGAGGAGGAGGGTGATGCTGGCGAGGCCGGCGAGGAGGGGAGCGGCGACCTGGACGAGGACGGGCCGAAGGGTGAGGCCGGCAAGGATTTCGTCGTCGTTGATGCGGGTGACGGAAATCTCCTCGAGGGGGAACCGGCCGGTGGCGCGATGGAAATGGACGATGACGGCGGCGATGGAGACGAGGCAGGAGAGGAGGGGGAGCAGAAGAAGCTGGAGAAGGGCGAACTGGAGGACGTGACCGAGGTGCCGGACGGAGAGGGCGGCGTGGACGAGGAGGACGGATTCCGCGGCGAGGAGGAGGAGCCAGGGGCTGAGGCCGAGGAAGTCGAAGAGGAGGCCGGTGAGACGGCGGCGGTCTATGAGATAGCTGACGAGGGGATTGTGGAAGGGGGAGGCGGGCCAGTTGGAGTGATCAAGAAGAGCCCAGCCGAGGCGGTGGAGAAGGCCGAGGGGACAGTCGCGGCCGGGGGCGATTTCCTGGGGGAGGGCGCCGGCGCGGCGGACGCGGTCGGCGATGGCCTCCGGGAGGGGGGGAAGGTAGGGCGCGTTCCAGTCGCTCATGGGGAATCCCGGGGGAATTGGAGCGGGGACGACGGGGATGGGTTCAGCCCGGCCGACATCATCCTTGCACGGCTGCTTTGGCGGTCAAATGATCCGCGCCCATTTCGAGGAGGATAGTAGCGGCAAGATGGCGGCGAAAATCAACCACTGGATTATTCAGGCGGCGGACAAGGTGGAGCGGGCGGTGGCGGGTTGGCGCCCCGGCGACAGGCGGGTGGTGTGCGCGTCGGGGATCAGCCCCTCGGGGCCGGTGCACCTGGGAAACCTTCGCGAGATCATGACGGTTCATCTGGTGTGCGAGGAACTGCGCCGTCGGGGGCTCGACGCGGAGCACATTCACTCGTGGGATGACTACGATCGGCTGCGCAAGGTGCCGGCCGGGGTGCCGGAAAGCTTCGCCGAACATATCGGCAAGCCGCTCGCCCAGGTGCCCGACCCTCACGGCGAACACGAGTCATACGCCGACTACTACATGAGCGAGTTGATCCATGCGGCGGAGGAGCTGGGGATCCGGCCGCGGTACATCCGCCAGTCGCGCGAGTACCCCGCGGGAACGTACACGGACAGCATTGTGACGGCGATGAACCGCCGGGGGGAGATCTTTGACATCCTGGCCAGGTACCAGACGAAGGGAGGGGACGAACGACCCCTTGAGGAACGACGGGCGGCCTACTACCCGTTTCGGGTCTACTGCGAGGCATGCGGCAAGGACGACACGGAGGTGACCGGCTGGGACGGGGAAACGACGGAGGTGCGGTATCGGTGCGCTTGCGGGGAGGAGGGGGCGTTCCGGCTGCGGGAGAAGACCTCGGGCAAGCTGGTATGGAAGGTCGACTGGCCGATGCGATGGAGGCACGAGGGGGTGGACTTCGAGCCGGGAGGGGAGGACCACTCGACGCCGGGGAGCAGCTTTACCGTTGGGCAGGAGATCGTGGCGGAGATCTTTGGGCATCATCCGCCGTCGTATATCCCGTACGCGTTCGTGGGCATGTCGGGGGTGACCAAGATGTCGTCGTCGACGGGCTCGGCGGCGACGCCGGCGGCGGCGCTCGAGATTTACGAACCGCCAATGGTACGATGGTTCTACATCCGACGGCCGAACACGGCCACCTTCAACATCAACTTCGACGACGAAGTGCTGCGGACCTATGACGAGTGGGACGCGCTGACCAAGCGGGTGGTGGAGGGGAAGGCGAAGCCGCTGGCGGAGTTCGAATGGCGGCTTTGCACGGAGAGCGTGGCGGGCCCTGTGGCCCGGTCGGAGGTGATCTGCCCGTTCCGCCTGCTGTCGTCGGCGGCGGACATCACACAGGGTGCCGAGGAGCAGATCCTGAGGCTGGCGGCGGACCATCTGGAGCGGGACGCGGCGGATCC